>JAICWL010000013.1 GCA_025934835.1 Fimbriimonadaceae bacterium
CAGTCGGACATTTTCCTTGCCGAGCACCTTGGCGAACTTGAGCAGCAGCGACCCCGACCCGCAAGCCGGGTCATAAACCTTGTTCACCTCCGTCTTGCCAACCACCGTGATCCTGGCAAGCACCTCAGAGACTTCCTGAGGCGTGAAGAACTCGCCCCCCGACTTGCCCGCCTGTGAGGCGTACATCGTCATGAGGAACTCATATGCGTCTCCGAAGAGATCAATTGAGTTGTCTTCGTAGTTGCCGAGCGGCAGGTCTCCGATGGCGTCCATGAGCTTGACGAGCTTCTCGTTTCGCTTCGCAACGGACTGGCCAAGCTTGGCGCTATTCACATCGAGGTCATCGAACAGCCCCTTCAGGTCATCCTCGCTCTCGGTTCCGACTGCCGATCCCTCGATGTTATTGAAAACCCGCTCAAGCGTCTCGTTTAGGTTTTCATCGTTCTTGGCCCTCTTCCGGACGTTTGCGAATAGTTCCGATGGCAGGATGTAGAAGCCCTTTTCGTCTACGGTTTCTTTGCGACCGACCTCCGCTTCTTTGTCCGAGAGCTTGGCGTAGTCGAAGTCTTTCTCTCCTGCCTCTCGTTCGAGTTTGTTGATGTACGCGGTGAGGTTCTCGGAAATGAACCGGTAGAAGAGCATGCCGAGTACATAGGACTTGAAATCCCAACCATCCACGCTCCCACGAAGATCGTTGGCGATGCGCCAGATTGTCTTGTGAAGCTCGGCCCGTTGGGCTTGACTAGTGGCCGGCGGCATTACTTCGCTTCCTCCTTGCAAAACGGCTCGTTAGTTCCCAAAAGCTCCGCGTCATGCCTCACGCAAGTACTCTCCCCCATGGCCTCTTCCCCTCGAGCCCTGATGCATTTTGCCGCATCCGCCCCTCTACCCGGGCCCACACTACACCGGTGCAGTCGTGAAACCTCGCGCTCCGACCAAATCGAGCCTGTAGCCCAGACTCAAACGGCCCCAGGTGTCCATCCCCACCGCCCGACCCGGCGCGTCGTTTTTTGCTCGTGCGCGCAATTCCGCAATAACCTGAGGGAAAACGTATCCCCGCGCCTGTATTACCTATCGGAACCCATGATTTTCGATTGCAAGTTCGGAATTCCATCGGAGGGCGATATGCTCCGCAGGCTCGCGAAAGAGCGACGAGACCGTGAGTTGTCGGTTCTCTACGCCGACCGGCCCGGAGATGCCGACGAGGAAGCCCCGCAAAGCGCCACTCGGCCGCCATGCCCGGCAAGACACCTCCCGGTACCCCATCCAGCCGTTCAGAAGAAGCGCAAGCGGGGAGCCCAAAACAAGAGAGGGCATCGCCCGATGCAGGCAACTGGAATGAATTTTGCGAAACGAACTCCGATGATCCAGCCGCAGACGGAGCCCACTGCCGCTTAACGAACACGCCTGGCCCCGAAGTTAGCGCGGCCAACCTCGTTTATCGGTCCAGCCAACACGCGCCCTTGAAGTCGGGACCTTCTTCCTATCCGGCTTTGAACCTGGAAAGCCCAGCTTCGTAAAAAAATTATGCCGGACAACGAAAAATTGCGCTGTTCGGCGCAATATTGGGTCATACTAAAAGTGTCAGACGGCTAACGACGCGGACAACGCGCAAGCGCCTCAGAAAGTCGAGCCGCACTTGGGAGAGCGGCGGTTTCGACTAAACGGCCAAAGAGCCGAAGCTCTCCCAGGATACGAAGCTAGGGAGAGTACAACAATGATCAGTGGCAAGGTTCAAGCAGACGACAAGATCCTTATCGAGCGATTCCAGAACGGAGACTCGAACGCGTTCGACGCGCTCGTCAACCGGCATAAAGCCCGCGCATACACCTACGCATTTCGTCTAACGCGATCCCAGGATGAAGCCTCCGATGTGGTGGCCGAAGCCTTCGTGCGAGTGTTTCGGGCTCTCGGGTCATTCCAAGGCAACAGCGCATTCCCAACCTGGCTCTACCGGATCATCACGAATTGCTTCCTGGATCTGAGGAAGAAGCAGAAGTCGCGCTCCGCCGCCAGTCTCGACGACGTGGTCCACACGGAAGACGGCGAGATGCCGCTTCAGATCGAGGCCGAGATGCCGTCGCCGCACGCGATCGCGGTCAGCAAGGCCAGAGTATCGAAGATCTCCGAAGCGATCGAGCAGTTGCCCGAATATCAGCGGGCCATCATCCTCATGTACCACGCGGAGATGATGAGCTACGAGGATATCGCTTGCGCACTGAACCTTCCGATCGGCACCGTGAAGAGCCGCCTCAACCGCGCGCGCTTGAGCCTGCGAGAGCTTCTCGAGCCGTCGGTGTCGCTATTCGCCGCCGCGTAACGACTTTTAGTTCGGGGACATTCGGGCCGCCCAATCGGGCGGCCCTTTATCTTAGTGAACTTCGGCGGACCGATATTCGAGCGTAATGTCGCCGGTAACGGCACTCACGTCGAGAACCCCCGATCCCTCGCCCAGACGACCCGTGATCCGTTGATCCTCCCTTGCCTCGTCTTGGAGATCGAGGTCGCACTCGACTTCGCCCCGAAGGCTGGAAAGACTGACACGGCAGTCGCTCCCATCCGGGACCTTGATTTCGGCGCCACCGCTCACCGTGCGGATGTTGAGCCCAGCCACCGGTTGATCGAGTTCCGCATCCACGTCGCCCGAAACGGTCTCGACGGCGATAGCCTTGCCGCCGCATTCTCGCAAACGCACATCGCCCGACGCTGTGCGGGCATTGATGGTGCCATGAACGCCTTCCAGCTTGATATCTCCGGACTTGTTCTCGATTGTGAGAGAGGTGGTCTCGGTCGATTCCACGGTCACGTCGCCGCTCTCCGTGCTCAGATCGATCAGGCCATTCAGTCCAGAAAGCTTGATGTCTCCCGAGCGGCAAGAGACTCGCGCCGCCGCGCGCGTATCCATCACCCGAACATCGCCGGATTCCGTTCTGAGGTCGATAGGCGTGCCATCGGGCACCTCGACAAGAAGGTCGACGCCGAGGCCGCTGACATCCGGCTGCTTCACGAGCACCAAGTGGTCGCTTTCTTCGACGATCAAAGTGAACGCGTCGGCCTTGGCTTTCGCATCCTCGGTAGTGGCGCCCCTCACATTGACGAAAGCTGTTACCGAGCCGGAAGAAGCTCCTCCGCTAATTTTCACATCGCCGCATGCATTCTCGATCTTGAGAGTCTTCCCCTCTCCGAGCGAAAGAGGCAGCTTGATCTCGCGCGTTTCCTGCGTGCCGAGCCAGCCGATATGCACCTTGCCTTTGCTTATCTCACCCAGCCCTTCGCTGATCACCGCGATTCCCTTCTTGGCGGACTCGCGCGCTTGACGCGAAACCTCTTTCCAATTGACCGAATCGACCCCTTCACGGGCCATCTTTTCTATCCCCTCGATAAGACCCTTGAAAGGATCCTTCGTAGCGCCGGGAGGCGGAGGTGGAGGCGTCTGGCGCTCGCCCTCGGCCACTTCCTCCGGAGGTGCGTCGCCCCTGCTCGCGTAGAACGCGTCGATCAGATCGGCTGCATCCTCAGGACTAAGCTTGCCTTCGGCAACCAACTTGTTGATTCGAGTCACCTCTTCCCTCACTTCAAAACCCCCAGTCTTTTCTTGGCGTCTTCCACCGATATGTCCCCACGCTCGAGCTCTTCCAACACCTTGTGCCTCTGCTCGTCGACACGCTCGCGCTTGGAGACGTCCTCTTTGGCCGGCGTGAGGCCCAACGTCTCCAGCAGCCCGTCCAGCCTCGCCCGAACGGTCGGATAGCTGATGCCCATTTCTCGCTCGACACTGCTCAGCATTCCCCTGCAGCGCAGAAAAGTTTCGAGGAATGCTTGCTGATCGGCATCCAGCTTCGAGTATCGAGGCACTTCGAACCGGCCGCGGATCGTGACCCCGCTGTCGTCGCAAGCGAGCTCACTGATATAGAGCTCCCCTCCCGACACCGGGTCTCTCGGCGGCACAGGATGATATCTGAGTCCTCCCATCAAGCACAGCTTACAATATCTGAAACACTTTGCCTCAAATTTCTTGACTTTTCTGATCCAGAGCTTAACTTTTCTTAACAGCGCACGGACTTATTCCCCACGCCAAACTAGGCCGATGAGTCTCGAGGAGCGGTATCGCGCAGTGCTGCAGAGAGTAGCCAAGGCCTGCGAAGCTTCACGACGAGACCCGTCGAGCGTGACGTTGGTTGCCGCAAGCAAGAATCAGCCTGTGGCCGCACTCCTCGAGATGTACGACCTCGGTCAGAAAGAGTTCGGCGAGAATCGCCTGCAGGAGGCACTCCCGAAGATCGCAGCGCTGCCAACCGACGTGACCTGGCACTTCATCGGCAGGCTTCAGTCGAACAAGGCCAGGAAAGCGGCTGACGCCTTCGACGTGATCCAGACACTGGAATCGAAAGCTCAACTTCGGGAGATCGACAAGTCTTGCAAGGTTGTCGATGGACTCATTGAAGTAAATATTGCCGATGAATTCCAAAAAAATGGATTGTCGGTCGATTATGTTGACGAATTCCTCCAAGAGGTCCTAAACTCAACGCACGTTCATTTCCGTGGGCTGATGACTGTCGGTCCCGCGCTCGACGATCCGGAGAAGATGCGGATGTATTTCCGCAGGCTCCGCGAATTAGGCGAGAGACTGGGCAGCCAATGGCTAAGTATGGGTATGAGCGGAGATTTCGACGTGGCGATCCAGGAAGGAGCAACACACGTTAGAGTGGGGACGGCTCTCTTTGGGCCGCGACCGCAGTAAAATCCGGAGCCACGAAGATGGAGGGAGAAGAGATCATGGAAGAAATGGTTCTCCAGGAGAAGCCTGGATTTTTTGGCAAGCTCGCCGGCATGTTCACCCGTCCCGATGAGGACCTCGAGGACGAGACCGACGACAGAAGCGGCGCCCCGGTCGCCATTCGACCCGCCTACCGATACACCGTGACCGTACGCAGGCAGATCACCTCGTTCGACGACGCCATGGCTGCTGCAAATGGGCTGAAGCGTGGCGAGCAGCAGATCTTGAACCTGACCGGCACCGACTCTCAGACCCGCCAGAAGATCGTAGACTTTATGTGTGGCGTCAACTACGCCCAGGAAGGCACGTGGGAGGAGATCGGCGACGGCATCTACCTGATCGTTCCCTCAACCGCGCTGGTCGAGGTCGCCGGTCCTACAGGCCGCGGCAACGTCCTTCGAAACTAGCCGTTCCTCGATAGGGTCCGAGCCCCGAGCCTGGACCCTTCATCCGTCCGCCCATGGCTGAAGGC
Organism: Fimbriimonadaceae bacterium; assembly: GCA_025934835.1. Classification (GTDB taxonomy): domain Bacteria; phylum Armatimonadota; class Fimbriimonadia; order Fimbriimonadales; family Fimbriimonadaceae; genus Fimbriimonas. The sequence goes on from JAICWL010000013.1 coordinate 5,250, forward strand.
TACGACGAGCTTGCCGCGCTTACCCGGTCCATACCGAGAGGCCGATGCGCCTCGTACGGCGCCCTCGGGGCCGCCCTGAGCCACCCGACGAGCGGCTACCTCGTGGGCCGATGGATCGCACGGACAGACGAGGACGTCCCTTGGTGGAGGGTGGTCTCGCGCGCCGGAGAGCTTCGGGTTTCAAAACGCGATCCCCAGCTTGCGGTGCTTCAGCGCCGTCACTTGGAAGCCGAAGGTGTTGCGCTCGTCGACGATCGCGTCGATATGGCGCAATACGGCTGGACTCCGTAGCCCGTGGATCACCAGTCGCGCGAAGTCGGGTGCTGGTCGGTCGGAAAATAGATCATCCAGTTCTGCGGATTGGGAATGAGCTTGAATCCGCACGTTTCGTACAGCCCCTGGGCATCGCGAGTAGCCAGCACCCAGCGTCGAAAGCCCTGGTGCTCCGGGTGACTTTGGGCATAGCGCATCATCCGCTTGGCGGCGCCCAATCCGCGCGCAGATTCGTCGACGAACACGTCGGCCACCCAGGCGAACGACGTTTTGTCGGAGATCACTCGAAGGAAGCCCACTTGCTCGCCGTCGAGAAACGCACCAACGACGAGCGAAGAGTTGCGTGCAGCCTTTTCGACCATTTCACGGTCGATGCCCGGCGTCCAATAAGAGCTTGCCAGCCAGCCGTGGACGCGCTCGAAGTCCATTCGCTCGAACCCTTCTCTGATCTCGACCGACGACACGCTTAGACTTTACCAGCGAGCTCCGTGGGCAGTAGCTGAACCGTTTCCGCCGGCAGGTTGTACACTAATGTTCCATGATCGTCGAACGCCTCGACGCCAGCCCTGGGCGGCTGGTCGAAAACCCTTACGGCTACTTCGATCCTACGTCCAAGGCTTTCGTCGTGGAGAACCTTCTGACTCCCCGACCGTGGGTCAATGTCCTCAGCAACGACCGCTATGGCCTTGTCGTGAGCCAAGTCGGTGGCGGCTTTTCATGGTTCGAAAACTGCCAGGTATTTCGGATCACCCGCTGGGAGCAAGACCTCGTTCGAGACGAAATGGGTCGGTTCTGCTACGTGCTAGACCTCGAGCGACCGAACGAGTTGTGGTCCACCACTTACCAGCCCACCAGAAGGAAGGCCGGCGTCGACCGTGCAATTCATGGTCTCGGCTACACTACCTTCGAGCGGCGCTTCCTGGGTATGGAGACCCGGCACACAGTTTTCGTCCCTCTCCACCTCGATGCCGAGATCTGGCTCATCGAGATTCGGAACATCTCGAACGAGCCCCGTAGGCTCCGACTCGCCGCTTATCACGAGCTGCACCTGGGCGGCATCGGCGATTGGCACCGCGAGTTCCACAGGCTGTTCATGGAGAGCGGCCGCGAGTCGGGCCGCCTGGTCGCCTGGAAGCATCCGAACCTTCGCGAACACCGACGGGAGGAGCTGGAGACGCCGATCTACACGGCCTTCGGCTGGAATGGCGGCACCGCTCCACGCTGGGTTACCGACAAAGCCACTTGGCTCGGCCCGTGCGGGACCCCCACCGAACCTCGTGGGCTGATCGGGGACGCCGAGCCTTCAGAAACTCCGCGCTGGGACGACCCCATTGCCGCCGGCATGATCGACGTCGACCTCGCGCCGGGAGAAACCAGGTCTGTCGTCCACGTTGTGTCCGCCTCCAGAGATCGGGCCGCCGCCCTTTCCGCGCTCGATGCCTGCGCCCCGGCCGAGGCCGAGCGAATGCTTCGCGAGGTGCGGGAGCAATGGCTTAGCCGCTGCTCGCTTGGCAAGGTGCGCACCGATGGGCCGGCCGCGGACCTCATGGTCAACGCCTGGCTGCCGTATCAAGCGATAGCCGGAAGGCTCTATGCCAGGTGCGCTTACTACCAGCAAGGCGGCGCGTACGGCTACCGGGACCAGCTTCAAGACAGCCTGATGCTCCTCGACACCGAGCCGGACAAGACGCTCGAGCAGATCGGGCGCCACGCCGAGGCGATGTACGAGGATGGCGGCGTGCGCCACTGGTGGCACCCGAACACAGACATCTTCGTGGAGAGTCGCCATTCCGACACGTGCCTCTGGCTGGCCTATGCCACGCTGGAGTACCTGGATGCCACGGCGGACGACCTCGCCCTCGGCCACTCGCTGCGGTATCTGAACCGTGAGACCCAGGCATTTGGAGAGTCGGGTGCTTTGCTCGATCACTGTCTCCGGGGAATAGACCGCGCTCTCGGTCTTCGGTCGTCCCGAGGACTGCCGCTCATTGGCGCCGGCGACTGGAACGATGGCCTGTCGCATGCCGGTCTGGAGGGCCGCGGCGAATCGGTCTGGGTGGGCATGTTCCTATTCGGAATTCTCGAGCGGATCGTGCCCGTGCTGCGAAGCCAAGGCTTCGAGAATAGGGCCGACGTCTACGCGGCCGAGGCAGAGGAGCTGCGCGCAGCAGTAAACGAGCATGGCTGGGACGGAGAGTGGTATCTCGAAGGAACCCGAGACGACGGACGCACCCTCGGCAGTCATCGCGACGCGGAAGGCAGCATTTTCTTGAACCCTCAGACGTGGGCCGTGCTGACGGGCATCGCCCCTCCCGAGCGGGCGCAGAAGGCGATGGACTCTGTCCGGCAACGCCTTCTCACGCCGTACGGAGCGCTTCTTCTGCAGCCCGCTTTCAAGCACGTCGATCAGTACGTCGGCTACATTTCGCGCTACGCACCCGGCCTGCGAGAAAACGGCGGAGTGTATAGCCATGCTTCGGTGTGGGCCGTCCTGGCGTTTCTCAAAATGGGTGACCGGGAGACCGCCGTGAGCCTATTTCGGTCGATGCTGCCTCCCGTGCGCTCAGCCGAGGACGCCGACCTTTATGCCGCTGAGCCCTACGTGATGCCCGGGAATGCCGACGGTCCGGACTCGCCGTACGCGGGTCGCGCCGGCTGGACCTGGTATACAGGCTCGGCTGCCTGGATGGTGCGCGCGGCCCGGGCCCTGGCCGAAGCGTCGAATGCCGAATGCTAAACTCGTAGCGGGCAGGAATGGCGCCCTAAAGCTCGTGCCCGCAAAACGATCCACCATAGAAGACGTTGCCAAGCTGGCCGGGGTTGGCAAAGTGACGGTGAGCTACGTGCTGAACGGCCGCTCCGTCGAAGCCCGCATTAGCAGAGGAACGGCCGAGCGTGTCGTCGCGGCAGCGCGAACACTCGACTACCGCCCGAACGCGCTTGCGAGAATGCTCGCTAGCCGCAGAACCGAAACCATCGCGGTCGCGTTTCAATACGGCGAATTCTTCTCCGCCCTTAGCGCCTTCACGAGCGAGGTCATGCGCGGAGTGTGCGAAGGAGCCGTGGAACTCGGCTACGACCTGATGCTGCACACCAAGCCCGTCGGGGATCCGGAAAGCGAGGTCGATGTGCTTAGCGATGGCCGGGCGGACGGCGTCTTAATGCTGAGAGACCCCGACGACCCCGCGTTGAACCTGCTGCTTCAGCGCGACTTCCCGTGTGTCCAGTTCTTCACCCGATCTCCGCAGCCAAATTCAGCCTGGGTAGACGCCGACAACTTCGCGGGGGGCAAATTGGCTACGGAGCATCTTATAGCCTGCGGCCATACAAGGATCGCCATGGTTCACGGCCCGAATGGGTCGGCCAGTAGCCGAGACCGCGTCGCCGGATACAGGCATGCGCTCAAAGCGGCGAACGTCGCTCCGGACCCCTCCCTCGAAGTTCTGGGAGCGAGCCCCGCCGGACCGTTCGAGGAGCTTTTGAAGCTTATTCAGGGGCCCGACCGGCCGACAGCGATATTTATTTGGTCCGACGACGTCGCATTGGCCGCTTTGGAGCACCTTCGGTGCATGGGCCTGCAGGTACCGCGCGACCTCTCGCTGGTCGGATTCGACTCGCTCGGAGTGTGTGACCGGAGTGTTCCACCGTTGACCAGCGTCCGACAGCCGGTCGGCGAAATGGCTAAGACGGCAACGCAGCTGCTGGTGGATATCGTTACGGGAAGACCCATCGAGCACAGACAAATCGTTTTCCCGCTCAGTTTGGAAATCCGCGGTTCAACGGGTCCGGCGCCCGGGGCCAAGCGATAGGCTCCTGCCCGGTCCCAAACCGCATACCAGAAACGAGATCGTAGGCATGGAAAAAGCCGCGCCCCATTTTTGGGGCGCGGCTTTCGAATAGACGAGAAATGTCTACTTAACTGCCTGCGGCATGGTCTGGCAATACGTGTCGAGCCAGCTCATGTCGCCACCCGGCGCCATATTCGTAAGGTTGTTCCGAATCCAGCCGAATGCGTTAACCTGGTCGGCAGGCGAACCGCAAATCGCGCTGTGCGCGGTTCGCTTTGCGTGGCCGTCCATGTAAACGAGGGCCATCGCCTTCTCATCCCACTTTCCGCCGCCCCAGTTCCAGCCGGAGAATCGGTGCACGCCATCGTCGTCGTTAAACGAGTTCGGGCCGTTCTCCCAGTCGATGTACGAACCAACGTCCACCCACTGCATCTTCGTCTCCCACAGGGCGGCGACGCTGGCGACGCTCTGGATTTGGCTCTGGTTAAAGGTGTTTTGGTTCGTGGTCGGGTCGCAGGGGTTTCCGTCCCATTGGCCGTTCAGGAAGAAGCCCATATTGTTCATCGCATAACCCCGCGCGAACTGAGGCAGTTTAGTCACGGACGGCAGTGCGTTCCCGTCCGCGGCCAAAATGAGCGGCTCCGACGTATCATCGAGATACTTGGCGGCGTTGTTCACCGGATCTGTGAAGATCTGGGTGTTCTTGGTGTACGGATACATCGCCTGCTTCCAGGAGTACACGGTCCGCGTCGGCGTCGTAGCCATGCAGAAGCGACGCTCGGGGTAAACGTCATCGTTGTCCGTAATGTACATTTGCTGGCCAAGGCCGATCTGCTTGGTATTGCTGAGGGACTGGGTGGCCTTGGCGGCTGCCTTCGCCTGAGCGAAGACTGGGAATAGGATGGCTGCGAGGATCGCGATGATCGCGATCACGACGAGCAGCTCGATGAGAGTGAATGCAGCTTTGCGGTAACTCATTGAAATTCCTCGGATGATGCCTATCTGATTTGACGTGAGCTGGATGCCTTCCGCTACTCTCTCGCCCGGTTCGGGTCCGAACCGGAACTTGCAGGCGCGAACCGAATAGATGAATGATTCTGCGTACGCTGACTGAACGAGGTTTGTGCCTCGTAACAGCTAGCTGAACGCTTTCAGCACAAATGATACAACACAATGTCGCAACCGCCCCACATCGTTTTTTGCGATCTAATGCTCAAGGGTTGGAACTCGGCCCGGGGTGGGCCATGCGATTCCACATGAATTTGGCTTTGTTCGCATCACCCGCGTATTTCGTATATTGCGCCTGCTCCTCGGGCGACAAGGCGTTCCAGTTGCCTTTGACTTTGTCGAAAAGCTTCCGCATCTCGACCACCTGATTCACGCGCTCCGGTGAAGCGATCGGCTCCGGCTTGTCGCTCCCCGAGCATCCGAGAAGAGGGAATGCGGCTACCGAGGTCACCGCAAGCAGGATCACGCTCATCTTCAAGAATGCCATGTTTCCTCCGGTCGCGCGGAACAATTCCAGGTTACTGAACCCGTTCAGCACGAACCGCGTGTATTCTACTTCTACAAACTCTTTGATGGCCCCAATCCGTGCGGAGAATCCGCCAGGCCGCCGTAGAATGCACGCATGATCCTCACAGCCCTCGCCGCGATTGCCCTCGGACAAGCCCAGCTCACTGGAAACGCCCTCCTGGACGACGTCCAACATCGGGCGGTCGAGTTCTTCTGGAACGAGTCGAACCCGGAAACCGGATTCACGAAAGACCGCGCAGGCAACTTCAAGAAGGACGCGTACGACGTGGCGAGCTGCGCCGCGACCGGCTTTGCGCTTGCGGCTTATCCCATCGGGGTCGAGCACAAATGGCTCGACCGGAAGCAGGCGCTCGAGCGCACGAAGATCACGCTCGACCATTTGCTCACCACCCACGCGCGCCACAACGGGTGGTTCTATCACTTCATCAACTGGAAAACCGGCGAGCGGGCCTGGAACTGCGAGCTCTCGACCATCGATAGCATGATCTTGCTGGCCGGAGTCTGGCAAGCCAGGCAATACTGGCACGACCCCGAAGTCACCCGACAAGCTGACGCCATTACGGACCGTATCGACTGGAAGTGGTTCATGCGCGACGTCGACGGCAAGCCGGACCACGAGTTCTTCAACATGGGCTGGAAGCCCGAAAGCGGGTTCCTCAAAGCGACTTGGGCCGGCTACTGCGAGTTGCTCATGATCTACATCCAAGCCTATGGCGCATCGGATGTGCGCACAGACGGCTGGGACAAAATCACCAAGAACCTATACACCTATAACTCCCCGAGTCAAAGCCGCGACATCCAGGTCATCGAGGGCGGGCCGCTCTTCATGCATCAAATGTCGAATGTCTTTTACGATTTCTCGAACAAGCGGGATAGAGACGGCTGGAACTACTGGAAGGCGACCCAAAACGCCACGCTTGAAAACCGAGCCTATTGCATCGACAACCCGAAAGGCTTCAAAGGATACGGCGCCGGATTCTGGGGTCTGACCGCTTGCGACACGCCAAGCGGCTACAGCGGCCCAGGCGCGCCGCCGCGCAACGAGTCGGATGACGGAACAGTCGCCCCCACCTGCGCGCTGGCAAGCCTCGAGTACACGCCGAAGGAAAGCATGGAGATGGCGGAATCGTGCTATCGCGACCATAGGGACGCCTACGGTCGGTATGGTTTCAGCAACGGCATCAATCCATCCAAAGCCTGGGTCGATCCGGACGTCATCGGAATCGATCTTGGCATGATGCTCCTCGGAGTGGAGGACGCCAGAACCGGCTTGCCGCACAAGCTCTCGAACTCCTACATCCTCGTTCGCCGGGGCTTTGCTCGCGCAGGCCTACGCCCGGCGCCCGGATCGAACGACGGCCCGATTCACATGACGAAGTAGTCCTCGAAACGCTCGGGTCGATTGCCGCTGTCCCAATTCTCCTTGAAGCCAACGCTCGAGCCGCAGCCCTACCGTTAGCACTCTCGGTGGTAAACTGCTAACGCAAAGGGCCGCCACGCGGCTCAAGAATTTGAACCACACAAGAGGAGACACGTTAAATGGCTATCAAACCATTGCACGATCGCATCGTATTGGAGGCGGCGCCGAAAGAGGAGAAGTCCGCCGGAGGCATCATTCTGCCGGACACGGCCCAGGAGAAGCCGCAGCGGGGGACAGTTCTCGCAGTGGGACCTGGCAAGAGACTCGACAGCGGCCAGCTCGCGCCGGTCGACGTGAAGGCAGGAGACACAGTTCTTTACGGCAAGTACGCGGGCACCGAAGTGACCGTGGACGGCACAGACTACGTGATTCTTCGTGCCGAAGACGTGCTCGCCGTACTCACCGGAGCCAAGGAGACGGTCGGCGCCGCCAGATGAACCGGTGGCTTTGACCGAGACAAGGAATTAGGAGAGAAAATTGGCTGCAAAAGATATCAAGTACACAGACGAGGCCAGGAAACTGCTCGAAATCGGAGTTGACAAGCTGGCAAACGCGGTTAAGGTCACTTTGGGCCCGAGGGGGCGCAACGTGGTGCTCGAGAAGAAATTCGGCTCGCCGACCGTTATCAACGACGGCGTTACTATCGCCAAGGAGATAGAGGTCGAGAACCGCTTCGAGAATATGGGCGCGCAGCTCATTCGAGAAGTGAGCAGCAAGACCAACGACACCGCCGGAGATGGAACGACCACCGCGACGGTGCTGGCACAGGCAATCTTCAAGGAAGGCATTCGAAACGTGGCGGCAGGATCGAACGCCACGCAAATCAAACACGGCATCGACAAGGCCGTGAACGCGGTCGTCGATGAGCTCAAGAAGATCAGCACGCCCGTCAAAGGCGAGAACGGCATCGTCGAAGTTGCGACGATCTCGGCGAACGACCCGGAGCTTGGCGCGTTGGTCGGCGAGCTGATCAATAAGGTCGGCAAAGAGGGCGTCGTGACCGTGGAGGAATCGAAGTCCACCGAAACGACCTATGAGAACGTCGAGGGTCTCCAGTTCGACAAGGGATTCCTGTCGCCCTACTTCGTCACGGACCCCACTCGCATGGAAGCCGTCTACGAGGACCCCCAGATTCTATTCTTCGAAAAGAAGATCGCGAATGTGCAGGACCTCGTGCCGCTTCTCGAGAAGGTGCTTCGAACCGGCCGACCGTTCGTTATCGTAGCCGAGGACCTGGAAAACGAGGCGCTCGCCACCCTGGTTCTGAACCGAATCCGAGGCAACCTGCCGCTCGCCGCGGTCAAGGCGCCGGGTTTTGGCGACCGACGAAAGGCGATGCTCGAGGACATGGCGATCCTTACCGGAGGACAGTTCATCAGCGAAGATCTGGGAATCAAGCTCGAGAACGTCACCCCGGACATGCTCGGCTCGTGCTCGCGAATCGTCATCACCCGGGACACCACGACGATCGTCGGGGGCAAGGGCGAAAAGTCGAAGATCGAGGGTCGATTGCGGCAGATCAAGCAGCAGATCGAAACCACGGACAGCAGCTACGACAAGGAGAAGCTTCAGGAGCGGCAAGCCAAGCTGAGCGGCGGCGTAGCCGTCGTTAAAGTGGGAGCTGCGACCGAGACTGCGCTCAAAGAGAAGAAGTCCAGAATCGAAGACGCGCTTGCGGCAACCCGCGCGGCTCTCGAGGAAGGGATCGTTCCCGGCGGAGGCGTGGCTCTTATTCGCGCCGGCAAAGCCCTGGATGGTCTCAAGCTGGACGGCGACGAGCAGATTGGCGTGACAATCATCCGGCGAGCAATCGAAGCTCCCGTGCGAACGATCGCCGAAAACGCAGGAGCCGAGGGCTCGGTCGTCGTCGACAAGGTGAAGACCTCGGACAAGGGGTTCAACGCCGCCACTCTCCAGTACGGAGACCTTCTGAAGGAAGGCGTCGTCGACCCGACAAAAGTGGTGAGGCAAGCGCTCCAGAACGCGGCTTCCATCGCGAGCCTGCTCCTGACCACCGAGGCGATAGTAGCCGAGGTGCCGGAGAAAGAAGACGAAGGGCACGACCACTAGTCGCGGCGCTTTTCAAGCGCAGACGGGTCGGTGGTAACCCCCGCCGACCCTTCTCTATTTAAGCATTTAGGCGTGCCACCCCGGATCGGCCGGAAACTCCCCTACCCTGGCACGAGTCCAACTTGTTAGAGCCGGCGCGCAGGCAGTCGGCCCGTCGGCCGGTTCCAACAACCCTCAAGGAGGAAACATGAGGACATTTGTGAGTCTCAACCCATTCGCGGATATGCGCCGCATGACGGAAATGATGGATCGCATGATGAGCACGGAAGGAAACGGAACGAGGAACGCGGGCCAAGTCAGCGTTCCGATGGACATCTGGGAGGAGGATGGCGCGATGTTCGTCAAGGCCTCGCTTCCCGGAGTGAAACCTGAAGACGTGAACCTCAGCATCGACGACGACGTACTGACGATCTCCGGCGAGTTCAAGGACGACCACGCGCAGCATCCCGATCGCAGGGTGTTTCATCGCGAGCACGCGTCGGGCAGCTTCGTCCGGTCCGTAAGGCTCCCGGAGGACGTCGACCAGAACGCGATCGACGCGGAGTATGACAACGGGTATCTGACCGTCCGTATTCCGAGATCGGCCAAACCCCAGCACCAGCCCAAGCAGCTTCGGGTGCGCAACAAGAACGCGCCTTCGCTGGAAGGCGGCGACTACGCCTACGCAGACAAGAACAAGCACTCAGAGCAGCGCGGGCGCGCCACAGAATCGAAGAAGCAATCCAGCGAAGCTAAGGTCTAGCTCGGTATCGGAGGGAGAGCCTGCCGCTCACTAGGCAGGCCCTTCCATTTGTCCACCTGCTGTTCCAGCAGTTTCGGCACGTTGCTCATGTCGAAGTCGGTAGGAAATACGGCATCCAAACGGTCCCACTCAATCGGAAACGAAACCGTCGCCCCTGGAACGGCGCGCGGAGAGTAAACGCAGGCCAGCGACTTCCCGCGCGCGTTCTGCCCGTAGTCGATATACACGCGCTCACCCCGCTCAGCGATGGAAGTCTCGACCGTGACGATGTTTGGATTTTCAGCGACCAAGGACCGAGCGAACTCCTCGGCGATGGTGCGCACCCATCCGAATGGGTACTTGCGCTCGATCGGCACGATCATGTGGAGGCCGGACTTCCCGCTCGTCTTGATCAAGCTGTTCAGCCCGGCCACGGCGAGCCTCTCGCGCAACGCCTTGGCCACACCTACAAGGCGACTGAACGACTCGCGAGTGAGGCTCTTGTCGCCTGTGGCTCGCACGGTGTCGCCGGGATCCAAGTCGAACACCATGAAGTCCGGGTACTCGAGCGCAGAGGCCTCGACAGATTCGAGCGACTCCGAAAAGTTCGTCCCATATCCCTCAGCGTCGACCCGGGAATACCAGGTGTGCAGTTCCAAGCATGCGTTTTGACCAAGCCACAGCAGCGTGGCCAGGTTATCGCAAATTAGATAGGTCTCAGCCCGGCGGCGATCCTGCGTGTAGATTTCTGCAGTCCGGACGAACTCCGGGGGCTTGTGATCCCAATGCCGTTGGACGAACTTTTTCCCTCCTAGCCCCGATGGTAGCCGGACCATCGTCAGCGGCCTCGATCGCAGATGAGGAAGAATGGATTGCGACACCGCCAGCAGGTAAAGCAGCAGATCACGCTTGGTGCGGTGAGGCCACAGCGGCTTGTCGAGACTGGTTACGGCAAGGCTCACCCCTCCGACGTCCAAAGTCGCTTCGTTGCCTGTTTGGAGAACTTCGCTAAGGTGTTGAGCATCTGTGGCCACATCTCTTAGTCTGCGTTCGCCGCCGGACCGATCCTCACCGAATTTGTGAAGTTTTGCACCTCGAACCCTAAAGCTCGGTGTTAAGAATCACGAAGATTATTGTGATGACCAAGGATGGCGGGCTGTTGGCAAGCGTCGGCTTCGGAAAGCGCAAAGGGCGCGACCTCCTATGGGCGGTAACGCTCCTCTGCACGTTAACGGCGGTCGATGCGGCGACAGGCGCTCCTGCGGCTCTGCAGCTCGCCTTCGCAGTGCCTTGCGGTCTGGCGTTTCAACGCGCAGGAGCGCGGGCCGGCATCGCTCTGGCAATTCTCACCCTGGCGGCATTGGCCTGTTTGGATGGCGGATTCTCCACCGGAGCAACACTAGTGCGTATCTGCGCTTTGTCGAGCGTGGCTCTCCTGACTCTCGACCAGGAGCGACGTCTTCGCATAGCGATTCGCGCGGCCGCCGCCGACCCTTTGACCAGCGCCCATTCGCGGCTTTTCGCAGAGCGCTTTGCTGAAGAGGCGATATCTCGAGCGCTTCGCAATGGCGAGAGCCTGCAGTTCACGGTGGTCGATTGCGACGACTTTAAGCGGGTTAACGACATCTGCGGGCACGCCACGGGCGACGAGATTTTGCGGCAGCTCGTGCACGCGCTTCGAGCATGCGTGTCAGCAGAGTGCATTGGAAGAACTGGCGGAGACGAATTCCTCTTGGTGACAAGGGGCCTGGACAGGGCGATGTTGGAGTTCCGCCTGCAGGCGGCGCAGGCGAGGTTTTCGGACCGCACTCTGGTCCTGGGCTGCAAAACGAGCTTCAGTTATGGCGTGTCGGAGCTTGCGACCCATGGGATTTCTCTACACGCGTTGATTTCCTCGGCAGACTCGGATATGTACGCTCGGAAGCGCGATTTAAAGCAGCCGCACCGTTCCCGCCCCTTGATAGCTTCGGCATAAATCCTTAATCGCGCTGAAGTCGGAAGCGAAACGTGTTTCCCGTCGTCAAAGCAGCAAGCGAATGGCTGGGAGACACGTGGACCAAAGAACCGAAACGGGACGCGCTAGCTTCGGCGATGTGATCCGGCCCCTGATGGAGGCGCTCGACGAGAGGATCATTTTGATAGATTCTCACGGATGCATCGTAGGAGCGAACAAGCCGTTCGAGACGGCTTACCGCTGGCCGAGGGACGATCTGGTCGGCTCAGACATTCGAGAAGCCCTCGGCGACATCGACCTTCAGGTAACTGGCGCAGCGGAGGTTCGGCGCGGCGATGGCAGCATCGTTCGAGCTGATATGCAGGTTGCGACCATGGACGGCGACGATCCACCGCCTTACAGGGCCGTGATCTTTCACGACCCCGAGAACGAAATCGGCGCCTGGGCGCGGGACACGAGGTTTCTCGACGCCTCGCCGATGCCTGCCCTGGTTTTCGATCGGGACGCGAAGTCGTGGCCGATCGTTTATGTAAATGCCGCGATGGAAGAATTGGCCGGCGCAGCACGCCGCAAGCTGGTTGGCCGAAGTGTGGCGACCCTCTTTTCGCCGGAAACTCGTGAACGGTGCATCGCACAGATTCCCGCGAGCGGTGTCGTGAGAATTGATCGGCTCAACTGTACGGTCGCGCACGCGCGCAAGGAATGGGCGGGAGCTTCCCTTTCCATAACGTCCATGGAGCAGTGGGGCGTGAGCACATCGCTCGTGCTGGCAAGCCTTGCAACGGCGGACCTTTGCAATGTTTCCGGGAGCGCGAGCCACGAAGACTTGGAACAACGAGTTCAGGATCGTACCGAGGAGTTGGCCCGCACGAACGCCGACCTGGAGGGTTTCACCTACTCGGTGTCCCACGATCTTCGAGCGCCACTTCGCGCTATCATCGGCTTCTCCAAGCTGCTCATGGAAGACCATGGCGAAGTGCTGGGTGAGGATGTCCGATCGCATCTGCAGCGGATCAGCGGTGCAGCCGACCGCATGGCCAGGATCATCGACGACTTGCTGACATTTTCGAGACTCGGCAGAAAGGAGGTTATCCGGCAGCCGGTCGACCTCACCTGGCTGGCCGAGTCGACGATCGCCGAGCTTCTTCGGAATAATCCTGAGAGCCAAGCCAAGTACGAAGTTGACCGGAGCATGATCGTTGAGGGAGACCCCACGTTGCTCCGCCTCGCTGTGGAAAACCTGATCGAGAACGCCTTCAAGTTCACATCGAAGGAGCGGGCGCCGATGATCGAGGTGTTGCAACTTGGCGAGCGGCTGTTCTGCGTACGAGACAACGGCGTGGGATTCGATCCGGCATACGCCGACAAGCTGTTCCGGCCCTTCGAGAGGCTGCACTCCGAGCGCGATTTTCCGGGCACCGGCATCGGCCTTGCGAACGTGCGCCGCATCATCGAGCGGCATGGCGGGCGTGTGTGGGCCGAGGGCTCGCCGAATCACGGCGCGAGCTTCTACTTCACGCTGTCTTGACCAGCGAGGGCCGCAAGCTTGCTCTTCGGGTCTTCCCAAAGCTTTCGCATCGGCTGGCCATCGATACGGCTGGCCACCACCCAACCTTCGGCGATCATGGCCTCGAGCACTTGCAGGGCGAGCACGCGGAACGGGTAAGGCTCGGTCCACGGAAAGCTAATCGAGCGAATCGCTTCGAGGTTCTTAATGAGGCTGTCCGGGTCGAAGGCCCACTTCAGGCATCGGAAGACCGCTTGGTACGCCCCGGCCATAGGCAGCTTCTTTCCATCGCGGAAATAGCATCGCACCGGCTCTACCCGTCCTTCGAGATAACGGGGGAATGCCCCTTCGGTCGCCCCATCCAAATCGAGCTTGAAGCAGTTGTTCGAGTTGATGGCCCACTCCAGACCCTCATCGCTGAACCTTTCGACCAGAAGCTTGACCGCGCGAAGGTCAAACGAGCCGAGGCCGGTCAACGTGACCTCCTCGTTAATGAATCCACCGGTGCCGAGCCATTGGAACGCTTGATCGGCAGTCAAGTCGAGCCCGGCGTCGCGGGCGATCTCTCGCGTGAACTCCTTCAGCTCAGTGAATTGGCCGTTAGCGGTGTACCAGTAGTCTGCGAACCGGATGTGCTGCCAGATGCGCTTGGATTGCAGATCGTCGTAGCTCTGTTTCAGCCAATCTCCCGGAACACGGTTTCGCGCGAGCTCCAAGATCGTAAACGCGGTTTCCCTGGCCGACCAATGCGCGAGAGTCATCCCTGCGGAAAGGATCGGGTCGGCGAATCCACAGCTTTCGCCCGCCAGAAACCAGTTTTCTCCCACCATACGCTTCGACCGGAAGCTCCAATCTTTGGTCGTCTGCAGATTGTTTTCCCGCGTGGCGTTTGTTATGAGCGAGGCGATCAGAGGATCTTGAGTTATCGCCGCGGAGTAGATCTCTTCCGGCTTCTTGCCGCATTCCTTGTAGTACCGCGCCGGAATTACGAGCCCTATGCTCGTTCGCGTAGGGCCAAGCGGTATGAACCAAATCCAACCGTAGCCGAGGCTCATCACTTGGATCCGCGTGCCTCCAACGCCTATCTGGATCGCCCAATCGGCGTTTTGCCAGTAATCCCAAATGGCGATGTTCTGCAGGCTGGAGGGCGAGTCTAGTTCGATCCCCATCGCGCGGCGCAGGATTCCCGAGTGTCCCGAGCAATCGACGTACGTGTCGGCCGATACTTCCGAGTAACGCTGGTCCGGTGCATCCTTCGACGGCTCGATGTGGAGGCTAGCGACTCGATCTCCCTCGCGCACCACTTCGCGAACGGCTGTGCCCTGCAGAACCGTGCAGCCGTTCAGCTTCGCATGATCCAGAAGGATCTTGTCGTAGGTTGCCCGCTCCACTTGGAAAGTGGTATCTCGTCGCTGGCCCTCGAATTTCGAGGGTCTAGGCACGGTCTTGAAACGCTCGCCCTTGATGAAGTCGAAATCCCATAGGTCCGGCGTGGCTCCCCAGCGATACGTCGCGCCGATCTTGATGGGAAAATCCGCCGCCTCGACCTTGTCCCAGCAGCCCATCTCCCGCAGAATGTCGCTGATCGGCGGAAGCTGGCTTTCGCCGACATGATCTCTCGGAAAGGTTTCCCTTTCGATGATCGCGACCTTCAGCTTCTTATCGTATTTGCGAAGGAGAGTGCCGCAAGTGGCGCCGGCTGGGCCGCCGCCGATGATCGCCACGTCGACTTGCAAGTTCATAAGCCTTCTCGCGGGCGAGCGATGTTGCCCGACCATCGCGCACCGTCGAAGCTATTGTATTATCGATTCCTTTGCCGCGACCTAGAGAGGTCGATTATCTGTCGAGGGGCCGGCGCACAACGGTCCGGTTGGCGTCCAGGTCAGCCGGTCGATGCGCATGGTTCGGGCGCTCATCGCTGGGTCCCAGGCGTGGTACACAATGAATTCGCCAATGCCGTCCGGGGCGGGCGCCATTGAGTTATGCCCCGGGCCGAGAACCTCCCCGGGAACGGTTCGGAGAACCCTTGGCCGGTCGTTCTCGCCGCCAACCCACGGGCCGAGCGGCGATTCGGCAGAAGCGTAATCGACGCCGTAGCTGGTTTCCTTCCAGCACCCGCCGCTGAAGAAGCAGTAGTAGCGTCCTTCCCTTCGCACCACGAAGGGGCCTTCCAGAGTGTGCCAGTCGTAGCGCTCGCCATACATGAGCCGGTTCGATTCGTACCGTTGCCAATCCTTTGTCGCGCGGAGAACGGTTTGCTGCTCGCCGGCGAGCGTGAGCATGTCGGTCATCCGATCGACCGCCAGCGCAGTTCCTACGCGAGCTCCGTTTTCCTCGTCCACGAAGTCGCGAGCAAAATACAAATACCACGCGCCGTCGATATCTTGAAACGGATGCGGGTCGATGTAGAACGGGTGCTCGCCTCCCTGCAGCAGCGCCCGTCCGGTGTCTTTGTACGGCCCCTCTGGGCAAAGGCTGGTTGCCACGCGAAGCTGATGCCCCTTGTCTTCGTGGCCGACGCTGTAATACAAGTAGAAAACGCCGTTATCGAAGGCTACTTCCGGCGCCCAATACGAGTGGCCGAAGTCAGGATCGAGAGTCTTCATTGCCGGTCGAAGTGGCTCCCAAGCCGCCAAGTCTGTGGAGCGGAGAACCGGAAAGACCTGCTCGCCTGCTTCGTGATCGGTAGCAAAAGCGTAATAGACACCTTCCCAGGCGAGCACGAAAGGATCCGCGAACGGCCTGTCGTAAACCGGATTCCGATAGTGTCCGCGCATAGCGATAGGTGTGCGAGGCGCTAGCCCCCGAAAGGTAGGCTGCCAGCCTGATCCGCAATGTTCCTCCACCCGATATTAATGGCTGCAAGCAAGGCGATCATGACGCTCGCAGCAGCCACGAGTCTCTTCGCGGACACCTCCCCGCTCATCTCCGTTCGGCCCGCAGCGGAGGACTACGCCCGCGTTATGGACGGCGGCCGGTACTTCGTCCACTCGGACGGCAGACCGTTCATTCCTATCGGCTATAACCACAATCCAGACTGGCCGAACCTGATCGAGGCGAATCCAGACTCCAAGCAATACCTTCCAAGCGAGGTTGATCAGGAGATGGCTCATCTGCACGAGCAAGGTGTGAACATCCTGAGAATGATGATCGAGACGCCGCCTTCGGGCAACCTCGAGCAGCCGATCGGCACGTTCAGCACCACGCACATGCGATGGATCGACACGATCGTGCTCGCTGCGCGAAAGCATGGCATCAAGCTGCTGATGACACCCTGGGACACCTTTTGGATGAACAAGCGCTGGGACACGTCAACCTACAACCCCGCGCTGGGTGGTCCGCTCCAGAGCAAGATCGACTTCATCACCTCCCCTCAGATACGGGAGATCCAGAAGCGCCGATTGAAGTTTATGATCGATCGCTGGGGCAATACCGGCACTATCTTCGGCTGGGAGCTGATGAACGAGATCGATATCTGGTGGGGCGCGACCCCAGCTCAGATCGGCTCCTGGCTCGACGACATGTCCCGATTTGTTCGGAGCTACGAAAAGCAGCGCTGGGGACGCAACCACTTAATAAGCGCCTCGTTTGCGGACGCGATGCCTTCCGGTGAGATGGGCGATGTCGCCTTTGGAGCCGCAGGACTCGATTACGCGACCACGCACCTCTACATTGGTGTTTCGAAAGCGCCGAAGGAGCCGGTCGGCCCTGCAAAGACGGAGATCCGCGGCGTTCGGTACGCCCTCGGCAAGATCACCGACGCCCGTCCCTATATGGACACCGAAAACGGGCCGATCAACGGCTGGATCAAAGACGGAGCATTGGATGACTCCGTCTTCCACAACATGATCTGGGCGCATTTGGCTTCGGGCGGCGCCGGCTCCGGCTTTCGGTGGCCCTACCGACACCCGCACGTTTTGAGTGAGGGGATGTTGGACAGCCTTCGGGCGATGAGCCGTTTCTGCGAAAAGGTCCGGTGGAGCGCGCTGTCGGGAGATCGAACACCGTTCGAAGTGAGTGGCGACAAGAATGCGGCCACGTGCGGCTTCGCCACAAAGCGCTTGGCTCTTGCCTGGTCCAGCGAGCCGGGGCCGTTGACATTCCGATGGGTCGGCGACGGCCCCGTTCGCTACCAGCTATTCGACACGATCCGAGGGAAATGGATCGGCAGCGGGCGAGCGGCGGGCGGGCGCATCGACCTCCCGTCCCAGTCGATCGCAGTCGTTCTTTCACGCGAAAAGAATTGAATCTAAGCGATGCTACAATGGGATCGCCCTCGAGGGGATTCATGATCTGGCGCGCGGTTCAAAGAATTCGGGCGATTCTCTCCGGGCTCGTGTGCCTTGTTTTTCTCACGAGCCTCGGTGCGCCCAACTTCTCGAGGACCCATAGCTCCGAGGTCGCTTCTCAAAGAACTTGCGCTTGCCCTTGCACCGGCAAAGCGATTTGCTGCTGCCACATGCCTGCCGACAGCTCATGCACGTTTGCCGCACCATGCCCCAATCCGGATCAGCCGACCGTTGGAGCGCCTCCGACTTTTGTGGGATCCGATCGGCCTTGGCGCATCGCCTCGACACAGCCGCCCAAAGAAGCCAGGGCTGACGATTTAATCGAGCGCGCCCCTTGCCCGCGTGGCGATACTCCCACGCCACCTCCGAAGCGCATCGCGTAAGCCGCTTAGTTCCATTACGCACCTTCGGAGGCACCCTCTTGATTCAACGCGCTTTTACGCTCATCGAGCTACTCGTCGTCATCGCGATCATCGCGATTCTGGCCGCCATCCTGTTCCCTGTTTTCGCACAGGCGAAAGAGGCCGCCAAAGCCACATCCTGCCTTGCGAACAACAAGCAGATCGCCCTTGCCCTCGTCATGTACTCCATCGATAGCGACGATCGACTGCCGGCTGCAACCGAACACGACAATGACGGTTCCGGATCGGGCGAGCTTACTGCCCAGACCTGGCTGGAAACCGTACAGCCTTATGTAAAGTCACTGCTCCTGAACCGATGTCCCTCGGACTCGTCGCCCCTCTGGAGTCAGGGTCGTCAGACTAGCTATGGCTTGAATGCCTATGTCACATTCAATCATCCGCCCTACTTCGGGCCCACGCTCACCTCTTTCACACACCCATCGGAGACGATCCTTGCAGCCGAGCTGAGCGATGACCAGGATGAAGACCATTTCATGCCCCAGTACTGGGGAAACCCACCCAAGTTGACGGACGCAGATGCGCAAAACGAGCAATGGAATCAAGCGCTCAGGCTGCCCAAAGTGCTCGCTATCAAACGCCACCATGGGGGCGCAAACTATCCGTTTGCCGATTCGCACGCCAAATGGCTCAGGTTCGCGCAGACGTGGCAACAATCCGACGGTCAACTACCTGGGGTGGACTGGTACGACCCGCTCAGGCTGTAGCGGACTCGGGCGGCAAATCGTCCAGGCAGATCGCGTTCTGGTGAAGGTGCAGAAACGTGACCGGCCAGGTCGTGGTCGCCTCACTGGTTTTGAGATGGGAGAGAGCCTCGCGCTTCGCTTCGCCTGAGACCAGCAGCAGCACGGCCCTCGAGCCCAGGATCTGGCTCATCCCCATCGTGATCCCTCTCGAGGGGGGCGTCTCGATGCCCGCGAGCATTGTATGGGAGCGCGTCTCCTCGGAAAGGGTTGCGATATGCACTTCTCTCTCCAGCGAGACGGAAGGCTCGTTCATCCCGATGTGGCCATTCGCGCCGACTCCGAGAATCACCATGTCGATTGGTGGGCGCGAAGCGAGTTGCTGCTGAACTAGCCGGCACTCGCGGCCCGGGTCCGGAGTGGAACCAGAGAAGGTCAAATACCTTTCCGGCATGATATTCAGCGGCCCGATAACGCGCTCCTGCAGGTATCGCTCGCAGGAAGCCGGATGAGTCGGAGGCACGCCGAGCCACTCGTCGAGCTTCGTAACCCAAGCATCCGCGAAACTCACCCTTCCCTTCTCGGCCCGACGCGCGAGTTCCTCGTACAGTGGAGCGGGCGAAGCTCCGGTAGCAAGGCAGAAGTGCGCGTCCGGCTTGCGCTCCAACAAATCGCAAACCAGGTTCGCGCCATAGGAAGCCATCACCTCAGCAGAATCAAAGTGCACAAAGCGCATGAGTCACCTTAACGGCGGAAGGATATCCGCTTGCAGCCGGAGCATTTCATCCATCATCTCCACTGCGCGGCGGTACGAGTCGACCGTCGGCTCGAGAAAAATGGCTTGGAGAAGCTTCTCCTTCGACTCCTCCACGTACGCCTCCACGAGTAGGTCTTGGATGCTGGCCTGGGTTCGGATCATCGCGGCTACTGGCTCGGGCAACGGCTGCATGGCCGTCTTCGTCCAACCGCCGCAGTCGGCTACGGCCGGCACTTCCACGATCAGGTCCTCCGGCAACCCAGGTATGGCGCCCTCGTTCGGAACGTTGATCGCGGGCAGATCGTGGCGCACGTCGCACGCGAGTGATTCCATAATCGGGATCGCCCCTTCGCCCGAGAACTGGATCGATTGTTCTGCCTCCTGCTCTTCCTCGGCTTGCACCGGTCGGAAAGGTCGACCCGTCTTGTCGCCGCCAAGCGAGTAAACGAACTCAGGTATTCGCCCCGTGTCCCATGGATGGCCATCGACAGGATCGTAATACCAAAGCAACTCGTTCGCGTAGAAGTCGGATGCCCAGCCGATGTACTCGCCGATATGATTTGTGCCGGGCGATGGGTACAGCCCGAACCTTCGGAACAGGATGCGCGACAGCCCGATTTCATGCCAATCCGAGAGCCAGTCCCCTTCCCGGTCTGCGGCCCGCAGCGCCGGATACAGATCTTCGCCCGTTTGATGATCCCGTATCGATTGGAACCATGTGAAATGATTGATGCCGCAGGCCGACGTCTCCAACCGCTCTTCCGGCACGCCGAGCATGAAGGCGATCTGATGCCGGCCCATGAACACTCCGTGGCAGAGTCCGATCGTCTTTGTCCGAGTCAGCCTGCATGCGGCAGTGCACAGCTTGTGCATTGGGTTCGTGTAATTCAGCAAGAGCGCCTCAGGACAGCGACGCTCCATCTCCTTGGCGATGCGCACGATAGGCGGCATATTCCGGAGCGCGTGGAACAAGCTGCCCGGTCCGCCGTTCTCGCCGTAAATCTGCTTGAACCCGAAGCGGCGCGGAACATGAAAATCCATGGCCCAATAAGCGTCACGGCTGATCTCCACCGCGTCGACGACGAATGAGGCGTCCTGCAATGCCTCCTCCAAGCTCGTCGTTGCCGTGATCTCCACGCTGCGCCCGAGAACGGAGCGAACATGGCACGCATAAGCCAGCGTTCGGTTAACGGCCTGCTCGTCGATGTCCATGAGGGTGAGCTCGATTCCGCGCGAAGCCAAGGAGTCGCTGAGCAGAATATCGCGGATGGTCGCCGGTCCAAACGAGCGGCTTCCGGCGCCGACGAGGGCGATCTTTACATTTGGCATGGACGTTTCCTTCTGCTATCTTACGTTTCCGTGGACACTCTCGAACAGACTATTCGCGATGGGAACGCACAGCAAGCGGCCCGCAAGGCCCGAGAAGATCCCTCGCTCTTAAGCGCCCCCACCAGCTTCGGGGTTGGACCGATCCTAATGGCCGTCTACCTGGGTAAGCCGCATGTGGCCGAGGCTCTCCGGGAGCTAAAAGGCAACCTGGACGTTTTCGAAGCGTCTGCGATGGGCGACCAGCACCAACTTTCGCGCATCTTAGAGGAGCGACCCGATGCTCATCGCGAATTTAGCCCGGATGGGTTCACGCCTCTCGGCTATGCGGCATTCTTCGGACACATCGAAGCCGTTCGCTCGTTGGTTGCCCGAGGGGCCGACCCGAACGTCAAGTCCATGAACGGCATCGGGGCTGCGCCTCTGCATTCGGCGCTGGCCGAAGGCAGAAAAGAAATGGCTCGAACTCTAGTCGAGGCTGGAGCCGACGTGAATGCTGCGAGCGCCGAGGGATGGACGCCGCTTCACTATGCCGCGGAAACAGGAGACATCGAAACCGCTCGCTACCTGCTCGCCAAGGGGGCGAATCCAAGTTGCGTTCGCCCGGACGGGAAGACGCCCGCGCAGGTCGCCGGCGACAAGGGATACTCCGATCTAGCTTCTGCCCTGGGCGCGTAGGTACGAACAAAACGGGGTCTTGCGTCGTCGAAAGACCAGGGGAGGCACGACGATCCGGCTCGTTCGAGCGTCCGGAAAAGGAACCTCGTTAAAATGGTGAAGCCGTACTTTCTCGCTTTCAGTGTGCTGGCGTTCTCGGTAGCGTACGCCCAGCAGCCAAGTGACCCCAACGAGGTCCGGATCTATAACGCCTACACGCAACTCGCCGCGCAGGGTCCAACCCTATACCGGCTCCAAGGCGCCATCACGGTAGGATCGGCCAACGACACCATCACGACGGACATGTACTGGTCGGCTACCGTCTCGAACGGGCAGCCGCTGACGAACGTCGAGCTGCTCGAATACAAGAACAACGTTCTCCAGCGCCGCTTGGTAGGAGATGGCAACACGCTCTGGATCTACGACATATCGCACAAGACCTACTCGGCGGTGCCGTACGGCTCGTTCAAGCCCGTTCAACCTGCGAACTACAATGTGACACTCGCGGAGTACCTCGACGCAGCCGAGAGCGGCCCATCTTCGTACCTTGGAAGATTGGCCAGACAGGTCTACGGCGGATACGCGGTTACGTATACGAGTTGGCTTCCCGGCACCGTCCCCACTGCCGCCAATGGTGGCGTCACGTATTCCGAGCAAAAGCCGCTGCAGCGCCAGATTATCTTCGCGCTCGACCCAAACACCGACGCCCTAACATCGATCACGTACGCAGCATCCGATACAGTGGCGGGTCTTGCCCGCGCCTCCAACTGGAATATCACGCCCTACACCGGATCGGTAATGATGAATGCGAATTACCAGCCGTACGCCTGGAACATGATCCCGGGTTACCGACCGGTCGTGTTTACGAAACCGATCGGGAAGTAGAAAGCGCCGAGCGGACCAGGCGCCGCGTGATCTCCGCGACGAACCCATAGACCAAATGCCCGCACAGCGCGTACGCGTGAGTTGACGCCGGGTATTCGGTCGGCCAATTGGCCAGGCCCGCCGCTGGCACGCCCAGTTCGTCTCCAAACGCCCATAGCGCTGCGCCGAAGGCAAGACCTTCGCCCGCCGTAACCTCTGGCGAGAGTTCCGCTGCCAGGCTGTAGGCCACCCCGGTTGCCGTGCCGAACGAGAAATCCACAGCCTTGCCGCCGAACTTGCGCTCGCGCTCATCTAGCCCGCGGTGCAGCACATGCCGAGATATCGCCTGCGCAGCCTTCTCGGTCGATGGCTCGGACTGCTGCTTCTTCGACTGGCCCTCCGAGCCCTGCGGGGAGGACTGGCTGGGGCCCGCCGGGGGCGTGGCATCCCTTTTAAAGGCGTTCTGGGCTTCGGTCCACGCGGCTTGGAAGCGGCCCTTGGCCCAGGTTCCCACGAGTCCGGCGAGTAGCCCCGCGGTCGCGGCTTTGAGAAGGTCCGGGTGGTGAGTCACACCAAGTTTGACTGCGCCAATCTGGTGCCGGAGCGTCAATCGCCGAAATGCATTTCGTGAGCGTCGCTCTCGGCCATGAGGTCCGGGGACCTGGCTATCAGCCGAGCGCACGTGTTCCACCTAAGGAGCGACGCATCGTCTCCTGGCGGGCGAATCCGCTCTGCCTCTTCATAGCTCGCCATCGCCTTTTGAAGCCATTCCCCAGCCGAGTATGCCGGTGCACCGGATTGGATCAGCGAGCGGCACCAGCGCTCGTAGACCACGCCTCGATAATAGGCGCGCTCGTACTCGCCGGTGATGTGATCCATGGCGCGCTCGGCATCTTGCAGGCTGGCGCCTCGTTTCTTGTCGAACTGGTCGGTCAGAGCGAGCAGCAACGTTCGCGCCGCCTCCTGGTTCCCTTCATCGACCTCCAACACGTCTCGACAGATGCTGGCCGCCTGTTCCGGCTCGTTCAGCAACCGGTACCGCTCGCCGAGCTCCAGCGCCCGCGGCACGGAGGTTGGCGAGATCTTTTTGAGGTTCATCGACTCTTTCCTACGAGCCTTCGGAAAAGCTTTGCAACAGGATCGTAGAAACCGTCTGCGACTCGTTCTTTAAGCGGGATGATCCCGTTGTCGGTGATTTTGATGCTCTCAGGGCAAACTGCGGTGCAGCACTTGGTGATGTTGCAGTAGCCGATGCCTTGATCCTCTTTCAGATCGCGCGTTCTGTCTTCAACGTCGAGGGGATGCATGGCCAGGTAAGCGGAGTGGATCAGCACCCGGGGGCCAATGAACTCATCGAATTTTTGATGCTCGCGCAGAACATGGCATACGTTCTGACAGAGGAAGCATTCGATGCACTTGCGGAATTCCTGACCCCGATCGATGTCCTCCTGATATACCGTCCATGTGCCGTCCTCGTTGTCCGGCGGGCGAGGGTTGAACGGTTTGACGCGCAGCTTGGCTTCGTAGTTGTACGACACGTCGGTGACGAGGTCCTTGATCTGTGGAAACGCCTTCATCGGCTCGACGGTAACGGGCTCGGTGAGGTCGATGTCGCTGCATCGCGTCATGCACATCAGCCGGGGCTTGCCATTGACTTCGGCCGAGCAGCTTCCGCATTTGCCGGCTTTGCAGTTCCACCGCACGGCCAGGTCGTTCGCCTCGCTAGCCTGGATTTGCAGCACGGCGTCCAAAACGACCATGCCTTCGCTGACCTCCGCCTCGTGCTCCTCGAAAGCGCCGACGCCTCCTTGGCCACGCCATATCTTAAATGTAGCGGTCGGCATAGTGATTTGCTTCGACGTGGACCCGGCCCATTCCTGCCTGTACGCTACTTCATCTCGTCGATGATCTGACGCTGCTCGTCGGTCATCGGCACGAGCGGCTCCTGTGAGACTGTCATCGAACCGTCCGCGGCTTGCCGGATGACCGTGTTCACCTTGGCCTGCTCCGGGTCCTTGCCTTCGAAATCGATACGGAAATGACCTCCTCGGCTCTCTTTGCGAACAAGCGCCGAGCGCGCGATGGCCTCCGAGCAGGTGAGCTGGTTCGCCAAGTCGAGCGCCGTGTGCCAGCCGGGGTTGAACTCGCGATTGCCGTCAGCTCCGACTTTCGCGTAGCGCTGCCACAGCTCGCCGAGACCCACGACAGCCTCCTGCATCTCGCTCTCGGTGCGAACGATGCCAACCAGGCTCTGCATCATGCTCTGAAGACTCTTCTGCACCTGGAACGGGTTCTCGTCTCCACCGTCGAACGGCTTAAGCGCCTTGGCTGCCTCGGCGTCCACTTCGGCTTGATCGATGGCGCCCGGAGAGTGACTACCCGCGTACTCTGCGGCGGCATGGCCGGCGCGCCGGCCGAACACCAGCAAGTCTGAAAGCGAGTTCCCGCCAAGCCGGTTGGCGCCGTGCAGCCCTGCGGCACACTCGCCAGCGGCGAACAGCCCCGGCACGGTCGACATCTGTGTTTCGGCGTTCACACGAATGCCCCCCATGATGTAGTGGCAGGTCGGCCCGACCTCCATCGCCTCTTTGGTGATGTCCACATCGGCCAGCTCTTTGAACTGGTGGTACATGCTCGGTAGCTTCTTCTTGATGTGATCCTCAGCGTTCGGCAGCTTCGATTTGATCCAGGAGATATCGAGGAACACGCCGCCGTGAGGTGAGCCTCGACCCTCCTTCACCTCCCTCACGATGCACCGAGCAACATGGTCGCGCGTCAGCAACTCGGGCGGGCGATTGGCGTTCTTGTCGCCGGTCACGTAGCGCCAGCCCTCTTCGGGATCGGTTGCCGTCTGGTTTCGATACAACTCGGGGATGTCGTCGAACATGAACCTGCGGCCCTCGCTGTTCGTCAGCACGCCGCCTTCGCCGCGCACCCCCTCCGTCACCAAAATCCCGCGTACCGAGGGTGGCCAGACCATTCCGGTTGGATGGAACTGGATGAACTCCATGTCGATCAGATCGGCTCCGGCGTGGTAAGCCAGCGCGTGCCCGTCGCCCGTGTACTCCCAACTATTGCTCGTGATCGCGTATGCCTTGCCCACTCCGCCAGTTGCGAGAACCACGGCTTTGCTGCGAAACAGCACGAACTGGCCGCGCTCGCGGAAGTACCCGAACGCGCCCGATATCGAGCCGGCAGACTTCAGAAGCTTTGTAACGGTGCACTCCATGTGGAAGTCGATGCCTTGATGGATGCCGTGATCCTGAAGAGTGCGGATCATCTCCAAGCCGGTACGGTCACCCACATGCGCGAGGCGCGGATACTTGTGGCCGCCGAAATTACGCTGGAGAATCTTCCCGTCCTTTGTTCGGTCAAAGAGGGCGCCCCAAGCTTCGAGTTGCTTGACGACCTCCGGCGCCTCCTTGGCATGGAGCTCCGCCATCCGCGGGTTGTTCAGATACTGGCCGCCGCGCATCGTATCGGCGAAGTGCACCCGCCAATTGTCGCGGTCGTCTACGTTTCCTATTGCCGCAGCCATGCCACCCTCGGCCATCACTGTGTGCGCCTTGCCTAAGAGCGACTTGCAGACGACCCCGACACGGACGCCGGCGGAGGAGGCTTCAATGGCTGCGCGCAAGCCCGCGCCGCCCGCTCCAATAATCAGAACGTCGTAATCGAGCGTCCGAACTTCTGCCACTTAGAACAGCCTCCAATCGGTCCAGATGCCCATCGACACGAGCCGAATGTAGAGGTCAGCGAACATCACACCGAACAGGCTGAGCCAGGCGAACAGCATATGGCGCTTGTTGAGGCCGCTCACGCACTGGTAGCAGAAATATTGGGTCGGGTGCTTCGAGAAGTACTTGAGCCGGCCGCCGAGAAAATGGCGCAGTGAGTGGCACGAGAACGTGTAGAACGTGAGCGTGCCGGTGCTGACGAGCAGCACGAGGCTGCCGACGCCCACGTGCACCCCGTCTGCGAAATGGAACCCGTGCCATACGTCCAGCCAAAGAAAGATCAGCAGTAGCAGCGCGAAGAACAGGAAGTAGCGATGCGAGTTCTGGATCTTCAGTGGCCATCCGTTCTCGCTGGTGTAGCCCTTGCGCGGCTCGCTCACTGCGCATGCGGGCGGGTCTGCCCAGAAGGCTTTGTAATACGCTCCGCGATAGTAATAGCAGGTGAACCTAAAGAACGCCGGGAACGGCAGTATGATCAGAGCCGGCGAAAACGGCAGCCAGCTTGGCCAGGCATCCGGCTTCGGTCCGAACAGCGAGTGCGGCGAGGAGCCCAACAACTCCGGCGAGTAAAAAGGGGAGAGATAGTTCCTGTACCAATAGTGGTCGCCCTGAAACGCCGCCCAGGTCGCGTACACCACGAATGTTGCGAGCACCACAAACGTGGCTGCCGGTCCCACCCACCATGCGTCTCTCCTGGACGTCTTTCCAAACCCGCTCTTCTTGAGCGCCCCAATCTTCGCCATCTACGTGTCGATTTCGCCGGGCCGCCTCCGAATTCCTGCCTGATTTAGCCTTGAGTTTCGCAGCCAAGCGACCGCTCGGACCGTAGACTAACCTATAGAAAGGGCTATGCGAGCGAACGTCAAGAGTCTCATTCGAATTGCTGCCTGGTGCGGCGCTGCCCTATGGGCGCTATCGGCATGCCAAAACTCGGGCTCGCTGGTGGGATCTCCCCCGCCAGACACGGTGTTCGAATCGGTCGACTCGCCCGGAAAGACGGTGCGAGCATCCGACTTCAAAGGCAACGTGGTTCTAATCGATTTTTGGGCTACCTGGTGCGGCCCGTGCCAGGACCTTATGCCGCATGTGAAGGAATTGGCCGACCGGTACTCGGGCCAGGGGCTGAAGGTTCTGGAAGTATCCACCGAGGATCGGAGCGCCGTGGAGGCTTTCAAGGAGAGCGGAGGAGCGGGCTACCCGTTGTATCTGGACACAGCGAAGACCTCGAATATGGACTACCGATATAACGCGATCCCGACGTTGGTGCTCATCGGCCGAGACGGAATCGTCCGCCAGGTGATAGAAGGGGACGACCCACAGGCGCTCGAGTCGGCCGTTCAGCGGGAGATGGGATAGGCGCCGCTCGCCTACTGCACGCTGGGGCTAGGCGTTGGGTGTCGACTGTTCGGCTCATCAGCCATCAATCGACGCTTTATCTGAGACGGCGCGTGAATCCACTTCCGAAGGCGCCCTTTGGCATCAACTCTCGTGAAGGCCGGCGGCGCGTGCGTAGACGTTCTCGAACCGGCGCGTCATCTCGTCCAGCGTGAACTTCTGGTCGACGATGAACTTGCCCATCCGACCCATCTCTTCGCGCTCGTCATCGTTGCGCAGCAGATAGTCGACTGCCTCGGCGATCTCGTTCGGCCTTAGGTCCACGAGGAGGCCGGTCTGGCGGTGACGCACTACCTCAGGCAGCGCGCCCACCCTGGTAGCCACGACCGCCTTGCCGCGCGCCATCGCTTCGATGGCGGCGACTCCGAACGTTTCCATCCTGGATGGAAGCGTGCTGAGCGTGAAGGAATCGAGCATCCGAGGAACGTCGTGCCGAACGCCGGTCAAGGTCACGCTCTCCGCCGCACCCGAATCGGCGATGGCATCATCGAGGTCTGCGCGGAACGTCTCGTCGACTCTGCCGACGAACACGACGTGCGCGTCCGGGTGCTCCTTGCGCACATCTTTCATGGCCGTCAGCAGCTCTAGCTGGCCCTTGTCGCGGCAAACCTTGCCCACGAGCCCTACGAGCCGACGACTGCGCGGAATGCCAAGCTCGTCCTTCACTTGGTCTGGCGAAGCTGCCTCGAACGCCCCGAAATCCGTGCCGTTGTAAACGGTGTCGATGTAGCGGTCGGGGACGCCTCGGCCATGAAGCATTCCCCGGACAAAATTGCTCACAGCAACCAGACGGTTGTTGCGCCGCGCCAAACGCCGGTAGATCTGGTCGTTGTTGGCAATGTGCACGCTGGTGACGATCGGAACACCGGTCATCAGACCGAGCGCGTGGCCAATGTAAGCCGCGCGAGTGAGGTGCGTATGCACGACGTCGATGCGGCTGTGGCGCACCTCGCGCATCATGTACGCCATGGTGCGAAGCCACCCGCCGCCTTTCATTTGAGTGATGTGAGACGGAATGCCCGAATCACCCAAGATAATCGGAAGCCATCCTGTGCTGGGCACGACTGCTTGCACGTGGTGACCACGGCGACGGAGAGTGGTTGAAAGTGAATAGACGTGCCGCTCAGCGCCGGACGTGGCGCTACTGGAACACATCTGAAGCACCCGGATCGGGCGTTCCGGCTCCTCGCAACTCTGCAAACCCTCCAATGCAGCGAGAGTACCAGAGCCCTGGGGTCGATGCGCAGCGATGCATCGGGCCAGACGCCATAATGTTCTCATGGACTCTGGCCAGGCCGCTGCCCCGAAGTCCAACGGAGAGCGGCCGGCAAAGAAGCAGTCCAAGCTTCTCTATATCTGGAGCTTCCCCGATTTCCGGCTGCTCTGGATAGGCGCATTCCTGAGCTTCACCGGAAGCTGGATCCAGCGTGTGGCGGAAGGGTACTTTGTGTACCTGATCACCCGGGACGAATCCAAGCTCGCGCTCGTTTCGTTCGTTTCCAGCATGCCTGTGTTCGTGCTGGGCCTGGCCGCCGGCTCGGTAGCGGACATGTTCGACAAACGCCGGATGCTGGTCATCACCCAGGCGCTTTATGCTGCCGGAGCGATCTATCTGGCCATCGCCACCGAATTCAAGTTTGTCCAGTATTGGCAGATCGTCGCTGTGGCATTCCTACTCGGGGTTGTGTCTTGTATCGAGATGCCCACCCGGCAGTCTGTCCTGAGCAGGGTCGTGCCGCCGGAAGTACTTGCGGCCGCTGTGCCCGTCCAGGCGATGACGTTCAACGTCGCGCGCATTTTCGGCCCGGCTATTGGCGGCTTCTTGCTGGCCTGGATGGGCGTGCCCGCTTGCTACATGCTGAACGGCATCAGCTTTCTGGCCCTCATCTGGGCCGCCCTCGCGATCAAGAGCGACCTCAGCGCCCCGGCCCGCGAGCCCCAGCCGATACGCGACCTGGTGCTCGAGGGAATGCGATACACGTTCATGGACCTTCGTTTGCGGACGCTGTTCATTCTCGAGAGCCTCACAGCCACATTCGGCCTGTTCTACATCGCGCTGATGCCGGCCTACGTGAAAGAGGTGATGCTCGCTCGACAGGAAGCGATCCAGCACCTCTCGTCTACGGCTGTCGACCTTTTGGAGAAGCAGACCCTCGGATACTCGTTCGCAGCCGTCGGCGTAGGGGCGCTCGGCGGACTGCTGGTCGCAACCCACATTGCCGACGGACCCCACAAGGCTGTGCTGATCCGCGCAGCTATGTGGGCGATGGGCTTCGGGTTGGTCGCGATGAGCTTCGTGACCGGCCCGCTTATGGCCTATCCGCTGTTGGCGGTGCTGGGGGCGGCGAGCATCGTGCAGTTCAATACGACGAACGCTCTGTTTCAAACGCTCTCCCCGGATAGGCTGCGGGGACGGGTGCTGTCGATGCACATCTGGGCGCTGAACGGGCTGTCGCCCTTCGGTGTCCTGCTATTTGGAAAGCTGGCACAATCGACGCGCGAAAACGGAGCCTTATGTCTGGGGAGCCTCACGATAAGCACGCCGAGCACCGGCGTGGCGTTAGCGATGCAAGTAGGAGGAAGCATCGTCTTACTGGGAGCTATAGCCGCGACGGCTGTCCGCGGCGGCCTGGCGGGTTTATCGCCTCTTCCGCCGGTCCCTTCCAAAATGAGCTCGTGAAGGAAGTGTGGCCAACGTCCGTGGCGCTCGGCCCTATCGTCGGTGCTAGGGCGGGCGCGATCGCTCTCAAGCTGATGCAAGTCACCCAAACCTAGACTTGGTTTTGCGCGTGCAAGAGATGTGCCACTCCGCCGGCGAGCGGCGCCCCGTTCGAGGGCTAATCCCGAACAGCCCGTCACGTAATCGAGCGGGCTGTCAAAGAAGCGGCCGACGAGAAGCGGGGCCCCTTAGAAGCGCAGGCGCTGAACTGGCCATAGAAGCAGATACGCGCCTGGTCGCTAACAGTCTTCCGAGCTCGTCCGGCTCGAAATTCAGTCGTCAGGTCCAAAGTGTGCCTATGCAAGCTCAGCGGGGTTTGGTCTGTACTGCTCTTCAATTTTTGCCGCACCGGCAGAGGCAGTGAAAGGCTCAAGTTCGGGTGTCTCCGTTCCTTGGGACGGATCAACACAAGGGGCCGTGAGCATGTTGTTTTGCCGTGAAAATGACAACAATCCATACATCCAAAAAAAAGGGGGTGCATAGTTAAGCATGTGGAACATCCGGCCCGTAATTAGAACGTCGTTCCTCGCGTTGCTAGCCCTGGACCTCTATGCCGCCCCGATAGCATTCGCCGGGGTCCAAAACAGCGCTATACATATTCCGACGGTTTTTTCCAAGTCATCTTGCGGCTGTACCGGCCGCACGAAGCCCGACGAGGCGAAAGCATGGATGGGGTCCGGCTGGACGGAGCCGCTTACTCCAATTCAATGCGCGAGCGTGACAGGCGCCTGCGTTCCAGACACGGGTTACATCACGTGTTGCATGTGGAAGAACCAACTCACCTGCGACCTATGGAAACACGAGATCAAGATCTGGTATTGCCAGGGAAAAACTTATTACACTTGCGACGGATACTCCTGGTTTGATTCCGGGTTAACATGCACGAACAATTGCGTGAACACGCTCCCCGTCGGGTGTCCATCTCCAAATCTGGGTCGGACCTATTGCCAATAGGCAGCTTTGCCGATCGAGTGCTCGGCCACATGGTGGTCATGGCGCCCCTCGGATGGCTTGCCTGCACCGGCGCGGCTACACTGGGCGATATTGTCCCATCCATGGCCGCGAGAAAGGCTATGGGCTATCCCCCTGCGCCGTACAATTTTGGGGACGAATTCGTTCGATACGCCCGCTCGCTCGGGCCGCCGTTGAATTTCGCAATCGTCGCCCTGGGCTTGGCAGTGATATGGGCGCTTCACGAAAACGGGATGACTGCGCTCGCCGCTCCGAATCATTGGGTCGTGCTGGGCGCGTGGTGCTTGGTCAGCCTATATTTCATGCAAGAAACCTATTGGTTTCGACTAACAATTGCATCCTTTGCGGAGTGGGCTTCCGCACTAGCTGTAACCGTCGTTTTCGCCCTTATCTATCTGGCCATCTCCGTTCTAACTAGACCAGTAAGAACAAGATTATGTGGCATGTTTACTTCTCGATAGCAGGGCCGTGGCGTCGGAGCAGCGGGCGTCGGGGATTCAGCCTGACGGAGCTTCTCATCGTGATCGCCATCATCGCCTTAACTTCAGCTATCGTTTTCGCGGTCGTGGCGCGCGCGAGGGATAGTGCCAACAGGCCGCCCTGCGCCAGTAATTTGCGGCAGCTCGGTACGGCGCTCGAAATGTACCGATCCGACTACGATGGGACAGAGCCGATATTCCTGGAGGATTTGGTAAAAGCTTTCCCGTCGGTGCGCACCGCGCTCGTTTGCCCCGCGGATCATTCGCAAGGAGCAAATGCATTCGACACTGCGCGAAATCATTTCAAGGTCAGCATTTTCTATTGGAGGCCCTACCCGACCGGGTATCGCGACGCAATCGCCGCCGCAGACCCCAATCACGGCGTGGCCTACTGCGTCCTTCATGGAAAGCGGCTTCCAGATCATGGCGAGAACGATCCGCGAGTGAACACGACGGGCGTGGTACTTAGGCTCCTGACGGACTCATCCATCCAAACGCCTCACGTCGGATTCCATTGCGGCGAGCTTCCGAACGGCGCGACGCTCCAGATGCGGACGGAATGGAGCCTCTTGACCGACGCGGCGTGTACGAACAAGGAGTTCTGCGACGCGGCGCCCATACCGTGCATAGACCCACGAGAAAACAACTAGCCGCCTTTACATGTGCGCGATGATGTTGTCGCCAAACTCGGAGCACTTGATCTCCGTAGCCCCGTCCATCAGCCGCGCAAAATCGTAGGTCACGCGCTTGGAGGCGATAGCCCCTTCGATCCCCTTCAGGATCAGGTCGGCCACCTCGGTCCAGCCCATGTAGCGAAACATCATCTCGCCACTCAAAATGACCGAAGACGGGTTCACCACGTCCTTATTCGCATATTTGGGCGCGGTGCCGTGCGTGGCCTCGAAGATGGCGTGGCCGGTCACATAGTTTATGTTCGCGCCGGGCGCGATGCCGATCCCGCCAACCTGCGCAGCCAAGGCATCGCTCAAGTAGTCGCCGTTTAGGTTCAGCGTGGCGATCACGTCAAAGTCTTTCGGCCTCGTCAGAACCTGCTGGAGCGTGATATCTGCGATTGCGTCCTTGATGACGATGCCGGCGCCCGGCTTGCCTTCCGGGATCTTGCACCATGGGCCGCCATCGATCTCCTGGGCGCCGAAAACTTCCTTCGCGAGCTCGTAACCCCAGTCGCGGAACGCGCCCTCGGTAAACTTCATGATGTTCCCCTTGTGCACCAGGGTCACGCTCTTGCGACCGTTCTCGATGGCGTACTTAATCGCTGCGTAAATGAGCCTCTGCGAGCCGAGCTTGCTGACCGGCTTGATGCCGATTCCGACAAGCACCGCGCTATCCGAGTCGCGGTGAACGCTCTTGTTCCATGCCCGGTTTCTCTCTTCGGTTCCGAAGCGGACCTTCTCGAACATCTTGGGGAACGCCTGCTTCAGGAAGTCGAGCGCCTTCTGCGCCTCGGCGGTTCCAGCGGCGAACTCGATGCCGGCGTAGATATCCTCGGTGTTCTCCCGGAAAATCACCATGTCCACTGCGCCGGGGTCTTTGACGGGGCTCGGCACGCCTGGGAACCACCGCACTGGCCTCAGACAAACGTAAAGATCGAGTAGCTGCCGCAGCGCTACATTCAGCGAGCGAATGCCGCCGCCGACCGGAGTGGTCAGCGGGCCCTTGATGCCGATCAGGTAGCGGTTGAAGTCGGTCAGCGTAGCGTCTGGCAGCCAACTCCCGGTCGCGTTGAAAGCCTTTTCGCCCGCCAGAACCTCGAGCCAATCGACCTGACGCTGCCCACCATACGCCTTCTTCACCGCGGCGTCGAACACCCGCACGCTCGCGCGCCAAATGTCCGGCCCTGTTCCGTCGCCCTCGATAAAGGGCAGGATCGGGTCGTTGGGGACGTTCAGCCCCTGAGCGGTCATGGTGATGGCGGTGCCCATTTCAGCGGGAGGATACCAAAGCGCGGCTATTTTGAGTTCGCGCGGTATTTGCCGAGCCGCGGCTTGCAATGGCATTCGACCAAGTGGTCGTCGACCATGCCGACAGCCTGCATCATGGCGTAGCAAATCGTCGAGCCGACGAACTTGAACCCCCTCCTCTTCAGGTCCTTGCTCATGGCGTCCGATTGAGGAGAAGTTGCCGGTACATCCGAGGACCGGGACGGCCGGTTCACGACCGGACGGCCCCCGACGAACGACCAGAGATAGGCGTCGAACGAACCGAGCTCTCGCTGGACCTGCAGCATTGCGCGGGCGTTGCCGAACGTCGAGGCGATCTTTGCGCGGTTGCGCACGATGCCAGCGTCGGCCATCAACCTCTCCATCTGCACGTCGCCGTAAGCCGCCACGCGCTCCGGCTCGAACCCCTCGAACGCGCGCTTGTACGCTTCGCGCTTGCGCAAAATGGTCTGCCAGCTCAGGCCGGCCTGCGCGCCTTCTAGGGTCAGAAACTCGAAGAGCAGCCGATCGTCGTGCACGGGCACCCCCCACTCCTCATCGTGGTAGGCGATCAGCAGCGGGTCGCTGCCGGCCCACTCGCAGCGGTTAGGCATAGGCGGGCTTTTCGGTGTGGCCGGACTTCGACGATTTCTCCGCGGCCTCGATGACGGCGATGATGCGCCGGGCCTCCTCAGGCTTCACGACGAGATCGGCGCCGCGAAACAGATGGTCGGCCACGTTTTGGTAGTAGCCCGCCCAATCGGTCTTCTGGTGCGCCACTTCGAACTTGGCGAGGTGTGTTTTGTGCTCTACGGTGACCTTCAGCGGGTCCCAGCCGAACTCCTCGATTGCGCCATGCGTGCCGAGGATCCGCCATCGAGCCTTCCCCGCCGCGGCCAACGAAGACATTTCGACCTGGGCCGTCTTGCCGCCCTCGAACCGGATGATCAGCTCGGCATGATCCTCATTGGTCATTCCATGCCAATGCCGCTTGTGGAAGTAGCCGTCCACGCCGGCCACCTTTTCCGGAATCAGGTTGAGAATCCAGTCGATGACGTGCGCGCCCCAATCATGCATCGCGCCGCCAGAAATCTCCTTGTGCGAGCGCCACCAGTCGCGCGGGGCGTGGTACCCGCCCATCGCGGCTTCGAGATGAAACGCGTCGCCGATGACGTCGCGGGCGAGCAGGTCGCGTATCGCCAGGTAGTCGCCATCCCACCGGCGGTTGTGATACACGGACAGCATGACTCCCGCCTGCCGGGCGGCTTCGATCATGGCGCCGGCCTCGGCCACGGTGATGCACATCGGCTTCTCCACGATCACGTGCTTTTTCGCCCGAGCGCACTGGATTGCCACGGGCGCGTGAAGGTTGTGGGGCAGAATCACGACGCAAAGCCCGACCTCCGGGTCCTTCAGCAAGTCCTCGATCTGGCCGTAGGTGCGGACTTCCGGAAAGTCGACGGTCGCCTGCTCGAGCCGCCCAGCGTCGAGATCGCAGACCGCTGCGGTGGGAATGCCTGCCGCGGCGAGTTGCTCCGCGTGGATCTTGCCCATGCCAAACGCGCCGCCGTAACCGATGATCCCCGCCTTGAGCCCTTCGTTCATGACTTTCGGAGTTTACATGTGCGGGCTGAAGCATCGTAATCGACGGCTCTTTGTGGGCGTTTTGTGGCCGTTCCGGGTCGTTTCGCGGGTGTTTCCGCGCATTTCATGGTCACTTTCTGGTCACTTTTTCGCTCTGGCTCTGAGGTTCGCGACGAACCTGAAAAGTTTGAGTTCGTTTCGCAATTTTTACTTTTTGTTCCGCTCGAGGAGCGGGGCCGTTCGGGTGGGCGGTCGCTTTTCCCGAGTCGAGGGTCAAAGGATGACCGGCTTTCTCGGTGTCGGGTGGGCATACATGTAAATACACGTCTACATGTCGAAAATGGGTGCCAGCGGACGAAATTAGGTATTTATGCTAACGCGGCCCCCGCGGGATCTTGGCTCGCGGGCGTCAAAAGCGCGGGCGGGTTCGGGTAGGTTTTGAGCCGATGGAACCCAGGGAAGCGAACGCGATCGTGGATCGGAACGTTCAGAACGCCTTCTGGTGGCTGGCCACGAATATGCCCGGGGCGGAGTTGTACGACGAGAATTCCGTCCGATACTTTTCGACCGGGCTTCCGTTCTCGCTCACGAACGGGGCCATCCAAGCGCAGCTAAGCGAAGATGATCAGCCTGTCGTGGATAGGGTTGTCGCGTTCTTCCGCGAGAGCGGGCTTCCGGCCTCATGGCACATCGGGGCCATGTCGACCCCGGAGAATTTGGGAGCGATGATCGAGAAGGCCGGGGGCAGATTCCACGCGTCGATACCCGCCATGATCGCTGATTTGACGCGCATGGAACTCGACGCACGGGAAGTAGCAGGAGCCCGTATCCAGGAAGTTTGCGACGAAGAGCAATGCGACGACTGGGCCCATGTTGGCGGTGAGGTGTTCAGCCTGCCGGAGAGCGTGCTCGGGTTCTTTCGCGCGAGCCTCTGCCCGGTCCCGCTCGGGCCGGGACGGCGCATACGCATGTTCATCGCCTATTGCGAAGGGCGGCCCGCAGCCACTTCGGCGGTTTTCCTGGACGATGGAGTCGCAGGCATTTACTCGGTAGCCACCTATCCCGAATTTCGAAATCGAGGACTGGGCGCAGCCGTCACAGTCGCGGCCCTGCAGGCTGGTCGCGAGGCGGGATGTCGAACGGCTATCTTGCAAAGCTCGAAGGCGGGCTTCCAAATTTACGAGCGCCTCGGCTTCGCCGAGTGCGGCTCCCACGCCCGCTATAATATCGGCGCCTGACCCCGGCCTTCGGCCAGTGCCTGATCGCAGGGCCGATCGTGGCGATTCCGCGCGCCGCAAGCCCAAGCTATAGTTTCCCATGCGATATCGGGATCCTCTGGAAACGCTGCTTGCCTACGAAGCGATGATCGTGGCAATGGAGGTGCGCAACCAGTTGGAAGGGTTTCGGGCCCAGCACCTCACCGACGAGCAAATGGCGGAGCTAAATCCGCTGGTCAGGAACGCCGTCTTCGGAGCGATGGTCATGCTGCATCGCGCGCTGGACGAAAACGACGAGGCGTCGCAATTTCACGTCGGCTGGGACATTTCTCAGACTCCGGACTACTGGGAGATGCCGATTCTCCCTGCGGACGTGATCGAAGACCTGCAGATCCTCAGCAGGAAACGGTACGCCAAAGCGGAGATCGCTCAGAAGTGCAAGAAGGCTTTCGAGGAGTTCCGCGCGTTGCGGGCACAGCTTCTGGAGAACTACCGGACCCGCCGCCGCTGAACAAGTATACGAATTTCCACAAGTTTTCCAACCTCAATCCCCCGAAACCCGGGTCACCATATGGGAGCGGATCGCGGAGAAACAATTGGCACTCGCCTACGGACCAGACGAACTCGTCCCCTTATATAGCATCGAAGCCGAAATGAGCATCCTCGGCGCGATGCTGCTGTCCGAGCGGGCCGCCGAAGAGACCGCTTCGATGCTCGACGAGAAGGATTTCTACCGTCCTTCGCACCGAATGATCTTCCAGGCGATGCGCCAGCTCATCCACGAGCACAAGCCGATCGACTACCTGACCCTCAAGGAAGAGCTCAAAGCGCGCGGGCATCTGGCGGATATCGGCGGAGAGGACTATCTCGTCGAAATCGCATCTTATGTTCCCAGCCCAGCGAACTCGAGCTACTACGCGCAGATCGTGCAGGACAAGGCGACCCTGCGCCGCCTCGAGGCAGCCGGCCGCGAGATCGTGGGCATCGTGCACGACTCGGAGACGCCGAACGTCGATGAGAAGCTCGATCGCGCCGAGCAGGAAGTGTTCGAAGTCGGACGCAAGCAGCTCGGCAAGTATTTCCAGCACGTTCGGTCGCTGGCCAAGGAGTTCTTCGTCGACGTCGACAACATCGTCGAGACCGGGAACCCGATGCAGGGCCTCAAAGTGGGGTTCCAAGACCTCGACCGGATGACGAGCGGCTTCTATCCAGGCGACTTCGTGGTCATCGGCGCGCGGCCCGCGATGGGCAAGACGTCGTTCGCGCTCGATTTCGCGGTGAACGTGGCCCAGCGCCTGGCCCGAGAAGAGGTCCGAGGAAGCGTCGCTGTGTTCTCGCTCGAAATGAGCGCGATCCAGCTCGTGAGACGAATGACCTCGATGATCAGTGGCGTTCCCACGAGCATCCTGAAGACCGGGCGGATATCGGATGATGCCTACCAACGCCTTGCGGACGGCTGCGAGACGCTGTACTCGCTTCCAATCTATATCGATGACGCCAGCGAGATCACGCCGCTCGAGATGCGCGGCAAATGCCGAAGGCTGAAGGCGGAGTCCGGCCTGTCGATGGTCATCGTCGACTATCTGCAGCTTATGCGCGGCAGCAAGCGCACCGAGAACCGCGTACAGGAGGTTTCCGAGATCGCCCGCGCCTGCAAGGCGATGGCGAAGGAGCTTCAATGCCCGGTGATCGCGCTAAGCCAGCTTAGCCGCGCAGTCGAGGGGCGCGAGGACAAACGACCGCAGCTTAGCGACATTCGCGAATCGGGCTCGATCGAGGCAGAAGCGGACCTCGTGATGCTGCTCTATCGGGAGAGCTATTACAAGGCGAAAGAGGAGCACCGGCCGGAGATCGAGAATCCGGACGAGGTGCAGGAAGCGGAGATCATCATCGCGAAGCACCGAAACGGCCCTACCGGCAAAGTGATCCTCGGGTTCCAGCCGGCGTACGCGCGCTACCGGAGCATCGCACGGGACTTCCACTCGGAATAGCGCTTACGACTTGTTCCGGATGTGGATCAGGTCGCCGTCCTGGATGACGTGGTCCTTCCCTTCCAGCTTCATTTTGCCTTGGGCGTATGCGGAGTCCAGCGATCCGGCTGCGGCATAGTCGTCGTAATGCACAACCTCGGCGCGGATGAATCCCTTCGCAATGTCGTTGTGGATGGTGGCGGCGGCTTTGAGCGCGGTCGAGCCTCGGCGCAACGGCCAGGCCTTGGTCTCGTTCTCGCCGGCGGTGAAAAACGTGATAAGGCCGAGCGCATCGTAGACCGCCCGGATGACGCGGTAGCTTGCGGGCTCGCTCAGCCCCAAGGATTCGAGGAATTCCGGCTGGTCCGCCGCGTCGAGCTTGGCGATCTCCTCTTCGATAGGCGCGGACACAGCGAACGCAGGGCTGCCGGAGGCCGCAAGCTCCGCCATTCTGGCTTCGAGCCGTGGACCGGGGCTTGCCGCTGAAGCCTCGTCGACGTTGAACGCCACGACCATCGGCTTGGCGCTAAGAAACTGATAGTTCCGGACGACGGTCTGCTCGTCTTCCGAAAGCTCGATCGCTCGGATCGGCGTGCCGGATTCGAGCATCGGCCGGATGCGGTCGAACAGGGTCTGCTCCATATAGTCCGGCGTGCCCGGACTCTTGGCCGTGGTCGACCGCTTGAGACGTTCCAAGCGGTTCTCGACGATCTGCAGGTCGGCCAGGACCAGTTCGACTTCGACCGCCTCCTGGTCTCGAATCGGGTCGACTGCCGCGTGAAACGGAGCTATCGGAGAATCGAATGCGCGAACGACATGCAGAAGCAGATCGGCCTTCTTCGCTTCGTCGAGCAGTCTTTGGGAGAATGCCTTGCCGCTCGGCGAGATCGGCTCCAGGCTGTCGTCGAGGACGACGCCCGCAGGCGTCTGCTTCTTGGGGCGGACTTGGGCGACGATCGCGTCGAACCTCGGGTCGGGCACGGGCACGCTCGTGACGTCCCCTTTGGCGAGCCCTTGGGCCGCCGCGCGGTAGAGCGTCGACCGTCCCGACTGTGAATAGCCTATGAGCGCGACCTTCATGGGAGAGAGGGACTCGGCACGAAGTCGATCCGGATCGGCCGCTTAGGCATCTGCCTTGGCAAAATCCAGAAGAAGTACAGCGACGCCAGGAACACGACGGCGAGCGCCCAGGCGGGGATCCTGGGTTTGGCGGAGGGCCTGGCGTTGGGCGCGACTCTCTTGCTCACGAGCTTCAAGGATACCGGCTGAGGCACGCGGGAGAGTAGGCTGTGCGCGTGGGAGACAAGGGGCGTCTCGTGATACTCAGTGGGCCCAGCGGGGTGGGCAAGGATACGCTGATCGACGCCTGGAAAGCGCTCGATCCACGAGTAGTGCGGGTGATCGCGTACACCACTCGCGATCCCAGGCCGGGCGAGCGGAACGGGATCGACTACCACTTCGTTTCCGAGGAGGACTTCCTGCGGCGGATCGAGGCCGACGAGTTCTTGGAACACAAGCAGGTGCATGGCAAGCGGTACGCCACACCTCTGCGCGACATGGAAGAGCTGCTCGCTGCGGACAAGATCGCCGTTCTCAAGATCGACGTACAGGGCGCGCTGAGCGTGATGGCGCTGCGGCCCGATGCGATCACCGTGTTCATCGAACCGCCCAGTGTGGAGGAACTCGAAAGGCGCATCCGCGGCCGGGCGGCCGACTCTGCCGAGGGGATCGAAACGAGGCTGGCGAACGCGCGGGCGGAGCTGGCGCTCGCAGGCAGATATCAGCACCGGATCGTGAACCATGACGTGGGACGCGCCGTGGACGAGCTCGTTCGCATCACCGAGGAGGCAAAGTAGCCTTGCAGATCGACTAGCCAAGCGTATCGTACTAAACTGGTGCGCATGGTGCTGCCGAACCCGCCCCTGCTCCCGGTCGTGGCCGAACTTACGAGTCCCAGCGCGGTCGTCCGAGCTGTCCGGAGCGGCGACGAGATCGTCGAGGAGATGTACGCGCGCAACCCGAAGGGCAAGGAAACCCTCGTGCTGGTTTCGCCTACGCACCCTTGCCTGGGACGCGAGCGTGGCGCGCGCTATGGCAGCCTGATCGCTTCGGGGTCGGGCGGACTCTTCACGCTGCCACCGACGTTCGGCTTCACGAGCGCTCGGTCCGACCGCCACAAGATGGTCCTTTCCGGCGAAGAAAACGGCTGGAACATCCGTAAGACGATCACTTTGGGCGCAGGCGGCGAGGTGGACGTGTCGGTCCGAGCCGATACCGATCTCAGCTCGCCCAGGCTCCGGTACTTGCTGACCACCTATGCCTTCGCGCCGAACGGCCAGCCGATGTCCGCAGCCTGCAAACCCGACTCGACCTGGGCCCCGTCGATCCGGCCGAGAGAAGACGACGTCATCGGCGACCATTTCTTTCGGTCGCCCGCGGTCGTCTCGCAAAAAGGGGCCATCTCGGCCGTTCTCATGCCGGACCTGGACGTCCTCACAACCGAGCGAGCGATCCCGTCTGTGGTCGACCTCGACTGCACGGGCAACGTCGTCGACGCGCCGCTCATGAGCTACGGATTTGCCGACTACCGGCTGGTTGGACATGTGTACTTCGCGAACGACTCCGCGATGGTTCGGCCAGTGCCCTGGAGCTTGCGATCGGATATGGCGATTCTTCTCAGCTCGTCGGCCGCACCCTATAGCGCGACTTCCCAAGCCGCCGACTACCTGTGGGCCAAATACGGCAGCCGATACCTCGGCAAGATTCTGCCGCAGGCTATGCCCTTTGCGGAGTACGCGAACGTTTGCTACCCCGCCGCTCTAAACGAGAAGGAAACGGGCGGATGGTTCGAAACGGATATCGACGGCAGACCGTGCGGAGGAATGGCATCGGGGTGGGGTCGCGACCAGGGTTGGGTGAGCTGGCAATGCTGGTTCAACCAACTTCGCTCGGCTTGGGGCATGCATTGGTGGGCACGCAAGCTCGACAATCGCGACTGGCTGGACAAATCCGACAAGATGCTGAACCTGGCGCTCGCTGCTCCGCTCGAGCATGGCGCGTGCCCAACAACAT
The DNA here is from genome assembly GCA_025934835.1 of Fimbriimonadaceae bacterium. GTDB lineage: Bacteria > Armatimonadota > Fimbriimonadia > Fimbriimonadales > Fimbriimonadaceae > Fimbriimonas. Next base: position 46,599 of record JAICWL010000013.1, read on the forward strand.
ACGATTCCCGGAACCGAGGCTGGAAGGGCAGCCTCATCATGCCCTCGCGCGACTGCTATTACGACCTGACGAACATGGCGTGGAAAGGCATTTGGCTTCTACGTTGGCTCGATTTCAGCGATTGCCCCAGAGCGGACGAGGTACGCCGGCAGTGCGCGGAGATGGCTCGCTGTATGATGCGCTTCCAACATGGAGACGGGTCGTTCCCCACGTGGCTGAGCAAGAGCCTGGAGCCGATTCCGATCCTCTCTCGATCGGCGCAAAGCGCTCTTCCGGGGTGGTTCCTGGCGAAACTCGCAAAGACCGCCGGTTTCGACGACGAACTGGCGAAGCGGTCTGCAGATTCAGCGCGAAAGTGCGCGAGCTTCCTCGCGTCAAGCATCGTCGATCCGAAGCTGTATTACGATTTCGAGACTTTTTTCTCGTGCTCGCCAAAGCAGTGCCTGCAAATCGGCGACACGCTCGACGACGCAAGGATGCACGACCCATACACGCTTCAGGCGCCGCAAAACACGCTCTCGATGCAGTGGACTGCCGAAGCGTTGCGCGAGACGGCGGCTCTCGAAAAGCCGCAAGAGCGTCCGAAGCTGATGGCTGCAGCGATCAAGGCTCTCGATACGATGTGCATGTACCAGAACGTGTGGCCGATTTCCTATCGGCCCGTTGCGTACACCTATGGCGGATTCGGCGTTCAGAATTCGGACGGCGAGTACAACGACGCCCGGCAGGCGCAGTTCGCGGAGACGCTCTGCGACTTCGGCGCGGAGCTCGGCAGGAAGGATTACTTCGAACGGGGCGTCGCAGCTGCCCGAGCCTCGCTGACGCTAATCAACCATCCGCTGCACGAGAAGTTCGGGATCTATCCGAACCCCAATTATCCGCTGGGGCTCGAGCCGGAGAACTGTGGGCACGGCGGCACCAACGAGCAGGACGGCCGCACGGGCTTCGATTGGGGTGAAGGCTCGGGGCTTGCCTCGATGGCACTGCTGCTCGACAAATACGGACCCGATTACCATGCGAGCGGCTGGTCGGTGCTGGTCGACGGCGGGACGCCCAAGATCGAGCCGGCCCCATCGAGCGGCTCCCTGTCATTCGAAGACTGGCATATGCCCGGCTGGGTGTTCACGGGCGATCTTATCCCTTGGCCAACGCGCTCGGCCCGGACGAATTTCGGCGCTGCGGGCAAGCCGTTCATCGGTACCTGCGAGGACGGCCGGGGCGGGTTCGACGACACCATGATCGGCACGATCATATCGCCCGAGTTCGTGGCGGACAAGCCGACGATCAGCCTGCTCGTTGGCGGCGGTCGCGGGGACGGCGAGTACGTCGAACTCCTGGATTCCTCCGGAAACCGCATCGCGGTCGAGCACGGTCGCAACCGAGAGGAGATGGACCGCCGCACTTGGGACGTGTCCCGCTACCAAGGACAGCGTTTGCGCATCCGCATCGTCGACAGCGAGAAGGAAGGGTGGGGGCATATCAACGTCGGCGACATCCGGCTCGAATAACCGCGCGGTGGCGCGCAACTGTCGAATAAAATAGGGCCGTGCCCACGCTAGAAGACTATGCGCGGCTCGCGCCGTTCACTCTGGACGAGTTGGTCGATGCAGCGAACAGCGTTCTTCGCAATCGGCCCCGGCTCCTGGTGAGCAGGCGGACGGCGCGCTACTACGTGAGCCAGGGCATACTTCCGCCGCCGAGCGGCGCGCCGAAATTCGCCCGGTACGGCACGGAGCATCTGGTGCGCTTCGTAGGCGCGCGGGTCTTGCTCGACGAGGGAACCAACCTCGAATCCGCGAAAAAACTGTTGGACATGGTTATAGCGGCTTCGCAGGACGGCGGACTGAGCGAGATTCAAGACCGTCTTGCGGGCAGGCGCGCAGCCGAGCCGGACAGGCGGTTGGCCAGCTTTTCCATCCGCGAAGAACCGAGGCCCGTTCGCCGTCTCGATTCCGTGGGGGAAGTGCGCAGGAGGATCGAGCTTGGCCCTTGGGAGACTCTGGAGATCGACGCGACTGTGCCTCTCGACATTGCTCTCGAGGATGCTGGGCAGCGCATTCGGGACCTTCTGACGGAATTACGTGACACTACTTGACAGTTATAAAGCCGTCCGTGTAATTTAGTGTTTAGAAGGCGAACGGTACCAAGCTGCACCTTCGCAATTCCGGGAGGCCCAGTTATGTACAGTCAAACAACGGAGCTGAATCTGCTCAAGGTGACGCTCACAGCGCACGGCGACCCTTTGCAAAAGCTGCTACTGGCCAGCTTGACGGCCGGCGATCAGCCAGAATCTACGCCTCATCGGCCGGCTACCATCGCGGTCGTGATCGACCGAAGCGGCTCGATGTCCGGAAAAAAGCTCTCGCTGACGCTCGCAGCCGTCGAGAGGCTGATCCGCTCGCTCTTACCCGACGATCGCATCGCGGTGGTCACCTATGACGCGGCGGTCGGCGTGGTCGCGGGGCTGTCCGCGCCCAGCGACGCGATGGCCCGCGCGGTAGGGAAAATCGAATGTGGGGATTCGACGAACCTCTATGGTGGATGGGTAACGGGAGCCAAGCTCGTTGGCGCAGGAGGTCGCGTAGTGCTGCTTTCCGATGGTCTGGCGAACGTCGGTCGGTTCACGGATGCGGCGAATCTGGCGGCGCACGCGGCGATTTCCTATAAGAAGTTCGGAGTGACCACGACCACGATCGGGATCGGTGAGGACTACGACGAAGGTCTTATGGCGGGCATGGCCCGAGCCGGAGGCGGCGCGCACTATTTCGCTTCGACCGCCGAGGCGGTTCTGAATGCTTTCAGCCAGGAGCGCTTCTCAATCGGCTCGATGGTGCTTTCGAGCGTGAGCGTGAGGTTTCAGGGGATCACGAAGCAGCTCGGTTGTTTTTGGGCGGGCGAGACCAAGAGCTCGGTCTTCTGCGTTCGGGACCTCGCGGGCAGCCCGGCCACGGTTCGATACGCGACTTCTTCCGATGGAAAGGTGGAGACTTGCGAGCTGAGCATGCCGAGAGATTTCGGTCACTCGGACGAGGCGACCTTCGAAATGCTCATGGAGGAAGTCGCCGATTTGGAAGATCGCGCGCTTTCGGTGCGCGACCCACGCTCGGCGGCATCGGCGCGGGAGTCTCTCCGGAACGTGCTGCTTCGGATCATGGGGCATCCGCTGGCCGACAGCCCATTGGCGCTGGCAGTGCGAGATCGCCTGGATCGCTCAATCGCGGAGCTCGTGGGGCTGGAACAGCACTTCGACGAGCGCGAGGCCACCATCCATCGCAAGAGGAGTATGCAGGCAGGCTTCAACGTCCGCGAGCGTGGGAAGGCGTTCAGCTCGTTCGCGGAGGACAACCTGTCGATAACGGTGGCCCGCGAGACAGCGATGGAACTCGATCCCGAGGCGCGAACCCTGGACCGAACTGCGCTAGTCTTGGCGCCCATCGAGCAGTGGCGGCGATGGCGCGCACTGCCGATCGCAAGGAGGGGGCGCACGATCGTAGTGGTGGTGGAGAATCCCCGGGATGGGTTCCTTCTCGCGGAGATCGAGGGGTCGACGGGCCGGCGAGTGCGCTTCAGCCCTCAGGCTATGAGCGCCGAGGAGATTCTGCGGGAGTTGAAGTAATCGCGGAGGCGCGGGGGAGTGAGAATCGCGTGTTGATCGGCCTACCTGGCGATATGCTTCAGCGCCTTTGCCAGGTTCGGGCTGGGTCTTCCGAGCGACTCCTTGCCGAGCATGCCGGTTGCGAGTAGGTTCGTCTTGGCGTCAAAGCTGCAGGGAACGATCATCGAGCCGAACCGCAGAACGAGCGGATATGCGGGATCTTTGGCGGCCCGCCTTTCGGCCACAAGGCTCACGGACGCCTTCGCGATCTTGATCCAATGACCGTGATCAAGAATTCCCACCTTGCCTACAGGCAGGTCCCAGCCGAAAGGCGCATGCCTTGGCGGGTTCTTCGGCCCGATCGCGCCGCCTCCCATGCGCCAGTACTCGTTGAAGCGAAGCAGCCTGCCCGTCTTTGCATCCACGAAGCCGTCGAACTTTCGGGTCACCGGCGCTCCATCGACCATCGGGGGAACGTCGTACTTGAGCAGCCAAACAAGGATTCCCTTCCCCTGCGAAGCGGCCTGCACCTGCTCGCCCGTATAGAAGCTGTCCTCGTCCTGCTCTTCTTTCGGAGCGGGTTTATACACGCAAAGTAGCGGCGGAGCGCTCTCGGTGAGCCTGTAGGGAAACTTCACGCTCGTGAAGCGGTTGCGGTGATGCCTGGCGTTTGAGAACAGGTAGCCAAGGTAGGTGTTTCTAGCCTGATCGCCAGTCGTGAGAGGCGTCAGGTCGGAAGGAGGAACCGGAGGCTTGCAATAGGAGGCAAACAGCAGGCGGCCATTTTGCCGGGTCTATCTGCAGGTAGGAAGAGGGAGCGCTGAGCAGTGCGACACCGCTTGCACTCCCGACGAAATCCACTTGGAAGACCCCATCTTGGTTCAGCTCCTCATGGCTGAGCCCAGACACGTAGATAGGTCCGGGAATGCCGCCAAGCTCTGCATAGCTCTCGGCCAGCGCAAGCACCCGATCGTTCGTCAGATAGCGCTCCGGCCAAGGGATGCCAACATGCATAGGCGTGGCAAATGAGTACGTGTCAATATGGCCGTCAGCTTTACTGACCAGAAACTCGGGGCCTTGGCACAGGACAAACACGGACGGATCGTTGGGGAGTCCGCTCCTCTGGATGGCGGCTTTGCCCGCCGAACTCGCCACCTGTGGATCCGAAGCACCTAGTCTCGCGACAAAAGCATCCGTTCTGGATAGGATTAGGGCGTCCGACGCCTGCGAAATGACTAGCGCGGATACGAGGAGAGCAAGCACCTCCGTGAACCTCCCACCAAGTACCAGACAGTTATTGCTGATGCGTCATTCCCGGTGTACACATGCATGAGCCGCGCGCTAGGATCGCCGCGTATCAGCAAGGGCAAGCTCGGCGAGCCGCCTTCGGCTGCCGCGGGGTGGGTGGAGTTGGCGTGCTGAACCGCAAAATTGATCGTCTGTCCTTGGACAAGTTGGTCATATACGTCCTTCATATGCGTCGAGAGTCTCTCGCCAGTCGTATGGTTCACAGACCACACGATCTTGTCAAAGCCCGCGTAGCAGCGATCCATGATCTTATTCATCATATCGAACGTCTGGGCAAATGCGATGTTGCTGTTTTGATTGGCCTCCGTGGAGCACCCGTGAACGATAACGATGTTCGGCCCCGGCGGACGCGAATGCAC
>JAICWL010000054.1 GCA_025934835.1 Fimbriimonadaceae bacterium
GAGCGTGAGCAGGACTCCCGATGCCGCGTTGTTAACGACCAGCGCGTCCTCCGCGCCCGTGAGCTTCCGAAGCATGTGGCGTACGTGCTCTTGGCGACTTCCCCGTCTGCCGTCCTCCAAGTCGATCTCAAGGTTCGAATGGGCAGCTGCGACTTCGCGAACGCGCTCGGCGGCACTCGGCGCGAGCCTGGCACGGCCCAACCCGGTATGAAGCACAACGCCGGAAAGATTGAGCATCGGACGGAGCGACGGCCGGCACATTCTTCGCCCGATTTCATAGGCGCGGGCCGCTGGGTCGTGGCCGTTCATCGAGGCTCCAGCCCGCAACATCTCGCGCAGTTCGCCGATCGCTTCCCTCGCGGCGTCCACTCGGACACGCGCCGGCAGCTCCGCAAGGAGCGGATGCGAGCTCAGCGCGTCGACCTTTGGCAGGGAGCGAAGATCGGCCATAACCGTTTCAGTGTATCGGAACGCAGAATGACCCACCGGATTGGCCATGTTTTGCAGCTTCCTGTACACTTGGCACATGGAAACGCCTCCGCCCTACGTGCCGCCCGCTCCTCCCAAGAAAAAGGTCGGGCTGATCATAGGCCTCATCGTGGGCGGCATAGCGCTCTGCTGCTGCGTTCCGATCGCTGTGATCGGCGGACTCGGATTCCAAGCGAAAGACTTTGCGGGCTGCCTCATTATCGGGGAGGAGGCCCAGCACGCGATTCAGCTTTATTCAAAGGATCATAACGGCAAACTACCGAATGCGGCCAAGTGGCAAGACGAACTCGAGCCTTATGCGTCCAAGGTCACGATCCGAAAGAAGAAAACCGACAGCACATTCGGGGATTTCGTTCCTTCAGGCGTCATGCCGTGCGACGCCAAGAACGGCACCGTGCTGGCCTTTAACGACAAACTATCCGGGGCCAACATCGACTCCATCAAGGACAAGTCGGATGAGGTTATGCTTTTCGAGGTCTTGGGCAAGGCCCGAAACATGCATCAAGCGTACGTCGATCGCGCGGGGGCGGGGGCGCCGAAATTATTTATGAGTCTCCCGCGCGGCTGGGTGGAATTCCCGGTAGAGGGGCAAGGCCACCTAAACACGGCGCAGGGCAACAAGCCGTTCGGAAACGTATCCGTAAAGACGGGCTCGGATTAGTCGCGGCGCACCGCCTCCAGAGTTCCCGTCGTCCATATGCTGTGGCGACCGACTCCATCAGACTGCGAATCGAACGACAGGAGCAGGACACGCTCGCTCCGTACGCCGCCAAAGCAGCCACGAGCGCCGGCCGACGAACTCCGGAGCAGCAGGACCCGGTGCGCACGGTGTACCAACGCGATCGGGATCGGATCCTTCACTCGAAAGCGTTCAGGCGTCTCAAGCATAAGACGCAGGTGTTCATCAATCCCGTGGGCGACCACTACCGCACTCGCCTCACCCACAGCCTCGAAGTTTCGCAGATCGCCCGCACGATCGGACGCGCCCTGTGCTTGAACGAAGACCTCGTGGAAGCGATCGCGTTGGGTCACGATGTGGGCCATACGCCGTTCGGTCACGCAGGTGAATCGGCTTTGGACGAATCGGTCCGGCTGTGCGCTCAGGAGGGCCTGACCACCGAAGGCGGCCCGACGGGGTTTCGACACTATGAGCAGTCGCTTCGAGTCGTCGACGTGCTCGAGAACCTAAATTTGACCGAGGAAACCCGCGCGGGGATCGGCGGACACAGCAAGGGTCAGAACGATTTGACCGCGCACGACGGGACGCCGACTTCGACGCTCGAGGCTGCCGTGGTTCGCATCAGCGACCGTATCGCCTACCTGAATCACGATCTCGACGATGCTATTCGGGCAGGGATCATCCCGGAACTGCCGGTGCTCGCAAAGAGCATCGGCGATTCTCATTCCGCGCGCGTGGGCGCCATGGTCACCGATGTGGTGGCCAGCAGCATGGACAAGCCGGCGATCCTTCTTTCGGACGAGCTAACGAAGAAGATGAACGACTTGAAGGATTGGCTGTTTGAGAACGTGTACTACTGGTATCCGCGCAAGTATCCGGACGTGCAGAAGGCACAGGCGATGGTCCGCGAGCTGTTCGCGCACTTCCTGACGCCCGGAAACCTCGACGCCAATTACGTCGGAGTACAGGGCGCCGTCGACTATGTGGCAGGCATGACCGACCGCTTCGCGATCGAGACGTACGCCGAGATCAAGATGCCGAGCTCGTGGCGGCTCCCTTAGCCGAAGCCTCAGGAAGTACACTTCCAATCCGATGAAACCCCTGCGAATCGGCATCGTCGGCATCGGCAACATTAGCGGCATCTACCTTAAGAATCTGACCAGCTACCGGTCCACCGAGGTGGTCGCCCTGGCCGACCTGGATGCCTCCCGCGCCGAGGCCGCCGCCAAGAAGTACGGAATCAAAGCCGTGCTCACGCCGGACGAGCTCATCGCATCGGACGAAGTCGACCTCGTTCTGAACCTGACCGTGCCTATGGCCCATGGTCAATTAGCCCTCGAAGCAGTGCGGGCCGGCAAGCATGTTTACAACGAGAAGCCGCTCTGCACGACGCTCGCCGAAGCGCGGACACTTTTGGACGAGGCCGCTTCGCGGGGAGTCCGCGTCGGCTGCGCGCCGGATACGTTTCTTGGGGCAGGTTTGCAGACGTGTCGCGAGGCTATCGACAAGGGCCTGATCGGAGAGCCGGTCAGCATCACCGGGGCCATGCTTTCCCGCGGGCCGGAGCCTTGGCACCCTTCGCCACACTTCTTCTATCAGAGAGGCGGGGGCCCGATGCTCGATATGGGTCCGTACTATCTGACGGCATTCGTGAGCCTGCTCGGCGGAGTCTCGAGGATATCGGGTTTGGTGCGGAAGAGCTTCGCTTCGCGCCCGATTCCGCTCACCAACGAGAACTTCTATGGAAAGGGCCACAGCGAGAAAGTCCCCAAGGAAATCGAGGTGAACACTCCCACGCACATAGCAGGGGTGCTGGAATTCGTATCCGGGCCGATCGGGGAGCTTGTGACCAGCTTCGACGTATACGGCGATTGGGCGTCTCACCCGATCACCATCTACGGCAGCGAAGGAACGATGAAGGTGCCGGACCCGAACACATTCGACGGCGACGTCATGATTCGCCGGTCGCCCGAGAAAGATTGGGAAAAGGTTCCTAGCAAGCACGGGTTCTCGGAGAACAGCCGGGGAATCGGCGTGCTCGACATTGCGGACGCCATCCCCGAAAACCGCCCGCACCGGGCCAGCGGCGACCTTGCCATGCACGTGCTGGAGATGATGGTGGGTTTCGAGCAGTCGTCGGTAGATGGCAAGGCCATCGTGCTGCCGCATCCCGCGCAGCGACCTGCGCCCCTGGCACACAACGAGTTCGAACAAGAGTTGGCCGATGCCGTTCGATAGGGCCGTCGAGCATCCCTCGCCTCTCACAAGGCGCGACCTGATTTTCGGAAGTCTGGGGGTGGGGCTGGCGCCGTCGCTCGGTCGGCTGGAGCGCATCCTCGCTCCCGCTCCGTTCAGGTTTTCGTTCTTCAGCGACACACACGTCGGGTTGAAGACGAACATCGAGGAGAACCGGCGCATGTTCGCCGAAATGGCCACGCTCGGGCTCGATTTCGGGGTGAACGGGGGCGACGTTACAGACTATGGGTGGGCGCCGCAATACGAGAACTATTGGAACCTCATCAAGGGGCTTCCGTTTCGGGTGCATCACGTTCCGGGAAATCACGACGTTCGGTGGTCGCCGCTCGGGCCCAAGGCGTACACCGAAGGTACGCGCGACCCGATGTACGGATCTTTTACGCACAAGGGCTGCCACTTCGCGCTGCTCGACAGCACCGTGCCTCTATCCCATTGGGGGCACTTCGAGAGCTCGATGCTCCGGTGGCTGAAGCGGGACTTGGAGCGGATCGGCCCGGACATGCCGCTTTTCGTTTTCATGCACCACTGGATCGGCAGGGACACGATCATGGTGGACAACGAGCTCGAACTGCTCGATATTCTCGAGCCGTACAACGTGAAGCTGCTGTGCAATGCGCACGGCCACTCGGACCTACTTTGGACCTGGGAAGGCATCCAGAGCACCATGAACCGGGGGCTGTACCAGCTTTCCTACGAGCGGATCGACGTGGGGCCGGACGCGGTCCGAATTTTTCGGCGCACCGGACAGCATCCGCAAATGACGCAGATCGCCGAGATCCCGCTAGCCCGCCGAGACCGCCCGACGAAGCGCGGCTCGCAGTGGAAGGCGGCCGCCGAAGGAATGAGGGAGGCCCGCGTAGACGACGGGGCTTGGGCGCCAGTGCCGGCCACCGAGCCGGTGCTGTCGATCGCCGGCGAGCACCGCGTGTCTTTCCGCAAGGGGCCCCGCGACTATTGGCCCGGTGTCATCGAGGAGACCAGCGGGGCCGGCGGACCGATTCGCTTGCTATGGGAAACACCGCTGACCGGCGGCGTGATGTCTCACGTGAGGCTGGATGCCAGCTCGCTATTCATTAGCGCTATGGATGGCTCGTTGGCGAAACTGGACGCTTCCACGGGAAGAGTCGAGTGGCGTTCGGCCATGGGCGGCTATTGCCATTCGTCGCCGAAAGTTCTAGCCGATCGGGTCGTGGTGGGAAGCTCCGATGGAAAGGTTCGGTGCTTCCGCCGCTCGGACGGCAAGCCACTTTGGAGCTTCGGCACCGGAGGACCTGTTTACGCATCGGCTGAAGTGACGTCCGGGGTGCTCTGCGCGGCGTCCGGTGACGGATTTGTGTATGGCCTAAGCCCTGAGGACGGTTCGCGAATTTGGCGATACGAGATCCCCAGAGGCAACACCTCGTTCGTCCAGAGCCCGATCGCCACCGATGGCACGCGGTTCTTCCTGGGAGCGTGGGATAGCCACCTGTACGTTTTGAACGCCAAGACGGGCGAGCTGGAATGGCGCGCCGGATGCTGCGCCGACAAGAGCTTCGCCTATTCTGCGGCGATCGGCGGCCCCGCAGTCGGGGACGGCAGGGTGTTTGTGCCGGCGGACGGGAACGTTCTTTACTGCTTCGATACCTCTAACGGAAACACGATTTGGCAAGTTAGCTCTCCGGGCGACAAGTTCGGATATTCGGGCCCGTGCCTCATCGACGGCAGGCTGTATGTGGGCTGTTTGGGCGATAGCGGCGAGGTTCGATGCGTCGATGCCAAAGATGGGAGCATCCTATGGGTCGCCAAGACCGGCTCGGTGATCTACGATTCATCGCCGAGCGTTTCGGGCGGCCTGGTGGCGGTCGGCAGCGTGATCGGTCTGTTGTCGATAATCCGCGCTGCGGACGGCGGGATCGCCGCGCAATACCAAATGCCGATCGGCCATTTCCTGTCTTCGCCGGCTTCCGAGGGCAGGCGGGTGTATGCAGCAACGTACTCGGACCGCGCGATGGCGTTCGAGATCAAACCTGACTAAGCGGGAGCCGGTAAAGCGGCTGATAGCTGGGCCCCTGGTCGCCCGCCACGGCGATCAGGATTTCTAGCGCGCCGACGGGGAGCGTCAAGCCCAGCGGCAGCTCGGCACGCCTGGTTGCGATGCCTAGATTGGTGCGCGAGGCTGGGCGCTCCTGGGCCGTTAGCCGGCCGATAGCGATCCAGGGCGGCGCGGCGCTTTCGATCGGCCCACGGGCGGTTGCGAGCTGCGACCGAAGGTCTTCTTGGAGCGCGGTGAGTGCGGCACGATCATAAAAGCCGACACCTATGGCGCGGGGGATGATGTCCGTGGGTCGGCCCTCGAACCGATCGAGCTCCAAGACGAACGGGCTGTGTGCGGCGCAAATCGCGGCGGCCTTATGTGCCGTCTCGACGATCTGCTCCTCGCGAAGCTCCCCAAGTGCGACGACATCCAGGATCAATTCGCTTCGATCCAGCCAATGAATCGGGTCCGACGAAGTTCGGCGCTTGATCGGCAGCACGGACTCCATGATCGCCGCGGCAAGCGGGTCCGGTAGGCTCAATCCAACGTAGGTGCGGTTAAGCACGAGCATGGAACCCAAATATATCCTCAATGGTTCTGCCAAAATGGGTCGTACCCGCCGTAGAAACGAGCGACAGATGAGCCTCGACCCCTTTTATCAGCGACGCGCAACTTCACCCTGCTTCGTAGGGCCGATTGTCATCGGCAGCGGCCACGCCGTGGTGGTGCAGTCGATGATCACGGAGGAGACGCGCAACGTGGCTTCGTGCGTCGAGCAGATTATCGAGCTTCATGAAGCGGGCTGCGAACTCGTGCGCGTGACCACACCAAGCCTTGGCGAGGCGCAATGCCTGGAGGAGATTCGCGCCAAGGTCACTGAGCGCCACGGATATGTTCCGCTAACCGCGGACGTGCACCACCAGGGGACCGCCATAGCGGTGGAAGCGGCGCGGCATGTGGACGAGGTTCGCATCAACCCTGGCTTGTTCGTGTTCCACAAGCACACGAACCGCGTGGAGTACTCGCAACACGAGCACGCGGAGGAGCGCGCCGCGATCGAGGAGAGTCTGGCGCCGGTCGTGGAGGCGTGCAAGAACTACGGTCGCGCGATGCGGGTCGGCGTGAATCACGGCTCGCTATCGGAGCGCATGCTCGTCACCTACGGCGACACGCCGGACGGCATGGTGGAAAGCGCATTGGAGTATCTGCGCATTTGCGAGAAGCACGGTTTCCGGAACATCAACATCTCGGCTAAAGCTTCGCGCGTCCCGATCATGGTCGCCGCCAATCGGCTCATGGTGAAACGCATGGACGACGAGGGCATGGCTTACCCGCTCCACCTCGGGGTTACGGAGGCGGGGGACGGCGAGTACGCGCGCATTAAGTCCACCGCCGGAATCGCCACGCTGCTCATGGAGGGGATCGGCGACACGATCCGAGTCTCGCTCTCCGAAGATCCGAAGAACGAGATCCCCGTCTGCTTCGACATTCTGCAATCGCTCGGCCTGAGAAAGACCAAGGTCGAGTACATCGCTTGTCCGTCTTGCGGCCGCACCAAGTTCGATTTGCCGACGGTGCTGCGTGACGTCCGGAACGCGACAAAGCACCTCGTTGGGCTGGACATCGCGGTCATGGGCTGCATCGTAAACGGGCCTGGCGAAATGGCGGACGCAGACTACGGCTACGTGGGGGCTGCCGGCGGCAAGATAACGCTTTACCGCAAACGCGAGATCGTCAAGAATGGGATTCCGCAGGAGCTTGGCGTCGAGGAACTGGTGGCGCTTCTCAAAGCAGACGGCGTATGGCAGGAACCTGCCGGGGAGCCGAAGGCTCCGCTCGTCGGCTTACCACTGCGCTGACCTTTATTCCTCGGTTATTTACTGGTTTTTTTTGCTCGCCTGGGAACGATCGCAACGGTTTGACTTATACTCGTGAATGTACCGGTCGTTATTATTGCCGGAATTACATCGCATTTGGGAGGAGTATGAAATTACACGCATTCGTGCTTGTTGCAGGCTTGGCCGTGCTGGCTGTGCCGGCCAGCGCAACCCTGCTCTATTCTTTTGAGACCGGCCTCCAGGGCTGGGCTCCCATCAACTCAGGCGCGGTCAATCTGACCCAGTCTACGATCGGCGCGACTGAAGGCACACACTCCATGCAAGTCAATTGGAGTGGCGGCTTCCAGTGGTACGGCGACGCGACCAACAACTTCGCCGTTCGCGACGCGCTCGTAAACGACCCCAACAAAGAGATCCTGTTCGATGTGACGGTTCCGGACGGCGGGCTGGCGGGCTGGTCGAACGCCTTGCTGGCCATGAACGACTCGCTCGGATGGCGCCAGGTCGACAACTCGAAGCAGCTCGATATTCCGCAGACGGCAGGTACGTACACGCTGGCCTTCGACATCAGCGGAATCACGGGACCGAACCCGACGGGAACTTGGTTCCAGCTGTTCTTCAGCGTGAACGGACCCACGACCGAGACGTACTACATCGACAACATTCGCACCGCGCCGGTACCGGAGCCCGCCTCCCTTACGGTGCTGGTGGCAGGCGCCGGGCTGCTCATTCGCCGCCGACGCTCTCGCTGAGACTGCCCATAACGGGATCGAGAGCCGTTCTCAGGCATTCACCGATTGCCTGGGACCGGCTCTTTGAATTGACATATGATAGGGCGCTCGGTCATAATTCTCAGGTTGCCCGGAATGGGCGCCGAGGTTCGAAATGGCGAAGAAATCCGAAGCCCGTGAAATTATCCGACTCGTTTGCACGGAGGACGGTAAGCACTACGTCACCACGACCAAGAACAAGCGCAATACCACCGATCGCCTCGAGCTGATGAAGTACAACCCGGTTCTGCGCAAGCACACGCTGCATCGGGAGAAGAAGTAATGCCCAATCCTAAGCGACGCCACAGCCACCAGCGCACCGCACTTCGGCGCACGCACTACAAGGCCGTGCTCCCGGAGATCGAGGTCAACAAGCAGGTCGGCGGCGAGCCATTCAAGCTTTGCCACACCGCTACGCCCGACGGCTACTACAAGGGCCGCAGGCTTCCTGGCTTCAAGGACTGACAAGCTCGTTCACGAAGCGCACCGGCGTGAATCGCTCCGGAATGTGCGTGTCGTATTTCCCGTGCGGCGTGAGGCACCAGGCGGCTTGAACATCTGAGCTGCCGATCGAGATCTTCTGAAATCGTCCGAAGAACATCCGCCATTCGTCTCCATCTTGGGGAGGCAATGCGCGCCCGTCGGCCAGGTGACCCATTCCCGACCACGGTAGCGCGACTTCGGCGGTCCATCCCTTGCTCCTGGAGGTCATGTCGTTCAACTTTCCGTCTACATGGGCCGCTGAGCGGAGCCCCGGGAAGTCCCAGTCCAGAAATGCCCAGCGCGTGCCGCGCGGATGCGTACCGCTCCAAAAGTGCTCTTCGGTTCGGTCGAAGTTCCCTCCGAAGCTGAGCGCCTTACGGTCGACCACGTCGAATTCGGGGAGATCGAAACGGCTTCCCCGTCGATAGGCGTCGCGCCAGATGAAGAACACCTCGTAGAGGATCCCGAGGGCGTTGATCTCGAGCTCGTAGTAGGAGTCGCCTCCGTCGATAAACAGTTCGACGTCGTTCTCTCGGAATATCAGGGAGTCTCGCTCGGTCTGGTGTGCCGTAGGGTACGGCTCTTCGACCCAGAAGCCCACGTAGAGAGCTTGGTCATCCCAGAGCACGGCTGCTTGCGTTTGGAGCAGGGTGGCCGCGCCGGTTTCCATGTCCACGAAAGGCGCCGAGCGGCGGGCATGGGTCCACGGCCAGTCGTCCAGCCGCCCGTCGAGTTTCGGCGGGCGGCTGATGCGTTGAGCCTTGAACTGCTCGTCCAAACCGGGTCGTCAGTCCTTCTTGGCACCAGCGGCGATCCACTTCTCTACGAGCTGGATCTGATCTTCGCTGAGCGAAGGCCGGCCCTGCGGCATCTTCCGCGCGCCGTTACCGCGCAGCGCCTTGACGAGCAAGCTGTTCGCCGGGTCGCCCGGAGTCACGGTGGCCACGATACTGTCGTAGCTCGTCACGTCCAGCCCAGCCCGCTGACTCTGCGCGCTGTGACAAGGCATGCAGCTCGCGGAAAGGAGGTCGGAGACGCCCGCGAACAGTGATCCGGATTTCTGCTGCTCGACGAGCTTGGCTCCGTCGGGCGCCACGAACACGAAGTCGGCATCCGGGAGCGCATCCGGGCTGACGGCGATGTCGGTCGCCGTGACCAGGTACTCCTTCTCGCCGAGCTTCCAATCGTAGCCTCGGACGACGCCAAGCTTGTCGTCGATATAGAGGGTGCCATTGCCACCCTTATCCTTCATGGCCACATCGACTTGCGTGGTGGGGGAACCCTTGACGTTTCGGGGTGAGCCTAGCTTGGCCACGAGCACGCTGTCGGTCGGGTTCTTCGCCAGCAACGGCGCCCAGCCAAGCACTTCGGGGCGTGCGAGGAACGCCTTGAGCGTGTCCGCGGTTGCCGGCTCCTGGCTGTACTCGTTCTTGTCCTTGTTGTAGGTGGTTACGGTTTTCCCGTCGGAGGTCACAAAGCCGCTCGGATAGCTGAGCTTGTACTCGGCGGGCTTGGAAAGCTCGAGGTGATAGTCCGCCGGGGCTTCGCCGATCACCTGGCTCGTGAAGGTGAGGGTGATGCCTTTGGCGTCCGCCAGCTTTTGGTAATGACCCGCGAGGGGTGACGGCAAATTGGCCTGCCGAGCAGCTGCAACAACGAGCAGAGCCCCGGCAAAGATAAAGGGTAACGCGCGCATGGGTCCAATGTTCATACGGATCAGGCGACCCATAGTTCTCCGGACTTTGGGAGAGCCTTGGATTATTCGAGGGAGCGACGGCCGATAGGCGATAGGAAATTGCCGAGTGATGGAGAGCTGATGGCTGGGCGGTCCGGCCGTCTGTCCGCCTTTAAACCCAAGACTCGAGGCCTAACACTCCGGTACTCCGGCACTCTGGTATTTCGGCACTCCAAAATCAGCCCTGCGGCGCTATGCCGGGCCGTGAGACCAGTCGACGTCTTTCGCCTCGTACTTGGAATACTCCAATAGCTCATACAGCTCCCGGCGGGATTTCATCGAATCGATGAGGCTCGCCTGCGAGCCGTCGCGAAAAAGGGTGTCGTAGCTCGCCAGCAAGCCGGCCAGCATGACTCGGAAGGCCGTCATGGGGAAAATCACCAATTCGTAGCCAAGATCGGAGAACTCGCGGAACGATATGAGCGGCGTCTTTCCGAACTCCGTCATGTTCGCCAGAAGAGGCACGGGCAACTCCTTTCTGACCTGCTCGAACTCCTCTCGGCTCTCCAGACCTTCGGGAAAGACCGCATCCGCGCCTGCATCAATGTACGCCTTGGCGCGATCGATGGCGCTAAGGAGACCCTCTGGGCCACGCGCGTCCGTCCTCGCCACGATCATGAAGGATGGATCGCGCCGAGTCGTGCAAGCCGCGCGGATTTTCGATTGCATCTCGGCGGGGTCGATACATGCCTTGCCATCCAGGTGGCCGCAGCGCTTGGGGCTCACTTGGTCCTCGATATGAATGCCCGCTAGCCCCGCGCCTTCCATCTCGATTACCGTGCGTGCAACGGAAAGGGCCGATCCGAAGCCCGTATCCGCGTCCGAAAGCACGGGCAGGCTGGTCACCGAGGTCACGTACCTGGCCTGCTGCGCAAATTCCGTGAGCGTGGCCAGCGCTATGTCCGGGACGCCGAGCGCAGCGTTGGTAATGCCCGCGCCGCTGATATACAGCGCCTTGGCCCCCACTTTCTGGGCCGCAAGCGCCGAGATCGCATTGAACACTCCCGGCAGCAGAACTGGGCCGCTCGCCATCAGCTCGCGAAGTTGGGAGCCGGGAGATTTGGGGGTCGGCGCAAGCATTGGCTGAAGTTACCCATTGATCGGCCCGCGCAACAGTCTCTATACTAGTGTCTACTAATGACGCTTGCGCACATCAGCGATACCCACCTGGGATTCCGGGCGTATTCGCGTACCTCGCGCGGCGGATTCAACCAGCGCGAGGTGGACGTGATGCGTACGTTCGAGAGCGCTTTGGACGCGATCGCCGAGCGGGAGCCAGACCTCGTGATCCATGCCGGTGACCTGTTCCATGTCGTGCGGCCGAGCAACGCCACCATCGTCCAGGCTTATCGGCTGATATCCCGGCTTCAGGACCGCCGCGGCGGGAAGCCGCTGGTGGTCGTCGGCGGCAACCACGACACGCCCAAAGTGTCGGACAGCGGCAACATTCTGAATCTCTTTGGCACGATTCCAGGCGTGCACATCGCTTCGCGGGACCTGGAAACGATCGAGCTGGGCGAGGTCGAAGTGACTTGCGTTCCGTCCGAAGCTCTTGGCTCGTCGAGCGGCGACCTTTACCTACCCCGGACCGGTTTGCCGAACCGAGTGCTCGCGCTGCACGGCATGGCCAGACAGGTGCTTCCCGACCACGGCGAATTCGGCGTGGAGCAGACACCGGCGAGCGAGTGGACGTACGTGGCACTCGGGGATTACCACTGCTTCAAGCCTTACGGGTCGAACATTTGCTATGCGGGCTCGACCGATTTCACGAGCACCAACATATGGGAGGAGATCGGCGTGCCGAAGGGCTGGGTCTGGTTCGACACGAATTCCGGCATGCTCGAGCACATGCCGGTTGCCACGCGCCGGGTGATTGACTTGAGACCTATCGACGCCACCGGGCTCGAGTCGGACGAGCTCGAGGCGCGCATCGAAGCGGCGGCAGAATGGGATGCGAGCGAGCAGCCCATCGTTCGGCAGAGGGTTTTCAACGTTTTGCCGCTCACCCGACAGCGGCTCGGAATGAGGCTGCGCCGTGAGCTTGGCGCGAAGGCGCTGGTGTTTCAGCTCGTGCTTTCGCAGTCCGCGACGGATGCGGACTCCAGAAGGGACGGCGCGGAGCGAGTGCTGGACCTCGAAGAGATTTGGGCTCAGCACATCGCGGACGCGACGGTCGCGTCAAACGTCGACCGGGCGGAGATCACAGCCATCGGGATTCAGCTTCTGAAGGAGGTGGCCGAATCTGAGGCTTCATCGTCTCAAGCTCGATAATTTCCGCCAGCACGTTGATTCCGAGTTCGAATTCGACCAGGGCATGACGGCGATCGTGGGCGCCAACGGCACCGGCAAGAGCACGATCGTTGAAGCGATGACATTCGCCCTGTACGGCGAACAGCGCGCGAAGAAGGAATCGATCGGCTTCTACTGGGCCGAGAAGCCGAAGTTTCGGGTTGTGCTCGAGTTCACGTTGGATGACCACCGCTACGCGGTCGAGCGAACCCAGAGCGACGCGCTGCTCCGCCGCCTGCATGGAGACGAAACCGTTCTGGCCAAGGGGCTCAGCGAAGTCACACGGGCTTGCGAGCGGCTGACGTGCCTCACATTCGATCAGTTCGTGAACTCGTTCTGCGCGGAACAGAAGCAACTCGCGTTCCTCCAGTTTCGAAACAAGGCGGCCCGGCACGAGGAGGTCTCGCGCATGCTGGGCTACAACCGCCTGGAAGCCGCAGAGACTTTGGCGAAGCGCAGACGATCCGAAATCAACTCGCAGATCACGGCTATGGGCATGGTTCTCGAAGACACCGACATGCTGAAGGCGGGAAGGGACGAGGCGGTCCGTGGGCACGAAGAAGCTCTCGGGAACGCCGCGACGCTCGAACGGGAGGTTGGTCGCCTCACGGCGGCGCTACAGGAGGCAAGCCGTCGGCGATCGAATGCGGCCACCTATCTCGAGATAGCGCCGGACCTCAGCGGGAAGGAGAAGGACCTCAGCCGATTGCAGGAAAGCGTAGATGAGGCCAGGACACGACTGAAGGAGTTCGAGAAGGAAAATGCGGAGCTAGAAGCATTATGGCCCTGCGAGCGCGAATATCAAAAGCTCAGCCTCGATCTTAGTTCGAGCCAGAGCAGACTCGCGGCTGAAGCCGCAATGAAATCGGCGCGGGAACAGTTGGCCCAACGGACGGAGGAACGCGCCAAGTGCGAATCGTCGATCGCGGAGATCGGCGATCCGGGAGTTCAGAGTTTGCAGGCTCGCATCGCCGCGCTGCGCGACGATCAGGAAAAGGCTCAGCGCCTGCTGCCAGGGCGGGAAGCCGCATGGCGAACTAGCCGCGAATCCGCCGTCGAAAAGAGAACCGCGATCCGCACACAACTCGACCAGGCTTTCAAGCATCGGGATCGGGCCCAAGCTATGCTCTCGGAGGGGCGCTGCCCGACTTGCGGGCAGCCAATCGGCGAGTCGGTGCGCGAAGACTTTGATGGAGTCCAGCGCGAATGCGATCGACTTTCGCAAGAGCTGGGCGAGCTCGCGGCGCGATGCGCAGAGCTGGAAACCAAGCCAGACGATGTCGCCGAACTCGAAGCCCGGCTCGCTAAGGATGAGCAGGAGATCGGCGTCTTGCAGCTAGAGCTCCTAGCGGCCCAAGGTATCCGCGGTCGATTGGACGGGCTGCTCGACAGGAAGCGCAAACTCGATGAGGAGATCAAGACGCTCGAATCGCAAATCGTCGATCGCGAGGAGCCGAAGGCGAAAGTCGGGGTCGAGGAGCTACAGGCCCAAATAGGCGCTTTGGAGCAGAGCCACACGAGGTTTCTGCAGCTATCCGACGCCGTGAACCGAGTGGCGCAGGGCCGCGCCGACCTGCAAAAGAAGGAGGCACTGTACGCTCTCGTGCTCGGGGAAGTCAAGGACCTGCAGTCGAGGCTCCAAGCGACACAGCTGGCCGATAGCGGCGAAGCCAACAGGCTCATCGACGAGCATCAAAAAATCGACAGGGATCTGTTTGCCGCAAAAACTCACCTCCATGGCGCGAATGAAGCGGCTGCCAGAGTGGAGCGCGAGCGCCGATCAGCGGAAGAGCGCCTTAACCGCCACCTCGAATCGAAGGAGCGCCTGGAGGACCTGCGACGTCGCGAGCGCTCGTATGCATCGGTGGCACAGGAGATGAAGACGCTGCGCGAGAAACTCAATTCCGCTCTCGGGCCAGAGCTGGAAGCAAAAGCCTCGGAGAACCTTGCGCTCCTCACGAGCGGCAGGTACACCACGCTTTCCATGGACCGGGACCTCGTAGCCGGGGTTGTGGAGGACGGAGTGCAAAAGGCCGTGATTTCCGGAGGCGAGGAGGATGTGCTGGCGCTGGCGCTGCGGCTTGCCCTCAGCGAGCTGATCCAGGAGCGGCAGGGTCGGCCAATGGCCCTACTGATTCTCGACGAGGTGTTCGGTAGCTTGGACGTCGATCGCCGCACGGGGGTATTGGAAAGGCTTGCCTCGCTTCGCGACCGCTTCGACCAAATCCTCGTTATCAGCCACATCGAAGACATCTACACAGTCGCCGACCACTGCATCTATCTCGAGCGCGATCCGATAACCCGGGCATCGGTGGCTTCGAACGGACCGCCAATTTCGGGGGAGCTCGAATAGACTCGGGCAGGTAGCATTCCATTCGATGGTGGTAGTGAACTGGACGGGGGGTTTGGCGTTCGAGGCGGTCCCGCCGAGCGGCAACAAGTTCACGATCGACGCGCACCCGGCTGCCGGGGGCGAGAACAAGGGCCCAACCCCGGTCGAGGCGCTACTTTCGAGCATAGCGGCCTGCAGCGCGATGGACGTGCTGACGATCCTTCAGAAGAAGCGAATGATCGTGCGGGGATACCGAATCGAAGTTGAGGGTGTTCGGGTGCCGGAAGGCACTTGGCCCAGGCCGTTCACCTCGATGGTGATTAGGCACATCCTGCTGGGAGACAATCTCGATCCACGGGCCGTCGAGCACGCCGTAGAGTTGAGCGATGAAAAGTATTGCTCGGTGCTCGCGACTCTGCGGCAGAGCCCCGAAGTAAAGAGCGAATGGCGCATCGAGAACTCCGCTTCCACTGGACAATGATGAGGGTATCGTGAAGAGGATGCGCCGGGAGATTGTGAAGTGGGGACTGATCGGGCTATCGCTGCTTGCCGCAGCAGGTTGCCGATTCAAAGGCTGGGAGAGCTTCCAGACTGCGACTGAACCGAACCCTCCCACGCCCATCCAAGCCGGCGACCCGTACTCTTACGGCAGCCCTGCCGAAGCCAGCGGCGGACTTCGCACGTCGACTTCGTATAACGCCGGGGCGGACGACTCCAAGCCCCAGAACATCGACCCAGAGTATTCGCGCCCCGCGCTGGGCTCGGGTCAAATGCCGGGCGAGAGCAGCATTTCGGCCGCTCCCGGTTATGGTGAAACGAACGCGCCGGCGTTCCAGCCATCGGCTTCTCAGGCCAATTCGACTTCGAACCGCTAATTCGTCCACAGATCGCAGGTAACTCGGGACCCGCGACCAGCGTACTTATTGGTTGCGCCGAAGGCCCACATGCGTTCCCTGCAATACCCCGAGATCTCACGAGGGCGCCTCCAGTCGGTTCTTGGATTCCGTCTCAGGGGCACGAGACATCAGCGCGGCTATCCCCAAGGGTACAGCGCGCTGGCGACTCGGGTGCAGACTCTCTTTCTGCAGCTCGACCAACAGACCGTTGACAGAGTCCTCGAAATCTACCGCGCCAAGTACGGTGAGGGCGCATACGCTTATGCCAGGCGCACATTGCCGGCTTGGCGCAACGGCAAAGTGAAGCCTCTCGGGCAAACCGTTTTGCGGCTGTTGGAAATCGTGCCTTCATTCGTTGCGGAGGACACGAAGTTCGAGCTTGTCGCCCTGATGCGCAAAGAAGTGTTGGCGTACGCACGGCCGTCTGGCGTGCAGCTATCTTTGCCTTGCGGCGACGATCTCCAGCATGTGATGGCACTGCTGCATACCGCGATCGTCGCCCAACTCGCCGTGCGAGTGCCGCCGAACTATTTCGAGGTCGACTCGTGGCTCTCGGAACGCGACGTCGAGGTGTTTCTCGGGATCGTTCGCGAGGCGGAGTCCCGCATGCTATCTCTCCAAGCCCTGGATTTCCTGCTACGCGTTCGATTGCTTCAGCGCTTTCTCGCCGAGTTCCCTCACAGGGCAAGAATCGTCGTCAGCTTCGAATCACCGGTCGCGAAGGTGGCCGTGCGTGTCATAAAGACCAAGAACAGATCGATGAGCGACAACGAACCGAACGCGGACGAGCATAGCCTGTTGGCAAAGTGGAGTGAGCTGGAGCTCGAGAGCAGATTTCGAGCCGGCGAAGTTTCCTACCCGGAGTACGTGCTGCGGAATATGGACCAGTTCTTCACCCCGGAAGAACAGTCGGAACTTAGGAAGCTTGCGGCGACCCATGGGCTCGAACTGGAGAAGCTGCTCATGGAGATCCAAATCAAGAGCCGCACCAGCGACGCAGACCTGCAAAAGCTGCTTGCGACCCTCAAGGCGCTCCAAGACAAGGGCATCTCCGCGGACGTAGTTTCTCGCCATGAAACGCCAAGCGGCCATATCGAGATCGTCGCCTCCAGCCGCAAGCGGCTGCTGGGCTGTCTGCCGTGGTTGGCCGTGCTGGCTGCTGGGATCGGCGCTATTCTTGCCATCTTGTGCGCCTAGCGAACGATCCGCGAGCTTCGTATGCCATAAGAATTGGTAAATGGCTCGGATCGGCGTGATGGGGTGCGGGGTGGTCGCCGACTACGGCCACATTCCGGCGATCCTGAGAACCCCCGGTCTGGAGCTCTCCGCCCTTTTCGATCCCGATCCCGGACGCCTTCGTGCCGCCTCGGAAAAGTTCGGAGTTCGGGCTGCATTCGCCGACCAGGAACGGTTTCTAGACGAGCCGCTCGACGCGGTCGTCGTGGCCTCGCCGGCCTGGGCGCACCGCGACAACGTTTTGGCTGCGGCCGCACGTGGGCTGCATGTGCTGTGCGAGAAGCCGATAGCGATGTTGGACACCGAAGCCGAGGCGATGATCGAGGCTATGAAAGCCGCTGGGCGGATGCTTCTGTCTGGATTCGTGTACCGGTTCAGCCCCGTGGCGCAGCAGATACGCCAATGGATCCGTGAGAGCGCAGTCGGCGAGATTCGCTCGCTCCGGCTGATTTACATCTGGGACCTCCATGGGCGATACGAGATGCTGCCAAACGGTAGTTGGATCGAAAGCCCAAGATGGGTCGGGCGGATGGAGGAAGGCGGACCGCTTGTCGATTGCGGAGTGCACCAAATCGACCTTGCTCGATGGTGGCTCGGATCGGAGGTCGTGCGCTCGCGCGCGTTTGGCGCCTGGGTGGCGGACTACGAGGCGCCGGATCACGTTTATCTACACATGGATCATGAGCGGGGCGAGCACACCGCTATCGAGGTGAGCTTTACCTACGGGCATACCGCCCGCGAGCCTCAAGCGCAGTTTTCATACGATCTGATCGGCAGCGGCGGTGTTCTGCGATACGACCGCAACGGCTACATCCTCGAGGCTCGAACGGGTGACGGCGTGATCCGTGTGCCGGGTGCGAGCGAGAAGAACTTTCCTGGAATGTACACGGCACTGGCTGAGGTGCTCGAGCGCGGAGCGCCAGGAGACTTCCCTACCGCCGAAGACGCGCTGATCGCCACGCAGATTGCGCGCACAGCGACCGATGAGGTCATCCGGGCTCGAATAGAGCGGCCCAAGAGGGCTAAATGAGAGCCAATTCATATTCGTCAATACACTACGAGTCGTTGCTCGCAGCGGCGGAGAGCCTGCTAGTCGAACGGGGCTACAAGGGAATGACGATCGACGACATTGCCGAGACTGCAGGTATCGGCAAGGGCACGGTTTACCTGGCGTTCAAGAGCAAGATGGACCTTGCGTGCGAGGTCGTGCTCGTGAAGGAGCTCGCGGTGCTGGCGCGACTTGGGGAGAGACGCCTGGATAGCGCTCGAGCCCGCGAGCAGCTCATCGTAGATCGCGTGATGCTACGTTATGACGCTTACCGGGAGTTCCGGGCCGGGCTGATGGCCGCGCTTGCGCCGGCCCAGAAGCTCCTCCGAGAAGTGCTGGGCTCGGTCCGCAGCCAGGAGGAGCGTATATTCGCCCTGGCGGTTGCGGGCTCTGGCGCTGCTGCGGATTGGGCCGGAACTGTCCTCACCGCTACTGAGAGCCTCCTCCCAGTTTGGTTCGGGTACGACGTGCTCGGGAGCCGTGATCAGGTTGCTTCCAAAGCTTCGGCCGTCGCCAGAGCGCTGGTATCGGCACATGGTCCCGAGAATCCGGCGCTGCCGCCGGACGTGTTGGCAAAGCTGGAGCGGCTGCGATATTAACGAAATGAGCCCCGGCTCGCTTGCGAGCCGGGGCATGAGGGGTGATTCACCGAAGCTAAGCGCTCTTGCGTCGTCTTCGAGCGAGAAGGCCGATTCCGCCGATTGCGAACAGGGCCAACGGGGTCGGCTCAGGAACCGGGGTGAAGAAGCCCGTGTTTCCGCCGTTCGGAAGCTGCTCGTCTACGCGGAGATGGAAGCCGAAAGTATCGGAAGCATCTGCGCCGGCGAGCGAAGCGAACGAGAAGCTCAGGGGAGTAGCGCCGGGAAGCAGACCGTTTCCGGGAGGTCGCGAATCGGCCGGGTTTCCTTCCCAGCCGCCGATGACTCCTCCACCAACGGTCGCAGTGTTCGCGTCCCAGCCGTTCTGGGTCGTGCCCGGATCCGTAGAAAGCGAGTTGCCGGCTCCGAGTACGTAGAAGCCGAACACATTGTTAATGTGGTACGTGTTGCCCAGGTAGAGCATGGTTGCTCCGGTCGCCAGGCTAACGGTGTAATCGGTTCCACCTACGACGCCTGGGCTGACCGTCAACCCGGAAAACTGTGCTCCCTGGAAGGAGTTGAAAGACTGCGCAAAGGCGGCTTGTGCCGCGAACGCCAAGAGAACTGTTACAAAAGCAGAGATCCTCATTTTTCCACCTAGAGGGCGGTTGGCCTTGGGGATGCCCCGTCAGCCCTCATGTATCTCTTTGTATTTGTAGCGACTAATCGTGACTGCAAATGTAGAAAAGTGTCGCCAGAATCGGTTTCATTCGGAAGTCGGAACCTGCGAGAGCCGGCCGATTTCTAACGCCAGAGGACAAACAATCATCATGCTGTACTATGCATTTAAACCAGTTTTGGGGACGCTGAGCTTGCAGATAGCCGCTTTCCGGTCACGATAGGAGGGTCTGGAGGCAAAGAGGAAGTGAGAACGAGCAGCGTATGCGGCAACGACTGGAATACGACATGAGCGGACCTAGGAACAATCCCGAAAGCGGACGACCGGCTTTCGAGGGCACCACATGTGAGACGGTGCAAGACGCGCTGCATATGGTTCTCATGGATGAGAGCGACGACGACACTTCCGCGACCGTTTTTCTCCATCTAGCCGGTTGCCCGGAGTGCCGTAGCGCCCTTCGCGAGCACGTCGAGATCGCTGCTTCCCTCTTGGCGCTGGGCCGCTGAGCGCCCGCTAGCTGATCCACGGGATCAGCAGCGTCGCGAGCCAGAGGAAGACTCCGAAGCCGATCACATCTTGGAACGCCGTTTCGAACGGCCCTGCCGTTGCGGCCGGGTCGAAGCCCAGCTTCTTGGAGATCATCGGCACGATTGTGCCCATGAATCCAGCAGTCAGCATCGAGCAAGACATGGCGCCGCCGATTACGAGACCGAACGTGGCCTTGCCCGACCACATTGCGCCAACGGTTCCGAGAACTATCCCGCATGCGACCGCCATCAGCAGCGACGCCGCGAGCTCCTTGCTCACCGAGCGCCACCACCTATCGAGGCTGACGTGGCCGGTGTCCAGTCCACGCACCACGATCGCTGCCGCCTGAAGGCCCACGTTGCCGGAAATAGCGGAGATCACCGGCATAAATGACGCCAGCAAGGGCACGAGCACGATCGAGTGATTGAAATGGGAGATGACCAGGCCCGCGCAAAGCTCGATCAGAAGGGTGCCGAGCAGCCAAGGAAGCCGTAGCCGCGCAACCTGGATGGGGCTGCGTCGATCCATCTCCTCAGCGTCCGAACCGACCAGGCGGAGGTAGTCCTCGGTGAACTCCTCGACGAGCACGTCGATAACGTCGTCCACGGTGATGATGCCGACGAGGTCGCCCTGACGGTCGAGAACGGGCAGCGCGTGGAGGTCGTATTTGGAGATCAGCTTTGCCACGGACTGTTGATCGTCGTCTACCGAGCAGGAAACGGGGTCATCGACCATCAGCTCGGTAACAAACTGGTCCGGGCTGGCGAGAATCAGATCGCGAAGACTCAACACCCCCATGAGCGGCGACTCATAACGAGGGTTCGGCACGACGTAGATATCGGTGAGCGTTTCGATGTCCTTCGAAGCCTCGCGCACCTTGCCCATGGTCATCTCGACCGTGCTCTCCGGTGACACGGCCAAGAACTTGTCGGTCATAAGGCGTCCGGCGGTGCCTTCCTCATAGGAAAGGAGCTCTCGCACCTCCGCGGCGTCCGCCGGCGCAAGTCGAGCAAGGTCGGAGAGCATCTCCTCGGCGCGCTCGGGCGTGCTCTCAGATACGACCTCTGCCGCATCGTCCATCGGCAAGCGGTCCAGCAGGTCGGCGATCCTCGCTGTGGGAGCGTTCTCGGTGACATACCGAACGAGCTCGGAGTCCAGCTCGCCTAGTAGATCGGCCGCGCGCTCATTGTCGAGCCAATTGAAGATTGCGAGGCACTCGGGCGGCGTCAGCTCGCGCATCGCCTCGGCGATGTCGGCCGCATGAAGCCCTTCGAGGGCTCGGTCCAACGCACCGCCACCCTGCGCGAACGGAACGCGCAAGGCTTCTCGTAGCGTCTCAATGACCTCCTCCCTCAAATCCAGAGTCATCTCGTCTCTCCTGCTTGGCGCTCGCGCGCCCATGGACGAGGTCGACGGTGATACGGGGTCGGATGCGCTCGCAGGTCTAGGGCCGTGCGAGGTGCTCCGCGAGGAGGCCGACGGCGTTAGATTGCAAGCGCTCGACCGGCGCAGAACCGACGACCAGCCGTACTGTGACTGCCATCAGTTGACATGTGCTTCTTTGCCTTGCCTCGGCGCTAGGCGACGTAGCGTCGCAATTCACCGGGGCCAACTGGGTTATACCCTTTGGGCTGCTTTCCGGGTGGACTAACGGCCCTATCGTCGCCTTACAAGATTCGGTCGAGTGCCGGGCTTTCCGATCGTGGAGCCCCACAGGATGTCGTTTAGCTCCATATCCGGGCCCGATTCCTCTTGATATCGGGAAATCAATCGCGCGCTGTCCGCGGCCCTGTACGCTGAGCTCGAGTTCACCTCGCCGATGATTTCCTTCGCCGGAAGAATGGCGTCGTACGCGGCATCGTTCGATGATGCATTTCCGAATGCGGCGATAGGCCGCGCGAGCGCATCGTACTGCGTCATGGGTTTGAGCCCCAGCAGCAGCTCCATCGTGCGCAGCATCGAGTCGGTGTTGTAGAAGTTGCCGTCATGTTGGCCAGCCGGACAATAAGGACTTACAACGAGTATGGGGCTCCGGTGACAATCGACATGGTCGTACCCGGCCTGCGCGTCATCTTCCAAAATGCAGATGACCGTGTCCTTCCAATAGCGACTATGGCTAACGGCTTCGACGAGTCTGCCCACGGCGTAGTCGTTATCGGCGACACAGGCTCTCGGTGAGCTCATCCCAGATGTGGTGCCGGCCGTGTGGTTGCGTGGCAGCCGAAGCATGGTGAACTTCGGCAGGTCGCCGCGCCGCTCGTACCCGTGAAACTCTCGGTGCCATGCGCTGATGCGGCTGGGATC
>JAICWL010000008.1 GCA_025934835.1 Fimbriimonadaceae bacterium
ATCTTCCCAACCGGAAAGGATCTCCAGGCTCATCTGGCCGACTTCTCGGACTTCTACAACCACTCTCGTTCTCATTCGGCGCTAGGGAGCTTCACTCCCTCGGCATTCCGGAGGACCTTGCAATCTAAAATGGAGGCAGAGCAACTAACACTCTGAGTGGCTCAGAAATCGGGGACCGGTCATCTTCGAGGTGTGGAATTGAAGCTCAGGGCATAGGCGTTCTGCCAGGGTGAGCCTGGTTTGATGAAGTGGCTTCCAGCCCCGCTGGAAGAGAGGAACACCGCAAGGCTTCTGCAGATGAACTCGCTGCCGTTGTCGGAGCGCAGGAACGTCGGAACGCCTCGCTCTTCGAACAGCCGGGAGAGGACCTGCTGCACACGCAGGGATTTGAAGCTGGTGTGGGTCTGAAAGAGCCAGGCACTCGCGAGTGAACTCGTCCACGATCGCGAGCACCTTGAGCTTCGTTCCGTTGAGGCAGGCGTCGAAGCAGAAGTCGAGGCACCAGACCTGGCCGGGAGTCTCGGCGCTCATGAGGAACTAATGCCTCATATCCACTTGCGGCTTCTTGCCAAGCACATCGAGCGCTGCTTTGAATCCTTTCGCGAGCGTGAGCGGATTGCCCTTCCCCCAGTAGTGAAGGAAGATGATCATCGGCTTCGACCCGGTCATGTGGTGGTGGATAGCTACAACGTCGAGATTGTTAGCTCGGAGTGCCTTTAAAACGGGTGTCACCTCGCCTTCCAGCATCGCGATGTCGCCCGCGATCACGGCATTCTCGTTCGTACCGTAGAAGGCCGCCCACGTGTTGAGACCCATCCGCGCGTTAATCGTCGCGCCCATTTCCTTGACGGTCAGGTCGTTGCGACCGATCGTGTACTTGTAGACCTGCCCGTTCTGGTCGCCGGTTGTGCCGACTATGGCATCAAGAGCCTTTGTGTCTATCGTTCCGCCTGCGATGTCGGAATCTCCCGAGTGCTCCGAATACGAAGGCGCCGCATGTCCGATTAGGTCAAGAGCAGGCTTGATCTTGTGGGCAAGTTCATCCGGTGAGCCCATGCCGTGAACGTGCATGTAGTAGATCTTGGGCTCGTCCCAGAAGAAGTGATTGTGCAATGCGGTCACTTCAAGCCCGTTATCGAGCAGCGCCGACATGACCGGGTTCACCTCGTCTTGGAGCAGGACTAGGTCGCCCATCATGACGTTCATTCCCATGTCGCCCTTGGTCATAGCGATCCACCCGCCGAAGCCGAACGACGTAGGCACGTCGGTTCCGGCAATGCGCACCTTGAGGTCGTTTCGTGGGATGTTCACCTTGAGGACCTTGGCTTTGAAGTCGCCCTTCTTGCCGAGGTAGGGCATGACGCCGGCATATTCCTTTGGAACGTCTTGAGCGAAGCCGCTTGCGGCGACGATTGCGAGCAGACAGATAATGAAGCTCTTCATGTGTTTCTCCTTCTGGACGTGACGGATGCGGTGACCATCATCGTCGATAGCCTTCCTTGATGGCAGCGTACAAGCCGTCCATAAACCGACAGCCTTGGTCGATCGCCTCCTCGTCGGAGGCGGAAGTGAGTCGGATTCCCCGAAAGGCCAAGTCGATGCCGGGGCTTTCCAAGGTGGCGTCGAAATCCTCGATGATGTCTGCGCCGTGGATAATGTCTCCAATCTGCTCGAGGATCGGGTCGTTCAAGCCGTGCAAGTCTAGAATCACTTCGAATGTGCACTTGCCATCCCGATGCCCCCACGCTACTCCCGTCATGTCGAACGGGGTAGCGTCTGCGGGCACTTTGCCCTCCTCAACGAAGATGAACTCCGCGTTCGGGTCGATGAATGTCTTTATTAGCCAAGCGCAAGCGCACCGATCGACGTGCACGAACCTCCGAGTCGCGTACTTCACTTGGTCGTCCCTCCGAATCTCCGCAACTGCGCGGATAATTCCTTTAGGCGCGAATCGACCTGGGTCTCCAGTTCCGAACCGAAGTAGTTCAGGCGACGAGCCTTCAGGTAAGCGAGCCTCTCGCGCTTCAGGGCGTCATCAATCTTGGAGAGCGAGTCGAGGGAACCAACTTCGGCAAGGCTATCCGCGACGCGCTCCACGCTGGCAAGCAACTCCACCATTCGAGCATCTGCTGCCGCTCGGAATTTGGCCTCGATTTCGTCTTCATCAAATTCGCTAGTCCCACTGGCCCGGAGCGTGATAGCGGACCCGCCAGCTTCAACGATTGAACTGGCAATGTAGCGCAGATTCTCATCCAAGTCAGGCCTGTTCGGGAGGGCGGCCACGCCGTCTTGCAGGTAGATAGATCCCACCGACTGCAATCTCCGCCACGCTTGGATGCGCAATCGGGTCGGTTGAGGTGGTGGCTTATAGATCAGCAGGATAAAGCTGCGACGGGCCATTTCCTGGGGCATTCTACCCACCGATGATGTAACCGTGGTTACATCATCGGTGCACCTTCTCCACGCCGCAACCCGGGGTTAGCCGGGGTCAGATGAGGTCGAAACTGAATCTGAGTGGTGATGGTGAACGGTGTCGGGCTACGATGACACTTGTAGCGGTCACAGGTTCAAATCGGACCGAAAATAGGGTGCAAAGTCTGGCCTACCGAGTCGGCCTTCGAACTTAGTCGACCACTACAATCCACGAGATGAGTGCGTAGTACTCAAGCCACGCTTTGCTTCCGAGGTGGTCGCACAGCAGACGCATATGTCAATACTTCATAATATATTGACATGAGCGAACGAGCGCGGATGGAAGATGTAGTGGTCGCAAGGGCGAGCGAGATCTTTGCTGCACTCTCCAACCCTGTGAGGCTGCGAATCGTCGAATGGCTCTGCGAACATGAACGGTCCGTTGGCGAGGTTGCATCGGAGATGGGAATCGGTCCTTCGGGGGCTTCACAACACCTATCGCTCCTCGCACGAGCTGGAATCGTCGTCTCGACCCCGCATGGCACGTCAAGACTGTACAGAGTTCGCGGCCCACGCGTCCCCGCAATCCTCAAGCTGATCAATGAGTTCTGCCATGCGCATGTGCTGTACGGCGTCTCTCCCGGCGAATCGGAGGAAGCGTATTGAGCGACGAGCTCGAGTTACCGGATGCGCCGGCGACGGCAGTTGGAAAACATGAGGCTAAGAGCGAGCTTCGCGAGTTCCTTCACACGAGGGATGACCGACACAGGGTTTTTCCAAAAGCCGCTCTTGTTGGTGCCATCGCCGGGTTCGTGGCAGTTGCTTTCCGCTCGCTGCTGGCTCTGGCCGATTACTCGAGGGACCACCTCATCGCATGGGCGCATGGGTTTCAGGCAGGCTGGCTGATCCCAGCCTCGGTCTCGGCGATCGGCGCATTTGTTGCGCTGTTCATCGTCAGGCATTGGGGTCCCGAATCTTCCGGGAGCGGCATTCCTCACGTCGAGTCGGTTCTCCGTAGGCATCGGGTGTTCCGGTGGAAGCGTGTATTAGCCACGAAGTTTGTCGGTGGCGTCGTATCGATAGGATCGGGACTAGCTCTAGGCAGAGAGGGCCCGACCATTCAAATGGGTGGCGCGGTGGGTGCGGGTACGGCTCGGCTCCTAAAGACGAGCACACAGGAGCGTTTTACCCTCGTGGCGGCTGGGGCCGGAGCGGGCCTTGCCGCAGCATTTAACGCTCCACTAGCAGGGTTGATCTTCGTTCTGGAGGAACTGCAGCGAGACTTCAGGCCGATGGTGTTCGGCGCCGCATTCATTGCGGCCGCTGCGGCAGACGTTGTTTCGCGGCTCTTCTCGGGTCAGCTGCCAGTGTTCAGCGCGCCGGCCTACCCTGCCCCGTCGCTTTCCTTGTTGCCTGCTTTTGCGATCCTGGGGGTTGCCGCAGGAGTCCTTGGCGTCCTTTTCAACCGCGGCATCGTTGCGTCCCTAAACGGGTTTCGATCGCTTCCGGGCCGATCGAAGGTACTCGCGGGAGTGGCGGTTGGTGCTGCTGTCGGGCTAGTTGGATTTTTCTCACCGGACTTGATAGGAAGCGGACACGGGATCGCTGAAGCTGCATTGAGCGCGAAGCTTTCACTCGCGGCCCTGCCACTGATATTTGCCGGCAGATTCTTTCTGACCCTCGGCAGCTATGGCACGGGCGTGCCGGGTGGAATCTTCTCACCACTTCTTGCGCTCGGCGCTATTCTCGGACTTCTCATCGGCGACCTGACCGGCATGGCGTTTCCGCATGCCGGTGTGCTGTCCGGTGCATTTGCCGTCGTCGGGATGGCGGCATATTTCTCAGCTATCGTTCGTGCCCCTCTCACTGGAATTGTCCTCATTGTTGAGATGACTTCAAGCTATGCGCTGAGCTTGCCGCTTCTTGTCGCTTGTTTCTGCGCCTACGGTGTCGCGGAGGCAACGAAGAACCTGCCTATTTACGAGACCCTGCTGCAGCGAGAACTGGCAAGCGGAAAGGACTTCGCGCAGGATCACAACGAGACCGTTGTGTTGGAATTGGAACTCGAGCCTGGGGCGCCCTTCGACGGTCGCAAGGTTCGCGATCTTGGGCTGCCCGAAGGCGTGCTACTTGTAAGTTGCCGGGACGGCCACAGGGAATGGCTGCCTGACGCGAACACCGTACTAGGCGGTCATATGCTTGTAACCACGGTGGTGTCCGAACACTCGCCTGGAGGCATTGGTGCGTTACGCGCGGGGTTCAGCCGAGCTGACGAGAGTGCCGAGCAATGAGGAAGGAGTTTCTTTCCCGTGGCTGGAATTTGAGGGCAACAAGATCCTGCTTTGCCACGGCTCTCCACGCTCAACAACCGAGTATCTCTTTGAAAACCGTTCGGATGGATTTCTAAGGCAGTTCGTAGTTGGCGGCAAGGATGACGCCCACGCGGACGTAATCGTTTTTGGTCACACCAACGTTCCCTTACATCGAGTCACGAGAGGTGTCCACTGGCTCGGTCGGTCGCCCGAAGGATGCCGCCCCAAGAGCAGGTTATTGTGCGCTGAAAGTCGATGAGGCTACGGTAAGCACTGAACAAGTGCGCGGGAAATATGATGTTGAACTCGCGTGCTCGAGGCTGCGAGAGGCTGGCTTGCCTGAGTATTTCGCAGCATATCTGCGCACTGGTCGCGCAGGATGAGAGAGTGGCTTTGGTCTGCGCTAGCCATCGAACGGAGCTTCTCGATGTTAAGCGTGGGGAGTCTCCGAAGTGTTTCTCGTATTCACGGCTGAAGTGCGAGTGATCGACCTTGCCGAACATGAGTTGGTGGGGATAGTCATTCTTTGGGCGCGGGATAAGTCAGTTCTCCACCCGCGACCTTCAAGAACGGTGTCAATCGATGCTCCGGCGCAGAGGTCGCGGTCATGATGTCCCGAACGGTCCATCCCTTCACGACGAGTGCGTCGCCAATGAGCGAGCGGTGACACCGCCACGGCACCGCCTCGGCGCACATGATCGCTGTGGGTTGCACAATCGCAATCTTCATTAGCTCTTCCAGCCCATCGCTAAACCCTTGCGTTGCCATATAGTCGGCATAGCTTCGGAACGAGGCGTTGCGCCAGCCCATATTGACCGACTCCTTGTTGGAGTGTCGCAACCCGCCAAGCGCCTGGATGCGAGTGTAATGAACGTTGACTTGCTTTAGGGATTCTTTGAGTTCTGGCTCGTTGAACTGGGGATTGTGACGCGATTTTGCGATGGTTCTGACGTCGACCAGCTCCGTGACTCCATATGCGTGAAGCAATTCAGTGAACTCTGCTATGGACCGAGTGGAATGCCCGATGGTGAAAAGCAGTGGCCCTTTCATAAATCATTCATGGTGTCATCATCATTCTGGATTGTGAAGCTATTTCCCTGCAATCCGCGCCGCAATTGATACTGTTCTGAGACACGACGACGCCCACAACTGGCCGTATCAGATTCAAAAGAGCCTGACCACTACGATCGCGGCGCAGTTTCAACAGGCTCGTTAGCCCCGGTCCTCTGCGACCTTGACGCAATCTTGATTCCTTCTGGGTGCACTTGCTGCGCCCTTGACCTAAGCGATCGATAGCATCGGCTCATGGATTGGATCGCATTCGGCGTAATGGTCATCCTCGGGCTTGCGACCCTGTGGCTCATTGGCGCGTGTGACCGCCTAGGAAGGGAGGCCGAATGACCCTCTACGTCGTTGCCGGGGTGGTCGCGGTGCTCCTCCTCGGCTACCTCTTCATGGCCTTGCTTAAGCCGGAGAAGCTCTGATGGGTTGGGCTCAAATCGTCCTGTATTCCGTCGTATTGCTTCTCTGCGCCAAGCCCCTTGGCCTGTACATGGCGCGAGTGCTGGAAGGGCAAACGACCTTCCTATCGCGCGTCTTGTCGCCTATTGAGAGGCTGATCTACCGCCATTCAGGCGTCAAGCCGGAGACCGAGCAGAGTTGGAAAACTTACGCTCTCGCCGCGATCCTCTTCAATGTGCTCGGGATGCTGGTCGTGTACGCGCTCCAGCGGTTCCAAGGCGAACTGCCGCTGAATCCCGCTGGCTTGGGCGGTGTGTCCCCCGACTCGGCTTTCAACACTGCGTCGAGCTTTGCTACGAACACGAACTGGCAAGGCTACGGCGGGGAGTCGACGATGAGCTACCTGACTCAAATGCTGGCGCTCGGCGTGCAGAACTTTGTCAGTGCTGCGACCGGAATCGCAGTTGTTGCGGCTCTCATTCGAGGAGTCAGGGCGCGTGAAACGAATTCCATCGACAACTTCTGGGCTGACCTAACGCGTTCGACGCTTTACATTCTGTTGCCGCTTTCGGGCCTGTTCAGCCTGGTCTTAGTCAGCCAGGGCGCCGTACAAACCTTCCAGCCCTATGCGAAGGCGACTTTCGTGCAGCCGACGAAGGACGCGGACGGGAAGCCGGTGACCGAACAGGTTATCGCACTCGGCCCTGCCGCCTCACAGGTCGCGATCAAGCAACTGGGAACGAACGGCGGCGGGTTCTTCAACGCCAACTCGGCTCACCCGTTCGAGAATCCGACTCCGATCACGAATTTCCTTTCCATGCTAGCCATCCTTCTCATCCCGGCGGCCCTCTGCGTGACGTTCGGCGAGATGGTGAAGGACCGCAGACAGGGATGGGCGATTCTCGCGGCAATGACCTTCCTGTTTGCTGCGTTCCTGATTCCCTGCGTCCTCGCGGAGCAATCGGGCAATCCCGCGTTTGCCCGTCACGGCTTGACAACGAACGCGAACTGGGAAGGCAAAGAGGCTCGCCTTGGAATCGAGAACTCGGCCCTCTGGGCAACAGCCACAACCGCTGCTAGCAACGGCTCGGTGAATTCCATGCACGACTCGTTCACTCCCATTGGAGGTCTGGCGCCGATGGTGTTGATTCAGCTTGGTGAAGTCGTTTTTGGCGGCGTCGGTTCGGGCCTGTACGGCATGCTCGTCTTCGCTATCGTCACCGTGTTTGTCGCGGGCCTCATGGTCGGCAGAACGCCTGAATACCTCGGCAAGAAAATCCAAGCCTACGAGATGAAGATGGCGTCCCTCGTCATCCTCATTCCGTGTGCTCTTGTCTTGCTATGCACGTCTATCAGCTTCGTCTGGCCATCGGCGGATCCGAGTGTCAGTCAAGCCGTGAAAGGCATGGCCAACCCTGGGCCCCACGGGTTCAGCGAGGTCCTTTACGCCTACTCCTCGATGGGGAATAACAATGGGTCGGCTTTCGGCGGTTTTTCGGCGAACGTTCCCTTCCATAACTTCCTTGGCGGCGTGGCAATGTGGCTGTCCCGCTTTTGGCTCATGGTCCCCGTCTTGGCGATTGCTGGTTCTTTGGCGCGAAAGAAGGTTGTGCCGACCGGGCCGGGCACTCTACCAACCCACACGCCCCTCTTTGTTGGGATGCTGTGCGCAATCGTGCTGGTCGTGGCTGGCCTGACCTTCATTCCGGCCCTTGCGCTCGGTCCTGGGATCGAATCGCTTCGAATGGCCGGAGGTGCGCGCTAATGTCCGAACAAGCTCAACCCCTTTTCGACAAATCGCTCGTTGGGCGGGCGATCCGCGATTCCTTCCGGAAGCTTGACCCGCGTATGCAAGTCCGCAATCCCGTGATGTTCGTGGTCTTCGTAGGTTCGATCCTGACGACAGCTCTGTGGATCCAAGCACTCATTGGCAAGGGCGAGGCGTCACCCGTGTTCATTTTGCTGATCTCTCTCTGGCTATGGTTCACCGTGCTCTTTGCGAACTTTGCCGAGGCCATGGCCGAAGGTCGCGGAAAGGCCCAAGCCGACGCATTAAAGGCAGCCAAGAAGGATGTGCCCGCGAAGAAGCTCACGAGCAAAGCTGATCAGTCGAGCTATGAGACGGTTTCGGCTTCCGACCTCCGACGGGGGGATAACGTCCTCGTCGAATCCGGAGACTTCATTCCAGGCGACGGCGACGTGGTCGAGGGCGTCGCAACCGTCGACGAAAGTGCTATCACCGGCGAGTCCGCGCCAGTCATTCGCGAATCAGGTGGAGACCGCAGTTCGGTCACCGGCGGAACGCGCGTCCTGAGCGATTGGATCGTCGTGCAAATCTCCGCCAACCCTGGCGAATGCTTCCTAGACCGGATGATTTCAATGGTCGAAGGAGCGAAGCGTCAGAAGACACCCAACGAGGTCGCACTCAACATCCTCCTTGCCGCTATGACGATCATCTTCCTGCTCGCATGCGCCACGCTTCTGCCGTTTTCGCTATACGCAGTGGCAAGCGAAGGTAAGGGCAGCCCGATTACGGTGACGGTCCTTGTCGCACTTCTCGTCTGTCTCATACCGACGACGATCGGCGGGCTCCTAAGCGCCATCGGCATCGCTGGAATGGAGCGGCTTCTACGCAAGAACGTTATCGCGACAAGCGGACGAGCGGTCGAAGCGGCAGGCGATGTGGACGTGCTTCTCCTCGACAAGACCGGCACGATCACATTAGGCAACCGACAAGCGGTCGAGTTCTTTCCTGCACCTGGAGTGACAGCGGAAGAAATGGCTGACCGCGCCCAACTCTCCAGCCTAGCGGACGAGACGCCGGAGGGCCGCAGCATCGTCGTGCTGGCAAAGGAGAGGTACGCGTTGAGGGGCCGCGAGGTCAAGGGAGAACACTTCGTGCCCTTTACCGCGCAAACCCGTATGTCAGGAGTAGACATCGACGGCATGAGTCTGAGAAAGGGCGCTCAGGACGCCGTTAGAAAGTGGGTTGAGGGTCAAGGCGGCACATTTCCGGCAGAAGTCCAGGCCAAAGTCGACGAAATCGGAAAGGCAGGCGGAACCCCGCTCGTTGTCGCCGAAGGCAGCAAAATTCTTGGCTGCATCTACCTGAAGGACATCGTCAAGGGGGGCATCAAAGAGCGGTTCGCAGAACTCCGCAAGATGGGCATCAAGACCATCATGATCACGGGCGACAACCCGCTGACCGCTGCCGCGATAGCTGCCGAATCGGGCGTTGACGACTTCCTCGCCGAAGCCACTCCCGAGGCGAAGCTCAAACTCATTCGCGAGTATCAGCAGGGCGGTCGCCTCGTCGCCATGACCGGAGACGGAACCAACGATGCGCCTGCACTTGCGCAAGCCGACGTCGCCGTTGCCATGAACTCGGGCACTCAGGCCGCCAAGGAAGCCGGCAACATGGTGGACCTGGAGAGCAATCCGACCAAGTTAATCGAAGTTGTCGAGACCGGAAAACAGCTCCTCATGACCCGGGGCGCGCTGACCACGTTCAGCATCGCGAACGACGTGGCCAAATACTTCGCGATCCTGCCCGCCGCTTTTGTGGTGACCTATCCCGAACTCGGCGCGCTGAACGTCATGGGGCTCAAGACCCCCGAGAGCGCGATTCTGAGCGCGGTGATCTTCAACGCGCTCGTCATCGTGGCGCTGATTCCCTTGGCGTTGCGGGGTGTGAAGTACATCCCGCTCGGTGCGGACGCAATCCTGAAGCGGAACCTGTGGATTTACGGCTTCGGTGGATTGGTCGTCCCGTTCGTGGGAATCAAGCTAATCGACCTCGGAATCGGAGTGTTTTTCAAATGAGAGAACTCGTCGTCGCCATTCGTTTGTTCATCGTCCTCACAGTCCTCACCGGTGTGGTCTATCCGCTGATTGTGACGTGGATTGCCCAGACCGCCTTCAGGGACAAGGCCAATGGCTCGTTGATCTCGAAAGACGGAAAGATCGTGGGCTCGCGACTGATCGGGCAACCTTTTGACGACCCGAAATACTTCTGGAGCCGTCCCTCGGCGACTGTCCCCTTCCCCTACAATGCGGCTGCTTCCGGCGGCTCCAACCTAGGGCCGCTCAATCCGGCGTTGGTCGGAGGAAAGGATTCGGCCGGCAAGGAAGTTCCTGGCGCTATCGCGGATCGCGTCGAGGCATTGAAGGTTGCAGGCTCGAGCGAAGGCAAGGTTCCAACCGACCTCGTCACAGCCAGCGGCAGCGGCCTAGACCCCCACATCAGTCCTGAAGCGGCTGACCTTCAAGTCGCACGTGTGGCAAAGGCTCGCGGCATGACTTCCGACGCCGTGCGAGCAATTGTGAACGCTCACACGGAGCCTCGCCAACTCGGACTCTTTGGCGAACCGGTCGTCAACGTCCTCGAACTCAATCTTGCCCTGGATGTGGCACAGCAACAATGAAAGCAATCTCTTTCGCGCCGGCCGGAGGAAAGATTGGAACCACTAGTCTGCAAAGGCGCTGGCCGAAGCCGTGCGCGACGTTCAGGACTGCGCATTCACCGGGTATTCGGTAGCTTCGAAGGAGAATCGTGACCAATCACCTTGAGCACCCGGCCGAACGCACCTCGCACAAGCGGGGGCGGCTAAAGGTTTATCTTGGGATGGCGGCAGGCGTCGGCAAGACGTATGCGATGCTCAGCGATACCCGTGCAGATGTCGATCGGGGCCTTGACATAGTGATCGGCTATTTGGAGGCGCACGGGCGCAAAGAAACCGAGGAGTTGGCGACGGGGATCGAGCAACTTCCCTTGCGAGAAGCAGAACACCGGTCGATCAGTATCCCCGAGTTCGACCTCGATGCCGCTCTGGCTCGAAGACCGAAGATCATACTCGTCGACGAACTGGCTCACACAAACGCACCGGGGAGTCGGCACGTCAAGCGATGGCAGGACATCGCGGAACTGCTCGAATCAGGCATCGATGTGCGAACTACAGTTAACATCCAGCACATTGAGAGCCTGCGGGACGTGGTCGCACAAATCACCGGCGTATTCGTACAGGAGACGGTCCCCGACTCCTTCTTTGAGGTCGCGGACGAAGTCGAACTAATCGATCTTCCCCCAGAAGAGCTGCACAAGAGGCTCGAAGAAGGCAAAGTCTACATCGCCGAGAAGGTCGACCAGGCCATTTCGGGTTTCTTCAAGAGGAGCAACCTCCTGGCTCTGCGCGAACTTGCGCTACGCCACACCGCTGAACGGGTCGACGAGGAAATGCGCCAAAGTCGGACACTTCAGGATGTCCGAGAGCCGTGGCACGCCCGAGAGCGGATTCTCGTTTGCGTAGCTCCAAACCGCATGGCTCCCAGAATCGTGCGTGCTGCGAAGCGGCTGGCGACCAATCTCCATGCCGACTTGATCGCGGTCAGCGTCGAGAGTCCTCGCCAGAGCGGTGTTTCAGATGAGGGAAGAGCCCAACTCGAGGCGGCACTTGCCTTAGCCGAAAAGCTAGGCGCGCAGACGGTTGCACTGGCGGGGGAAGACATCGTGGCCGAAGTGATCCGTTTCGCCGAGTCCGAGAACGTGACTACCATCGTTATGGGCAAGCCTGTCCGCAAGCGTTGGCGTGAGCTCGTGTTCGGCTCGGTCGTCGATCAACTCATCCGCTCGAGTGGCGATATCGATGTGCTAGTCATAACGGGGGCGGAAGAACAGGGGACCCATCTAGTGATCGGCCGCAAGCCCGAACCCGCGACTTGGCAAAGCTAT
Organism: Fimbriimonadaceae bacterium; assembly: GCA_025934835.1. Lineage (GTDB taxonomy): Bacteria > Armatimonadota > Fimbriimonadia > Fimbriimonadales > Fimbriimonadaceae > Fimbriimonas. Next base: position 11,914 of record JAICWL010000008.1, read on the forward strand.
TTTGCGATGCTAGGAATCCTCGCGCTCTGTACTGCCCTCGGACTCCTCATGATTGGACGGTTCGACCTCGCCAACATTGTCATGGTTTACCTTCTTGGGGTGGCAACCATTTCGGTGAGGTACGGCCGCAACGAGTCGCTGCTAGGCGCGGTGCTAGGGGTCGCACTTTTCGACATCTGCTTTGTGCCGCCAAGAGGCACTTTTGCGGTGAGCGACGCGCAGTATGTGGTGACGTTCGGCGTCATGCTCGTTGTATCCATCTTGCTCAGCTCGCTGACGTTCCGCTTAAAGGAACAGACCAAAGCTGCTTCAAAACGAGAACGGGACACGGCCGCCCTGTACGAGGTGAGCCGCCAGCTTGCCTCAACGCGTAAAAGGGAGGAAATGGCCGAGGTTTCGGCTCGGAAAGCTGCGGACATTTCCGGGTCGGATGCCGCGGTCTTCGCGAAGGGAGAGGATGGCACGCCTGAGATTCTGGCCGGATCAAAATCGGGGTTTGAGTTGGCAGATAAGGAGCTTGGTGTCGTCAGCTGGGTGTTCGACAATGCCCGTCCCGCGGGGTGGGGCACTGATACATTGGCAGGTTCGGATGCGATGTATTTGCCTTTGATGGGTTCGGTGAATTGCGTCGGCGTGCTTGGACTCCGTCCTGCGCCCGGCATTACAATCGACTCCTCGCTTCGACACATCATCGAATCAATCGGCCAACAATTAGCGTTGGCACTCGATCGCACCCAACTCGCGAAAGACTCGCACGAAGCCAGTTTGCGAGTAGAACGCGAAAAGCTCCGCAGCAACCTACTAAGCAGCGTTTCACACGATCTTCGGACGCCGCTCGCGTCGATTGAAGGTGCAGCGAGCAGCCTTGTAGAGCAACACGACCTGAGTGAACGCTCGCGTTCATTGGCAACGACGGTCTTCGAAGAGTCCGTGAGGATGGCGAGACTCGTTCGCGACCTGTTGGACATGTCCCGATTCGAAGGCGGCGGAGTCGAACTTAATCTCGACTGGCAATCTCTCGAGGAGTTGATTGGGTCGGCGATGCTTCGGACTGAGAGCATGTTCACGAAGCCGGTCCGTACAGACATAGCCGCCGACCTTCCTCTGTTGAAGTTGGACGGCGTGCTTGTAGAGCAAGTGTTCGTCAACCTGCTGGAGAACGCCGCTCGCCACGGCGGGGTCGAGGCGCAAGTAGACATCGTCGCCCGGACGGAAGGCAGTGGTGTCGAAGTGACCGTGGCCAACGACGGCCCAGGCATTCCGCCTGGTGAAGAAGATCTGCTCTTCGAGAAGTTCCGCAAACGGGGTGGAAGCGGGTTTGGACTTGGACTCTCAATCTGCCGGGCCGTGATGATGGCACACGGAGGTTCCATCGTTGCGCGCAATCGTCGCCAATGCGGAGTGGAGTTCGTCTTGCGGTTTCCCACTAGCGCGATCGCGGAGGTCCAATGACCGATCCCACACGATTCGTGGTGATAGAGGACGAGGTCCCGATTCGCAAGTTCTTGCGGGCCAGCCTCGCACCTGATGAGGCAGAGTTCATCGAAGCCGGAACGGGCGAAGAGGGTATCAGATTGGTCGCACGGAAGAACCCCGACATCGTCCTGCTTGATCTTGGATTGCCAGACATTGACGGAATCGAAGTTGTGAAGCGCCTTCGCGAGTGGTCCAAAGTGCCGATCGTCATTCTCTCGGCGCGTGGTCAAGAGAAGGACAAGATCTCGGCTCTCGACGCCGGGGCGGACGATTACCTAACCAAACCGTTCGCAATCGGTGAGCTAATGGCACGTGTCCGCGTTGCACTTCGTCACGCGGGGAATCTTCAGCCCGAGATTGAACCCAAATTCGAACAGCGTGGCCTTTGCGTTGACTTCGAGTCGCGTCAGGTCTTCGTGGAGGGTCGCGAAGTACGGCTGACGCCCACGGAATACAAACTGCTCGCGTTGCTTGCCCGGCACGCCGGAAAGGTCTTGACCCACAATCATTTGCTTCGCGAAGTATGGGGTCCAGCTTATGAGGATTCGACTCACACTCTACGCGTGCATATGGGAGCAATCAGACAAAAGATTGAGCCTGACCCAGCCAGGCCCCGATTCGTCAGAACTGAAACCGGCGTCGGCTATCGGCTGCTGGTGGAGTGAACTTAGGCACTGGATGTCGCGTGGTCTGGGATCAAAGAAAGGCATGTGCAACGGATTTGCCGCCGCGAAGAGGCAGTCTCACCGGGAAAACAGCCTCCGCAACTCAAAAAAACGAAATCTCGATACTTGCTAAACACCCTCCAAGTCCGCGGCTTCGCTATGCTTAACCTTGATGCGCGCCATGGCAAGGTCTAAACCCACCGCAGACTCTACCTTCGCCCGGGTAGCGATGGATCTCAAGCACGAAGCGTTTCCGCAGCTTGCGGCGGCGATCCACGCTTCGAATGACCGCATCCTCAAGCGCTGGCGCGAGGTCAGTCTCAAGGCCATGCCCCACCTCGATGCGCTGACGCTCGCGGAGTTCGAGGACACGGTCACGGAGATACTTGCCGCCGCCGCCGACGCGCTGCAGTCGGCCGACCCCCAGCAACTGCGCGGCGTGGTGGAAAGCGGCCCCCAGCACGGCATTGACCGATTTGTGCAGAAGCAAAGCGTGCTGGATCTGTTTGAGGAGCTGCGCATCCTTCGTAGCACGGTGGTTCTCGAAGTCACCGAGGAGATGGAGCGGTCTTTGGACGTCGGCGAATCCGCGAGCTTCCACGCCATCTTCGACATCATCATCCAGCAATCCGCGATGGCCCTGGTACAGGCGCGGGCCCAGGCGCTGCTGGAGGCGCAGGCTACTACTGCCGAGATGAACGAGCGGCTGCTGATCTCGTCGGTCCGCCAACACGAACTGGCCGAGGAAGCAAAGCGGGCGGAAGCGGCTGCGCGCGAGAGCGCAGAGCAGCTTCGCATCCTCAAGGAGTCGCTCGAGGTCGAAGTCCAGCGCCGCACGGTCGATCTGATGCAATCCAACGAGCGCCTTCAGGGCTTTACCTATTCGGTCGCCCACGATCTACGGCAGCAGATCCGAGGGATCAGCACCAACGCGGCAATGCTCATGGCGGACCTTGGGAGTCGGCTCGAAGGTGACGACCGGCGCACCGTAGAACGGCTCGAAGAGAGCTCGAAAAGGCTCGCTAGGCTCGTGGATGACCTGCTGACTTACGCGCGCCTTGGAAAGCAGGAGCCAAACAAGATCCCCGTCGATCTCACAGGTTTGGCCGAAGAAGTCGTCGCCTCGCTGATTGAACGGGGATGCTGTCGGCAAGGTACGCAATTCCGCATTGGTCAGGGGCTTGCGTCAGTTGCGGATTCGCTGCTCGTGCGCGTTGTCTTGGAGAGCTTGCTGGAAAACGCCTGTAAGTTTTCCGCCGGGACCGAGAATCCAATCGTAGAGTTCGGCAGGCAAGGCGGAAGCTTCTTTGTCAGGGACAACGGAATCGGCTTCGACATGCAGTACATCCACAAGCTCTTCCAGCCGTTCGAGAGGCTGCACAGCGATACGACTTATGCGGGCACGGGCATAGGCCTTGCCAACGTGAAGCGGATCGTGGAGAGGCACGGCGGCAAGGTTTGGGCTGAAGGCAAGCTCGGCGAGGGCGCCACCTTTTACTTCACACTCTCCTAGCGGCAATGTCGTCAACGGGCTCTGCCAAGCGGCCTGCCCAAGAGTGACGCGGTCCATTTATCCTGAGCCAATACTCTGCGAGCGCGGGTTTTTGGCTAATGACACTGTAGGGTTCACAGGTTCAAAGCCAACCAAAAAGCAGGGTGCTTTCGGGTCTTGATGGCCTCAGCGGTTGAACCTAAATGGCTACTCCAATCCGCGCGATTTGTGTGTAGTGGTCAAGAAGGTCGGCGCTACCGCCAGCAGACGAGATTGGGAAGGCATGTCGAGGCGAATCTGCGTTAGAGCTCGAGGCGCTACTCTGCAAGGCCATCGAACGGAGCTTTTCGATGTCTCGCATAGGGGAGTCGCCGTCGTGCAGTCTAACACCGCGAACGAGTACGATGCCCGTAGTCGATGGTCGATAAGAAGCTCGTTTCCCGGGAAATCCTGATCTCGCTCTGGAAAGTCCATGTGTTGCACCATGCGGACGAGGGTGGCGTTGTCGGAACCTGGATGCTCGACGAACTTCGCGAGCATGGATACGACGTAAGCCCGGGAACTCTATATCCCATGCTGCGCAGGCTAGAAGCGTTTGGGTGGCTGACGTCTTCGACCGAAGGAGACGGTCCTCGGGCGCGACGCACCTATCTCATCACGGATGAGGGCCGGGAAGTTCTCGGCATTGCCCGGAGGCAGCTCAGGGAACTCGGGGCGGAGGTGGCGGGGGAAGAATATGCGACGACTACTTGAATCCAATGCTCCTGCTGCCACGCTGCTCATACGGCTGCTAGCGGGTGGGGTGTTTCTCTCCGAAGGAATTCAGAAGTTCCTCTTTCCGATCGAGCAAGGCGCCGGACGGTTTGCGAAGATAGGAATACCTATGCCCGAGTTCTTCGGCCCCTTTGTTGGCGTCGTGGAAATCACGTGTGGGACGCTGCTAATCGTTGGGCTGCTGACCCGACTCGCTGCGATCCCACTCATCATCGACATGCTTGTTGCCACCGCCACGACGAAGCTGCCGATGCTCGCCCAAAAGGGGTTCTGGAGTATGGCTCACGAGGCTCGGACAGATTGGAGCATGCTCCTATCCTGTTGCTTCCTCCTCGTCGTCGGGGCAGGCAGACTGTCGCTCGACCACAAGTTCACTGGAACGACCACCAAAGAAAGCTCTCATGAGGGACCTTAACCGAAGGCAATTCCTATCCGTCGCCCCTGCCGCTGAACCGTTGTTTGCGAGGAGTGCTCTAGCTGCCTCAGCCGCGCTTCCGAGATTGGGTGGCGCTTCGGCGGATCACACCATTCGCACCGGCACTGGCCCGATCGAAGCTGCTCCGGACAAGACCATCTCTGCAACAACCTATAACGGCAGATTCCGAGAGGTCGAGGTGGGCTACGCCGCGAATCAGCCGGGGCTTTCTTCGTTCCACTGCCATCAGCAGCTTCACAGGGACTTCGGCTTCATGGCATTGCTCGAATGCTCGTAAGCACGGAACCGATGCCGGAAAAGCAAGAGGGGCCCGGCACTCTGGCGCTTGCATTTCTGAAGCTCGGCATTACAGCGTTCGGCGGTCCCGCTGCTCACTTGGCGATGATGGAAGAAGAGTTCGTCCGCCGTCGCAAGTGGCTGTCTCACGAAGAGCTTGTCGATATGATTGGGGCCGCGAATCTTGTTCCCGGCCCAAGTTCGACTGAGGTCGCCATCCATATCGGACATAAACGTGCGGGCGTCTTGGGCATGGTGGTCTCGGGGGTTTGCTTCATCGTCCCCGCAGCCCTGATGGTGGCTGCCCTTGCGTGGGGTTACGTTCGGTTTCATGCACTCCCCGGTTTTCAAAGCGCCCTGTACGGCATCAAACCCGTCGTAGTCGCGATAATTGCCCAGGCCATTGTCCTTCTCGTCGGAAAAGTCGTTGACACTTGGCCCAAACGTATTGCACTGAGTGCCTCGTTTGCTCTGGCCCTGGTAGGGGTCAACCAGTTGCTGTTGCTTCTGGGGTCTGGCCTTGCGCTGGGTGGAAGGGCTTTGCGCCGGGAGCGCTCTTGGAAATCAGCGCTTCCGGTGGTAACCCTCTTGACTTGCGTCGCACTGGTTGCCGCGGTCCCGCTCACTTGGGAGGCGCTTGCCGGTGCAAGCGCCCATGCGAGTCCCCTAGCCGTCTTCTTGTACTTCATCAAGTTGGGATCCGTTCTTTATGGCGGCGGGTACGTGATGCTTTCCTTCCTGGAAACCGACCTCGTGCTTCGTTGGGCCTGGCTGACCAAGCCTCAACTCTTGGACGCCATTGCAGTCGGGCAATTCACGCCCGGCCCAGTCTTCACGACCGCTACCTTCATCGGATACATACTAGCTGGACCTTGGGGTGCTCTCGCGGGAACGGTCGGGATCTTCCTTCCGGCTTTTGTATTCATCGCCATAAGCGGCAAGCTGCTCCATACTCTGCGGGGCACGCCTGTCTCCGGGAGCTTCCTCGATGGGGTCAATGCAGCAGCGCTGGCGCTGATGGGCTCAGTGTTGATCCGGCTTGGGAAAGAGGCAATCGTTGATCTACGTGCGGCCGTGATCGCATTGGCGGCGTTGATCCTGGTCGTCCGATTCAAGTGGAACTCCGCGCTTCTGATTGCTCTCGGTGCCATCGCAGGCCTGATCCCGATGCATCTGCGCGCCTGAATTGCGGGCCGATTGGGCCCTCATCGAACCTGAGAGAAGATGGTGAACGGGGATTGACTCCCATGACACTGTTGGAGTGACAGGTTCAAGTTTCGTGCTGCCCACCACCTATCTGAATGTCCATTCCGGACACAGTGGTTGCACCTTAACGGCCCCAATCCGGATCTCCCGTGGGTGTAGGGTCTTTTGATCGGGGTCCAACAAGCCGAGTGCCTGAGCGCTCTTCCACGCCGGCGGCAGATCGATGTGACATTAATGGCCAGACTTGGCTCTCGCTTAGGCAAGAACCAGTCGGGACGAGGAAGCCACATAATGGCCGGGGATCACTCCGACAATAGCACGTGGCATCGGGCGGCTGCGATCATCGACGGAGATTCCTTCGAGCACTCCAAGCGGATACTCCGGTGCAACTCGGGCCTGAGCCGCGTGAAAGAGCTGCGATGATTTCATCGGTCATCGAGCTCTCTTGCTTGGTCGGGCGCTCCACGCGTCAATTTACAAGGCGAAATCGATATGTCCCAGTTTTCAGCAGTGGTCTTTCCCGTAGATTTCCGCCAGAAATGGAATGGACGAGGGCATTCGACTCGGTCGTCGGCCGCAGCAGCTAGGCCCTGACTTCGGGGGCCCCTGGACAAGAGTTCGGCGCGCCGGGCCAGTCGTTGCTTCGGTATTTTCCCAGTAGCGTCCCCACAAGCAGCACTACAGGAAAGACGATCCGCTGGACTAGGACAGGCGGTGTCACGATTACCTGAGTGTGTCGATGTCTCCACAAGACATGAGCCAGATAAAAAATAGGGGGCCGCTTCCCGGGCGCTCCCGAATTGGTCACGGCAAAGAGCGCTTGTAAGAACCTGTCGAGGTCAACGACGGGAGTCACCCGCCCGTTGAAGAATAACTCGTCCTGCCCCTCGTTCCACCAGGAATGTACAACCCCGTTTGGAAACGAAGCGGATCCACCGGCGGCGATCACGACCTTCTTGCCGGCGACGGTTGCACCAAGCGTCCCTGAAGCAACAACGCCCTCCTCTACCTCCATAACATGCTTGTGGAGGGGTGGGCCTTTCCCGCCTGAGGGCGATGAACCGTCCAACGTCAAGTAAACGAAGCCCGAAGCTTCGCGCACGCGTTGCATCTTCAGTGTCTCGCCGGTGTGCCTGTTCTCAATGGTCAAGTATTCGCTCACGGTTGAAACAGTATGGAGAATGATCTAAATCGGCTCGGGCGCAAAACATCGATTTTGCGCGGCGCGGTTGGTCTCTGAGTGGGAGGGCACAATCGGAGCTTCGTGGAAACGTGGTCCGCTTCAATCTGAAAACGGAGCCCGATAGCCTGAGTCGAGGTTGCGCCAAGCTCAATCCATCATCCCATTTCATCCGCATTCCGTGTACTGCTCGAAGCTCGTAAGCTCGAGTCAGCATCCAGATCGATGAGAAATCTAAGCTCGCCAACTCGAGCTTCGGGATTCAGGAGCGAACCGCCGCTCCTTTCGATGACCTTGCGCGAAGCTATGTTAGCCGCGTCGCAGGTCGGCATGAGCTTGTGGATGCCCAGCTTTCTCGCTTCGTCCAATAGGGCTTCGAGCGCCTTGGTCGCATAGCCGTGTCGGCGCTTGCTAGGTCGAACGGCATAGCCGACATGGTGCCCGAGTTTTTCTGGAGTGGGGGTGAAAGTGAGCCCAAGAATGATCCTGCCGGCATAGCCGTCCCGGTCGACAATCCAAAACTCCTTACTTGGAATGTAGCCGTCTTTGAGGTTCTTCCCGATGGACTGGTCGTGCAGCTGTCGGACGTATGCCGGAAACTGTTCGCGGCTTAGGTTCTTGTGGACTTGGGGATTTCCCTCGCTCTCGAATTCGGCCATCGCCTGAAAGAAGCTGTCCAAGTACATTTCTGACGGGCGTGCGAGCGTGATCTCGACGCGTTCGGCATCGGGCCGAGCTGGGCTCCGCCGAGCCTGCTCGTCTGATGAGTGGCTTGCATTCATTCTTCAAAGTGTGCGGTAATCTGCTGCCAAGCCCCTTCGAAGCGACGGGGATATTTCGATTCGACGAGCCGGAAGTCGGCTTGCCTGCCCTGCGCGGCTTCCGCCAGGCTGGCGACGTTTTCGGGAAAGGTCCAACCGAGTGCTACTGCTCCAAAGATCTCTCGTTTCGGACTTATCACAATTGAGTCGAAACACTTCCCTACTTCTTCGTGCGATACGCCGTCGCCGGCCTTCAGGAATCTCCAATACGCCGGCATAAGATCAAAGCACGAATAGTCGTGAACCTCGGCACACCCCTTCAAATGATTCGGCGTGGTCATCCCAGGTAGAACAGGCGGCGATTTATGCCAGCAATGCCGAAAGGATTGGGTGAGAATCTGTCATCCGATCGGTTTGACTCGAGCATTCCGAGGGGATTCGTCCGCTCGGTTGGACCGTCCTTAGCTCGCCGCACGCTTGATGAGCGCGGAGATTGCTCGCTCCTCTCCCGGCCCCAGTTCGGTCAGCGCGAAGGCGATCGGCCACATATTCCCTTCCTCCAGATGGGCGTCCTGGTTGAAGCCGAGGGTCATGTACCTCTCCTTGAACATGTGCCCGCTCCGGAAGAAGCAAATGACCTTGCCATCCTTGTTCGCGTAGGCCGGCATGCCGTACCACGTCTTGGGCGAGAGGCCGGGAGCCGTGGATCGTATGATCTCGTGCAGCCGCTCGCCCATCGCTCGAAATGGTTCGGGCATCGCCGCGATCTTTTCGCGCACGTCGGCTTTGCCGTCCCCTTTCTTCGCACCGGGCGCCTCGGCTTTCAGCTCGCGGGCGCGCTCCTTCATCGCGGCGCGTTCCGCGTCCGAAAACCCCTGATATTTATCCTTCGCCTTGGCCCCACCCTGCCCAGACTTCGCTTGCTTGGTTTCGCTTTCTGTCTTCCTCATAAATCTCTCTCCACGCCCGAGCCCAGCTTCGGGCTGTGCACAATGTGCTCTTCTTCGATCCTGACTGCTTGCGGGAGTGCGGTAGCTGGCCCTATACCGGCCAACGCCAATAACGGCAGCGAACGATCTCGGATCGCGATCCCGCAGATTCGTAATTTCATTGTAAGGGTTGCATTCAAAACCTGCCAATCATCGCCTTGGCGAGTAGGCCGGCGAGAAACTGCTGTAGTGCCTCGAGCGCTCCACCTGCCGTCTCTAGGCTCGAGAAGTATTTGGCTTGACAGCGGCCCTCGAGGACTCATCGCACCGGAGCTTCCATGCCGAACTGTGTCGCGTACTCGGCATTCAGCCGCTTCCAACCATCGAACTTCATCACCTCGACCCCAGCCATTCGGCCCAAGGGCTCGCCATCCAGAAGCCGGGCGAGGACGTCCAGGCAGATATGCCAACCCGCTGCGCCCATCGAAATGTAGCGGCGGTCGATATTCGCCCACAGCGTAAGGCGCGTGCCCTGGCCCACAGGCTCGAGCTGCCAGCGCACATTGCCGCCTCCCCACGCGAACTCGAGCACCTTCGGAGCGTCGGCCCGCGTTACCTCTGTTTCCGACACATGAGGCTGCGGCGCGCCGACGGTTGTGAGCGTCACCGGGCCGACCATAGCGAGGCTCTTGTCGGCGTCGAACGGCGCCCATTGCCGCAGGTGCTCGGGGTCGGTCAGCGCCCGCCATACTTTCTCGGGCGGATGGCGCAGCTCTCTCACCAGAACCAGCGTCCAATTGTCTCCTTCCTTTCGAATCTGCGCTCCGGTGGCCGGGCCGGGGCTGTAATCGTGTCGGCTGCTCATTCGATTTCTCCTTGGTCTTCCAGTTGCGGATCCCGATCCAAATGGTCCAAATGGCGCTCGAGGGCGTCCACGTGAGCGGACCAGTAACGACGAAACGGCGCCAGCCAGGCGTCCACCTCTTCCAGAGGCTCGGGGCGAAGGCGGTACAGCCGGCGCTGCGCAGCCACATGCGATTCCACAAAACCGGCTTCGCGGAGCACCCGCAGGTGCTTCGATACCGAAGGCTGCGGCATGCTGAGTTGCCTTTCGATCTCCCCAACCGACCTCTCCGAAGAAGCCAACAGGCCCAAGATAGCGCGTCGACTCGGCTCGGCGATGATTTGAAAAGCGGACTGCATGGGGTCAATATACCGATATGAGCATATACGTGTCAAGGCATATTTTTGCTTTCTGCCGGATGCCTGGCCTTTGTCCAATCGAAAAAGGGGGCCAGGGCAGGCGCGAGAGCGCGCTCCGGCCGCTGAGCGGCCAGCCGAAACGCTCCAATCGGCGAAGACGCTAGGACGGGCGGCAAGCCTCCCTCCTACGCGAGGCATCTACTGAAGCTTGCGGAAGTACACGTACGGTGTATTTGAGAAAGCGCCGGTATACATTCCCGCGGCGAACGGCTCCCAGCCAGCCTCCAGGAGGGCGTCGCACGCTTTGGTATAGTCCGCCTGCCCGTTGGGCTTCCACCGGTAAGCAGACCCGCCTGGGAAAATGGCCTCAGTATAGGTGGCCGCATCCACCACGCGAAGCTGGTAGTGGCCCGCGGGAGCTGCGCGCTTGCTACCTCCGCGGCCGAAGGCCAGGGCGCCGAAGCAGAGCATGCAGATGAGGGCGATGGCGAGGGCGAGCTTGTTGTTCATGGGTCTTTTTATCCTTGACTACGATATTTTACAACTGGTCTCGATCGTGACCTGTCACCGCTTTGGTACTTATGCGCAAGTGCTTCAGGGAGCCGACGGCCGATTCGGCCAGTCGCCGCGCTCGGGCGGCTCACCCCGTCCAACGGAGATACGGTTCGCAGCACGACAACGGAAGCCGGCTCTCGCTTGCAAGATAAGATGGAGGCGGCCCCGCTTAATCATGTTTCCGTTCGTTCCCCTTCTCGCTTCTGCGCCGTTAGGCGCGTTTCAAATCTCCCCGAGCCAGGGCATGCTCACTTCCCTGCGCTGCGCGTCCGATCCTGCCGGCACGGAGTTCATCGCGCGGGGAATGAAGCTCGGCGACGTCCAGGTTTGGACCAAGAATGAAGGCGGCGGATGGAAGCTCCGTCAGGCCGAAGACGTGCAATCTCGGAGCCCGCTCGGGCGGCGATGGAAGGCCGGCGGCCTGGAGCTCACAAGCGCATTCGCGCCGGAAGCACACGCGCTCCTTTGGCGAATCACGATCACCAACCCGACTAGCCATCCTATCGTGTTGGGCGGATTGGGCACGCCGCTGCCGATGAGGACCGGCATGTCCGACAGGACGAAGCCGGGTGTGCTCAAGCATAGCTTTGTTTCGGGAGCCGGGTCGTTCGTCTATTGGCAGAGCCGCAATGAGCATACGCCCTTCCTGCTGATGACGCCTCTCGCCGGGTCGGCGCCAGAATTCTGGCAGGCGACGAGGAGCTCGTACGACCTTTTTCTACTCTCGGCCGCGATGGGTCCTACGATTCTGGCTCACAAGGGCAGCTGGCGGCTTCCGCATTCGGCTCGCACCCTGGGCCCGGGCGAATCTCTCGAGTACGGCTACCGCTTCGAATGGGCGGACAACTATCAGGGCGTGCGAGACATCCTCGCCCGGGACGGCAAGCTTGACGTGCAGATCGCGCCGGGAATGACGGTTCCCTCGGACCTTTACACCGACGTCGCGCTTCGATCGTCGCTCCCTGTGACGCGTCTCGAGGCCGAGCATCAGCACGAGACCGAAATTCGAGCGGTGGGTAGGCGGCAAGGGTACAGCATTTATCAGATACATTTTCGCCGGCTAGGCGAAAACCGGATATCCGTCGTTCAGCGAGGCGGAGCAAAGACCTATCTCGAGTTCTTCTCCTGCCAGCCCATCGAAACGCTCATCAAGAAGCGCGCGGCATTCCTGGCCAAGTCGCAGCAGCGGGGCACCGGCAAGTGGTACGAGGGCCTGTTCTCGGAGTGGAACATGCAAAGCCAAATCCGCCTGAGTCCAGATAATTACGATCGCATAAAGGGCTGGCGTGTCTACGAAGTAACTTGCGACGATCCTGGCCTCGGGAAGCCGGCCTTCCTCGCTTCCGAGAATGCCGAATACCCGCTGCAGGCTCAAGTGACCGCGCTAGACTACTACATCGATAAGTTCGTTTGGGGCGGACTCCAAAGAACCGACCAGGAGAAGTATGCCTACGGCGTTTACGGCATCCCGGATTGGAAGCAGAATCGCGACAGTAAGGCGAAGGATCTCACAAAAGGGATTTATCATTTGTGGCGCTGCTACGACTACCCGCACATCATCGTCATGTACGAAAGCATGTACCGCATAGCGGCTCAGCACCCGGAAATCCGCACCCGCCACAGCACCCTGACGTACCTGGAACGAGCCTATGGCACCGCGAACGCGATGTTCACCGTCCCCGACGAGCTCGTCAAATGGTCGGCATACGACACCGGCTTCTATAACGAAGTTGTGATTCAGAGATTGATAGACGACCTCCGCCACGAGGGCCTGATGGCGGCGGCAGCCAGCCTCCAGAAGAATTGGGATCGCAAGGTAAAAACTTTCGTTGCAGGATCGGTAGACCTCTTCGGCTCCGAATATGCGTTCGATTCGACCGGCTTCGAGTCGACGCAAGCCATTGCGGATTATGCTCTCCGGCACCGCACTGAGCTCGGTCTAAGCCAAACCGATGTAAACAACTTTCTGCAGAGGCAGATGCGAGACAACCTCTTCTGTCGAGGAGTCATCGAGCCCGCGTACTACTATCTCGGAAGCGACTATCGCGGATCTGCGGGCAACGCCTACACGCTTTCCTATATGAGCCAGATGGGAGGATGCAGCGTTCTCGACTACGCCCTTAAAGAGGCTTCCGATCCCGCGCCGTACATCCGTTTGGGCTATCAGTCTCTTCTCAGCTCCTGGGCGCTCGTCAATGCAGGCACCAGGCAATCAAACTATGGCTATTGGTATCCGGGTCCCGCGAATGATGGTGGCGCCGGTGGCGGATTCGAGCCGTCGGCGTACGGTGAGACTTGGCTGCAACAGCCGCACGGCCGCGGCAGCTGGTATTACTCCTGCGAAGAGGATCTGGGCTTTACGGGCGCGCTGCGTGGAGCACGGACCATAGTCGCAGACGACCCGATCTTTGGCCGGTTCTGCTTTGGGGGCAGCGGCTCCCAGCACGGCGCAATTTACCGGTTCGAACCGCGCGACGGTGTGCGGAGACGCATCTCCATTCGAACCAAGGGGCTTTCCGCTGACGTGGAGCTCACGGGCGCGCATTTCGACCGTTCGGTTCCGGCCCTGCTAGACGCGGGCCGGCGCCGGCTTCAGGTCGTAATCGAGCCAACCAAAGCGCCTTCCGCGTCGTTGCAGGCTAGAGGTGTGCAGAAAGCAACCATCGATGGAAAGCCGCTTCCCGCAAGAGGGGGGTTCATCCGGATGGGTCCGAGCACTCGAAGTAGGAGGCTCGAGCTCTTCATCGTCCCGGCGCTTCCTGCCGGCTAAAAGACGCGGCTAGCTCCGCTTTAGAGACCTGGCTGGGCGGACCGCGGATGCAACTTCAGCCAGATCGTCGCGAACGAGTCGATCTGCGCCACGATGTCCTTCTTCAGGGCGTCCTTGCAGCCGGCGGGCGGTCCGATCATCAGCGCACCCTTGGCCTTCCAAAGCTGCTGCGAAACGAACGAGGCGTCGTTGTTCGCGAGGTGGCCGTAACTGAATATGTTCGTATCGAGCGAGACCGCCGCGGTGCCGTCATCGGCTTTCACTGCGTTTACGGATACGTACAGGTTCGGGTACGCGACAAACTCCTCGGGTTTGGGTGCGGCTGTCGTATAGGGCACGCCGTCCGTCTTTAGCCGTGTCTCCACGACGTCCTCGATCTCCTGCTTGGTTATGAACCAGTCTTCGAAACGATCGGTGCTCTCGATAAGAACACGAAGGGCCTTCACGTCATGGAAGTTGGCCTCGACGAATTGGTTCTGCCCTATGAGCGAAAGACCATAGGCACCCGAGCAGACGACCAAGAGCGACGATAACATCAGCGAACGCGGTGAAGCTTTCATAAATCCCCCTTTCTTGCCTCACCTACTTTATCAAATTCGTGGAGGTTAGCAAGCTCATCCGCTTCCGCCAACGAAGATGCCGATAGTTAGGCATGCGATGGCTCGGAGCTCGTTTCCCGCTCCGCGGGCCGGGCCCCGAATGCCTTATCCGCAGATAAGCTTCTTCCTTCGGCCCAACTCCTCGCGAATGCTTCGCTATCGCAGCGCGACTGCGCCGCTGATATGAATTTCTCCTGGCGCAGCAGCTCGCGGGACACCAGTTTCGCCCCGATGTCTTCGCGAAGCTTCTCGGCCGAGCCCCACATCCTAGCCGCAGCCAGAGGATCCTCGATTGAAGCCACATTGCCCAGCGCCTCCAGGCATTGGGCCTGGCCCCTGCGGACGCCTATCTCACGATGTATAGCGAAACTCTCGACGAGCTTCTCGCGCGCCTCGTCGAGCTTGCCGGCATCCAGAAGAAGGAAGCCGAGGCTCGCCAAAGAATCAGCGGTCCCTCGCTGGTCGCGTAGGTCACGGCGAGAGGCGATGCTCTCTTCGAAGTATCGTCGCGCCGAGTCGAAGTCCCCCGAACCAGCCGCGAGCACTCCGAGCCAGTGCGTTACATGGGCCACGCCCCTCGGGCGACCCTGCCGCTGGAAAATCGCCAATGCTTCGTCAAGCAAAGTACGGGCTCGAGTTGCCTCACCAAGCAGCGCACACGCTTCGCCGAGATTGGTCAGAGAAGAGGCCTCCAAATGCGAATCACCGAGGGTCTTGCGGATTCGCAGACCCTCCTCGAAAGCGGCCTTCGCACTTTCGAATTCCCCCTGCTCCATCGATACTATCCCTATTGCTTCGACGGCAGAGGCAATCATAGCCGGGAAGCCCCCTGTCTCCGACAGGGTCCGCGCTTCATCGAGAAGCCGGATTGCCTTCGAATACTCGGCAAGCTCGCCAGCGAGCATTCCTGCTGCGCGAAGTGCGCGAATACGCGGACGCGGATCCGCCGACACGGGAACAGTGGCTATGAGTTTTTCGAGCCAGTCCAGACCCTCACGCAGGTAGCCGCGGACATACCAGAACCAATAGGCGCAAGCCGCAAGCACGAGGCCGGCGGTGCCATCCCCGGCCCCTTCGAGCGACCAAGCCAGCGCCGAGCGAATGTTCCCTTGCTCTTGATCGAGCAGCCCAAACGTCGCGTGAAACTCAGCCGACATTCGCGGCGAAAGCTCCGTGAGCAGATCTCGGAAGTATGCGAGATGGGCATTGCGCCAGCTTTCGGCAGACCCGCTCTCCAACATGCGGTCCCTCGCGTACTGACGCACAGTCTCGAGGAGCAGGTACCGAGTCGTTCCCTCGCGCTCCTCCGCCACCACGAGCGATTTGTCTGCGAGCGACGAGAGCAGATCGAGGACATCCCAATCGTCGATCGGGGCGCCGATGCACACTTTTTCGGCTGCCTGCAGCGTCCATCCGCCGTAAAACACCGAGAGCCTGCTCAGCAGCGCCTTCTCAGATTCGGTCAGTAGGTCGTAGCTCCAGTCAATGAGCGACCGAAGCGTTTGCTGCCTCGGCAGAGCAGTTCGGCTTCCACCCGTGAGCAACCGAAAACGGTGATCGAGCCGCTGATTAACTTCCTCGACGGACATCGACCGCAAGCGCGCGGCTGCGAGCTCGATGGCCAGCGGGATGCCGTCGAGCCGTTGGCATACGGATGCAACTGCCGGGGCGTTTTGATTCGTCACCTCGAACTTCGGGTTGTTCGCGAGAGCACGATCGACGAACAGCCGCACCGCCTCGTACTGCGCGAGGGACTCCGCGCTTTGCGTGAGCCCACCGGATGGCAGCGAGAGCGAGGGGACTCGGAACGTCACTTCGCCTGCGATGCCCAACCCCTCACGGCTGCTCGCCAAAATCGAAACCTCCGGGCAGTGTCGCAAGATTTCGTCCGCGAACCAGGCACAAGCGTCCAGCAGATGCTCGCAGTTATCGAGCACCAGCACTAGACGCCTCTCTTTCAGATATTCCTTGACTCGCTGTAGCGCCACCGCGCCGGGCTCGTCTTTCAGCCCCAACACACCGCCGACTGTGCGCGGAACCAGCTCCGGATCGGAGACCTGGGCCAGTTCCACCAGCCAAGCACCATCGCGGAACGAGTCGAGAACTTCGGCGGCAACCTGGAGAGAAAGGCGCGTCTTTCCGCAGCCACCCGAGCCGGTCAGGGTAAGAAGTCTCGCCTTGGCCAAGAGATCTTTGATCTTGGTAGTTTCTGCCTCGCGTCCCACAAAGCTGGTCAGCTGCTCCGGCAGGTTGTTCGGCATGTTCTCGAGCGATCGCAGCGCGGGAAAGTCCGATCGGAGATGCGGATGGCAGAGCTGGAATACCGACTCCGGGCGGCCCAAGTCCTTCAATCGGTGCTCGCCAAGCGGCCGCAGCGTGCAGCCGTTGGGCAGGCTGTCGCGGCACAGGTCGTGCGACACGTCCGATAGAAGAACTTGACCGCCGTGCGCGGTCGATAAAATCCGGGCAACCCGGTTAAGAGGCGGGCCGAAGTAGTCGTTGTCCCGTACTTCCGCCGCGCCTGTGTGCACTGCGATGCGCACTTGCAGTGGAGCGCCCGTGGGCCACTGTTCTTCGCCAAGGGCGACCTGGATGTCGAACGCAGATTGAAGCGCCTCAGGAGCGGTATGGAACGCCGCGCAAAAGGCGTCGCCGACGGTCTTGAAAACATAGCCGTCGTTGCGCTCGACCGCGTGTCGGATCAGGGCATCGTGGCGCGCGAGGCTCTGGAGCATCTGCTCGGGCTGGCTCTCCCAAAGTCTCGTGCTTCCCTCAATGTCCGTAAAAAGAAAGGTGATAGTGCCGGACGGGAGATTCATGGGATCGATCCAGCGGAACGCATCTCAAGATTACAGTAAACCGGCCGCCGGCGACATTCGGCAAATCGGATTCTTTGGGAAGCTGAGCCAAGGGCGCGCTGCCAGTGAGTCAGCTCTCGCGTGAGCGATGCATGCTCCATTAAAGCTTCCAACTCCTTCGCGGACTCAACGCAACCGACACGAGCACAGGCGACTACGCACTCCTTCAGAACGTAGGGTTAGGAATGCGACTGCGAGAACTTGGCAAGAGCGGCCTCGAGGTATCCGAGATCGGCCTTGGGTGCATGGGCATGAGTCACGGTTTCGGCCTTCCGAAGGACGAGCAGGAAATGATCTCGCTTATCCACGGCGCGATCGACCGGGGGGTCACATTTTTCGACACAGCGGAGATGTATGGTCCGTTCATCAACGAAATCCTCGTCGGTAAGGCGCTCGCGCCCTATCGCGACCGCGTGGTAATCGCGACCAAGTTCGGCTTCGAATTCGATGCGAGTGGAAAGCCAACGGGTGACGTGAACAGCCGCCCTGAACACATCCGTCAAGTTGCGGAGGCTTCTTTACAACGGCTCGGAACGTCCACGATCGACCTTCTCTACCAGCATCGGGTCGACCCGGACGTGCCCATCGAAGAGGTCGCCGGCGCGGTGAAGGAACTGATCCGGGAAGGCAAAGTGAGACACTTCGGCCTCTCCGAAGCCGGAGTGCAGAACATCCGCAGGGCACACAAGGTGCAGCCCGTTACGGCACTGCAAAGCGAATATTCGCTTTGGTGGCGCGAGCCCGAGGAGCACATATTGCCCGTGCTCGAAGAGCTCGGAATCGGCTTTGTGGCGTTCAGCCCGCTCGGCAAAGGTTTCCTCACCGGCAAGATCGACGAGACGACGCAATTCGCTCCAAACGATTTCCGCAACTCAGTTCCCCGGTTCGCAGAAGAAAACCGGGCCGCCAATCAGGCGTTGGTAGACCTTCTCAAGCGAGTTGCCGGCGAGAAAGGAGTCACACCGGCACAGCTCGCTTTGGCATGGCTTCTGGCGCAGAAGCCTTGGATTGTACCGATCCCGGGCACGACCAAGATCCACCGCCTCGAGGAGAACCTGGCGGCAGCCGATGTAGAGCTCAGCGTCGACGATCTCCGAGAAATCGCCGACGCGGCTTCTAGGGTCCAAGTGGTCGGCGCGCGCTATGGCGAGAGCTCTCAAAGGCTGATCGACAGGTAGAGGATGTCATGCAAATCATAAGGAATGAATCTCGGGCATCGACTCGCGGGCCAGCCGATTGGTTCACCGGATCCGTGCGGATCGACCCGTTGGTTAGCACCCCCGAACCCGCGCGGGTATCTGGAGCGTGCGTCACGTTCGAGCCAGGCGCGCGTACCGCCTGGCACACACACCCTCTGGGGCAATCTTTGATCGTGCTCTCGGGTCTCGGCTGGGTGCAGCGGGAGGGTAGCCCGAAGGAAGAGATCCGTCCCGGCGACGTCGTGTGGTTCGACCCCGGCGAGAAACACTGGCACGGCGCTACCGACAAAGCCGCCATGACTCACATCGCCATTCAGGAGCGGCTCGACGGAAAGGCCGTCGAATGGTTGGAGCACGTCTCGGACGTCCAATATATGTCGTAGCAGCGCCGGTAAGACCTGTCTGCCGGCGAGCCCACGAAGCGCCGGAAATCCGTTACTCTTTTCCGGATGAGTGCGGCACAGGTAGGTATTGCGAAGACCAACATGCGATTGCTTGACAAGATCCGAGCGGGACGGGAACGACTTGCCGACCAGTATCTGAGGGCATACGCTGGCAGCGGCAAAGTAGACACCTTGGGGCCCTCTCGATGAAGGTGGTATTGATGTGGTACGGCGACACGGCGGCCCGTGAGTCAGGCACCTTGGAGGGTCACCGCCTGGGCCCTACAGCCGCAGCCCTCCGCGCCGAGGGGCTGGAGACTGAAGCCTGCGTATACAACGACGACGTCTCCGGCCCGGCCTTTGAGCAACTTCGCCACGTGGATGTGGTGCAGGTTTGGGTCAATCCCATCGAAGGCGGCACTTCGCGGCGAAAGCTCGATGCCATGCTGGAACGTCTCTCCGGACTCGGAGTGATCGTCAGCGCCCATCCAAAAACGATCCAGTCGATGGGCACCAAGAGAGTGCTATACGACACTCGCCATATGGGCTGGGGCTCGGATGTTCATCTCTACACGACCCTTGAAGAGATGGCTTCGCAATTGCCCGAGCGCTTGCGGCATGGCTCGCCTCGCGTGCTGAAGCAGTTCCGCGGCCACAGCGGACACGGCATATGGAAGCTAACCCCGATCGGGAAAGCCGACCGGGTCCTCGCCCGCCATGCAGCGCGCGGCAGCGAGGAGACCGAGGTCGACCTTAACGACTGGATGTCGAACTGCGCGCCGTATTTCTCCGAAGGGCCGATGCTCGACCAGGAGTTCCAATCCAGGATCTCTGAAGGAACCGTGCGTTGCTACTTCGTCCGAGATCGAATCGAAGGGTTCGGGCACCAAAAGGTCAATGCCCTGGCGCCGGAGCCCGAACCCGGACCACGGCTGTACTATCCGCCCAGCTTGCCGGAGTTCCAGAAGCTCAAACAGATCATGGAAGCAGAATGGCTCCCACAGTTGCTGACATCGGTCGGGCTATCGGTCAGCGACCTGCCGTTCTTATGGGACGCAGATTTCATGCTGGGCGCAAAGACCGCAGCAGGCGACGACACCTACGTGCTGTGCGAGATCAACGTGAGCTCGGTATATCCCTATCCGGAAAGCGCGATGGCGCCCCTCGCGCGGGCCATCGCCGACTCCCATTGACTTCGGGACAAGCCTTGCGCAGCGTCGTCTTCCTTCCGATCTTTTTCGTAGAGTGCGAGTGAAATGGCGGTAGCTGGGAGCCCGCCTGCGACCGGCGCAACCCCATAGATCCATTGGGCACGCCAGTGGTCTGCGACGAGAGCCGGGCTGATCGACCGCGCGGGATTCATGGACGCGCCCGTTAGCGGGCCGGAAAACAATCCGAGCAGAGCAACGGTCGCCCCCGCGCCTACGAGCGTCAGAGCGAACGTTCCGATGAACTCTTCCAAAAGGCACTTCGCGAGATCCGGCCGTTCGCCGCTCTCCCCCTTTGGCGAATCGGGCGCCTTCATACGAACAGTTTCGAGCAGCCGGAAGCGACATAGGTTCCGAATTGAAGAAGGCGTCGAGAAGGTTGTGTCGAACGTTTACATAGGGATAATTGCGCATGCGACCGCACAATATCAGTAGAATCGGAGTCAAGACTTAGGGAGTTGCGGGACCCGTCTCGAACAGCCGACCGGCTCTAATCAACCCACGAATAATGGAACTCATCGGCTCCACGCTGGCATCCACGTTTGACCCTCCGGCGTCCTCGCCTCGACAGCCGGAGAAGTGCGGGCATCACACGGTTCAGTTTTACGAGGATGATTCCGAGTTGGTGGCATCGGTTGCAGAGTTCGTCGGAGTCGGCCTCGAATCCGGAAGCCCCGGCATCGTAATCGCCACCGAGCAGCACCGTGCTTCGATCGAGCAGGAGCTTAGAGATCGTGGAATCGACCTCGAGCGTATGGTTGCGTCGGACTTATACGTTTCCATGGACGCCGAGGAGACGCTCGAGACCTTCGTGAGGGAGGGGGTTCTCCAGCGCGAACTCTTTCGACATGAGGTCGTGGGCCACCTCACGCGTTTATCGGCGCTAGGCGCTGAGCCTAAGCTGTTCGGTGAAATGGTCGCCCTTCTCCATAGGCAAGTCGGCGGAAGTGCTGTGATCGAGTTAGAAAATCTTTGGAACGAGCTGATGGAAAGCTATCGTTTCGAACTCTATTGCGCTTACCCCCTTCAGGACTTCGCTAACGGAGCCAGCTCGGATCTTTTCAGTAGTATCTGCAACTCGCACACTGACGTTGTCCCGGCAGATGGTGTTGACGTGGAAGGTCCCGAAGAGCAACACAAGGTGCTCGCGAAGCTCCAGCAAAAATCGAAGGCGCTCGCCGGTGAAATCCAGCACCGGCGCACCATCGAGCGCGAGTTGCAGATGTTTGTCGACACGGCCCTGTTCGGCTTGCATTGGGTTCGCGCCGACGGCATCATCGAGTGGGCGAACGCCGCCGAAATGAAGATGCTGGGCTATGAGCCAGACGAATTCATCGGCCATAACATCAGCGAATTTCATGCCGACAAGGACGTAATTGAAGACATTCTCGCTCGCCTCTCGCGAGACGAGCGTCTGTGCGACTACCAGGCGCGGCTGAAGTGCAAAGACGGCTCGATCAAGATCGTCAGGATCACCTCGAGCGTGCTCTGGGAAGGCGATCAGTTCGTCCACACTCAGTGCTTCACGAGGGACGTCACGCAGGAGGTCGAGGGGGAGCGCTCAACCAGAAGGCTCGCTGCGATCGTCGAGTTCTCCGACGACGCTATCATCAGCAAAGACCTGAACGGAGTCATCACGAGTTGGAACAAGGCGGCCGAGCGGATTTTCGCCTACACAGAATCGGAAGCTATCGGACGGCCCATTCTGATGCTGATTCCTCAGGGCCGAACCAACGAAGAGCCGGAGATACTTTCCCGCATCCGGCGCGGAGAAGTGGTCGACCACTATGAAACCGTTCGACAGCGAAAAGACGGGACTTTGATCGACATTTCCGTGACGATCTCCCCGATTCGCGACTCATACGGAGTCATCGTGGGGGCATCCAAGATTGCCAGGGATATCACCGCCCAACGTCAGACGCAGCGAGAGCTCGAAAAGCTGACCGCAGAGCTTCAAGCCGCGAAAGCCGAGCTGGAAGCGCGCGTCGAAGCCCGGACGACCTCCCTCAAGCAGGCGGTTGCGCAAATGGAGGAGATCTCATACACGATCTCGCACGATTTACGAGCGCCCTTGCGCGCAATGAACATGTACTCCCGAGTGCTGTTGGAAGAGTTCGGTCCGCTCGTCGAACAAGAACCTGAAGCTTTGCGCTACCTAAACCGCATCGCGATCAACTGCAGCAGACTCGATCGCATGGTTCAGGACGTGCTGACATTCGGCAGGGTCTCGCGGGAAGGAATCACGCTCGAGCCGGTGTCGTTGGATCGGCTGGTTTCGGACCTGATCCAGTACTACCCATCGCTCCAGCCCCCGAACGCCAATTTACACGTCGAGCACCTGGGTTGCGTGATCGGACACGAGCCCTCGCTGGCCCAAGTGCTTTCCAACCTTCTCGTCAACGCCGTGAAGTTCGTGCCAGATGGTACAACTCCAGAGGTGCGGGTCAGGGCGAAGCGAGCGAACGGCCTAGTGCGGGTTTGGATCGAAGACAATGGGATTGGCATCGACCCTCGATTCCAGCACCGCCTATTTGCCATGTTCGAGCGGTTGCAGCCGGAAAATGGGTACGAGGGCACTGGCGTCGGGCTCGCAATCGCCCGAAAAGCCACCGAGCGTATGGGCGGCACAATCGGAGTCGAATCGGACGGCAAGAAGGGATGCAGATTTTGGTTCGAGCTGCCGGCCGCTAGGAAGCAGCGACAATGCCCGACGTAACGGTGCTCTTGGTCGAGGACAACGAAGACGACGTTTTCGCCATGGAAAGAGCGTTCCGGAAAGCAGCCCTGTCGGCGAATCTGACCGTTTTGACAGACGGCCGCCAGGCTATGGATTACCTGAGCGGCACAGGCAAGTACTCGGACCGTGCAGATAATCCGCTACCCAGCCTCATCTTCCTCGACCTAAAGCTTCCTTACTACAACGGTCACGAATTGATGGAGTGGATGAGGGACCGGCCCATCCTGAGCGATATACCGATCGTGATTTTGACCGGCTCGGATGAAACTTCCGATCACCAGCGGTGCGTCTCGAATGGCGCGAAAGATTATCTCGTAAAGCCGTCGAGCCCCGAAATCGTACGAGACGTCGTGAAGCGGTTCGTACCGCTGATAGGCGCACAGTAGATCAGCGCGAGTCGAACAATTTAACCGCCTCGGAGGGCGCTTTGCAACGCCAGGCGTCCACGAGAAGATCCTCGATCTCCTCTGGCGCAACCGAGTCCAAACGAACGAGGACCGCCGGGAAGCCGTTGTAATGCGGCTCGGTGAAAAACTTGTCCGGGCTGCTCCCCAAGATCACCTCTTTCGCGGATAGGCTGGGCACGATTACTGCGAGTACCCTGTCGTTGATTACTTTCGCCTTCTTCGGGTGGACGCGCTCGGCCCAAGTCCATGCGAAGCCCTTCGCCTTACCTTTATTCTCGACCGAGAACCCGAAGCGATCCACCCCCTCGAGCGCGCCGGGGAGCTTGGCGCAGATTCGGCGAATATCATCGTGACTTGTCACACTCAGAACCTATCGCGTCTCGAAGAGCGCCATGAATCCGAAATCCATGTGCAGCTGCTGGTGGCAGTGAAAGAGCGAAAGTCCGGGGGCGTCGGCGGTAAAGTCGATCTCTACTTCTTGGAATCCTCCGACCATCACGACATCTTTGTACACTCCCGAGGTCCGCTTTCCCGCAAACTTCGTTAGCTCGAACGTATGCCGGTGCAAGTGAACAGGGTGAATATCGTCGCTCGCATTCCGCAATCTCAGTCGATATCGGCCGCCTTTTCGCAGACGCAACATCGGTTCCGGCATCCGCATCTCCCCCATCGAGAACGCTTGCCCGTTGATCGTCCAACGGTTGAACCCGTTCTCGGCGGCCTGTTGCTTCTCGAACAATAGAGTAAACGTCTCATCGACCGGACCTGGGTGAGGATGAGAATCGCCGAAGCGTGAATAGTCCCACCGAGCCTTAGCCGGCTTTGCCCACCTGGGCTTGCCTGTGCTTCCGGCGTATTCGACCACGATCCCCATTCCTCGGTGGCGGTCGTCGTCCATGAGGTCTCCCATCACCCAAACCCCCGGGTGCTCCATGTGGACGATCGCTGACACGCGCTCGGCGGTGCCAAGGTAGAGCACGGGGACTGAAGTGGGGCGAGCCACCGGATTGCCGTCGAGCGCTACCAGTCTGAAGGTATGCCCGGGCAGAGCCAAGCTCCGAATTTCTCCGGCACTTCCGTTCACGATATGGAAGAGGACACGCTCGCCGCGTCGGACGCGGATGGGTTCCCCATGACCGAGCATATGGCCATTGATCGTGAACACGTCGTAGCCGACCTCGAACCCTTTCGGCTTGCCTTTCGCGCGGGCATCGTTCTGCGCGGCGCGCTTAACGAGATCCGGGCTCGTGGTGGAGGGGGAAAGGAAGTCCATCGCCATGTCGCCGCCTCGCGAGAGCGAGGGAGCGAACTCCTTTAGCACCAGGAACACCTCGCGGTCGTAGCCTCCCGCATTGTGCAGGGGCTCGACGTACACCGGCCCAACGAGACCGGTGTACTGGCCGGCATTCAGATCGCCTCTGGCCGCGTTGTGCGTGTGATAGAACCGCAACCCGGCTGGTTTCGGGACGATCTCGATGCGCCTCATGCCGTGCGCCGGTACGTAGGGCGTTCCCTCTTCCGCCGAGCCATCGATGTCGACCGGAATCTCGAAACCGTGCCAATGAAGCTGCTGCGGGGTGTCCGTGTCGTTGTGGATATCGACGACCGCTTTTATGCCTTCCTTGAATCGAATCAAGGGCCCTGGAAAGCTGCCGTTGTACGTGGTGGTGGACAAGATGCGATCGGGCGCTGCCTCGACCAAGCCCGTGCCTATGACCAGCTTGCAATCGGGCCGACCATGCTCGGTCCGGCCCTCGGGGCGCTCTGGCATCTGTTCTCTGCTGGCGAGTGCCCCCGCACCCGGAAGCGCTAGAAGCCCACTCGCGGCGAGCGTCAGAAATTGCCGTCGATCCAAGTCGTCCATGGGAGCACCTGCTGGGCTGATCAAAGGAAGAGCCTTTAGACCAGTGTTTCATATTCTGTGCGGTTTTCGAGCGGGTCCAACAGCCGGACACAGGAACCTGCTCTTTGGCTGCTTCGCCTAATTCGCTAACGCCTCAAAGCGTTACTCAGCAAGGAATACGGACAAATGAAGGACTTGAAAATTCTCGTACTTGCCGCGATAGCAGGCGCGTTTCTGGTGGGATGCACGGTCGAGGAGCCGACGCCTGGAACCAGCAGCACAACAGTCGTCCACGACAAGCCCGACACGCCCAACGTGACGGTGAATCCCGGCACGACGGTTGTGACGCCTCCGGCCGCATCTAAGACCACGACCACCCAGACGACGACTTCGCCTCCGTAGGCCACGACCTTGGGCCGCGGAGTCCCGTATTCCGCGGCCGTTTCGCCGGCGGTAGCGTGACCCTTCCCCAAAGTGCGACAATCGCAATATGTCTTCACGCTCCGCGTTGCCGCATCTCGAGCACATCGAAGAGCACTTCACCGCGAGTGAGTTTGTGCGGGACATAGTCATCGGCATGTCCGACGGTCTGACGGTGCCTTTCGCTCTCGCTGCCGGCCTGTCGGGTGCGGTTTCTGGAACGCGCATCGTGGTCACCGCGGGCTTGGCAGAGATCGCGGCCGGCTCGATCGCCATGGGACTGGGTGGGTATCTAGCGGCCCAAGGCGACGCCGAACATTATGCTGCCGAGCGGAAGCGTGAGGAACGCGAAGTTATCGAACTGCCGGAAGTCGAGGCGAAAGAAGTAGCCGAAATCTTGACGGAGTACGGGGTCCCCGAGGAGGATGCCCGCCGCGCCGTGGATGGCATGGCGCGCCATCCCGACAAGTGGGTCGATTTCATGATGCGGTTCGAGTTGGGGCTCGAGGCCCCAGATCCAGCACGAGCGCGTATCAGCGCGCTCACGATTGGGCTCTCTTACGTCGTGGGCGGGCTCGTGCCACTCCTTCCCTACATGCTGGTCCAAGAGCCGATTCAGGCGCTGGCATGGTCCTGCGGGGTAACGATCGTCGCCTTGGGCATCTTCGGGGGCGTGAAGTCGAGGTACAGCGGAGCATCCGCGCTGCGCGGAGTGTTTCAGACCGCTATCGTCGGCGGCCTGGCTGCGGGCGCGGCGTTCTTGCTCGCCAAGTGGTTCACCCACGGAGCCTAAAGCTCACATTGTGAAAAACAGGCCGATGACCGCCGCTCCTATGAGCGCGGTAGCGACCCACCCGACGATCGAAAGCAGAAGGCCGCCTTTGGCCAAATCGCCCATAACCTTCTCATTTCGAACCATCAGCATCATCGCGACCATGACAGGCACCGACACAATTCCGTTCAGCACCGCGGACCATACAAGCGCCTTGATCGGGTTGATGGGCGTGAAGTTGATCGCTACACCGACGAGCGTAGCCGCGCCGACGACCAGGTAGAAGATCGGCGCCCGCTTGGGGGTGAAGTCGATACCGACCCGCTGCTTCATCTCCTCGCCGGCGGCATAGGCAGCGCTTCCAGCGAGCACGGGCACACCGAGCATTCCCGACCCGATGATCCCTCCTGCGAAGAGCAGGAACGCAAGCTTCCCTCCCAAGGGCCGAAGAGCTTGGGCAGCCTCCTGCGCGGAATCGATGTTCGTCTGCCCGTGTGCGTTGAGCGTTACTGCGGCGGCCAGAATGATGAACCACGCGACAGCATTCGAGGCGAACATACCGATATACGTGTCGAGGCGAATGCGGGCAAATTGTTCGGATGCTTGCTCGGGGGCTCGGATCAGCGCCTTGTCATCCTGGCTCCCATGAACCTCCTCGGCTTCTTCCGAGGCCTGCCAAAAGAACAGATAGGGGCTGATGGTGGTGCCAAGAACGGCGACCAGCATCGCCAAATACTCTTTAGAGGCGGTGAAGGTGGGCTGCACGGTCGCGCCGAGTGCCCGAGTCCAAGGGACTTTCACAACGAACGCAGTCGCAACGTAAGCGAGGATCACGATGGTCAGCCACTTCAGGAACGACGAGTAGCGCTTGTAGCTGAAGACCATCATGCCGCCGGCGCATATGATCGCGAAAAGCACGTCGTAGAGCAGAGCCGGCCCTCCGATCAGCAGCTTGAGAGAGGCGCCCATGGCGCCGAGATCAGCCCCGATGTTGAGGATGTTCGCTGTCAGCAGCGCTACGATCAATGGCGCGGTGAACCACTTCGAATAGTGCCGGCGCAGGTTGCTCGCCAGTCCGCGGCCCGTTGTGCGCCCAATGCGGGCGGAAATCTCCTGCACGGCGCACATCAGCGGGAATGTGAACAGCGCGACCCATAGCATTCCGTAGCCGAACTGGGCGCCTGCCTGCGAATAAGTGCCGATACCCGAAGGATCATCGTCAGAAGCTCCAGTGATCAGCCCAGGTCCCAAGAACTGAAACGCCGTCCTTGGTTTCGACCCCGATTGGCCAGGTTTGGACGGTGCGTCGCCAGGAGGCTTTTGTGTTCCGGCCTTTGCCATCGATCTGAGTTCCAGACTACGACTTTCCCGTAGTAGGTTCCAAACGGGCACCGTCGAAACGCCCGGTGGTTCGCATGTATAGGAGTGGAGCCCTCGACGAGAAT
The DNA here is from genome assembly GCA_025934835.1 of Fimbriimonadaceae bacterium. Classification (GTDB taxonomy): domain Bacteria; phylum Armatimonadota; class Fimbriimonadia; order Fimbriimonadales; family Fimbriimonadaceae; genus Fimbriimonas. Next base: position 39,508 of record JAICWL010000008.1, read on the forward strand.
CGAACCCGTGACCTCTTCTTTACCAAAGAAGTGCTCTGCCGCTGAGCTACGAGGGCGAGACAGGCGACGTTCCTTTACTCGGCATCGTAAAGGCTCGTCTGCAGGTTTTATGGTGGGGAGTGGAGGATTCGAACCTCCGAAGGCATTCGCCGACAGATTTACAGTCTGTTCCCATTGGCCACTCGGGCAACTCCCCGCAGGGGAAAATATACCAGACCGCTGCCCGGCGCTCCAGAGTCCATCTAGGCCATATTAGCGAGTCTGGCGCCCAGCCATGCACCGGCGTCTGCGAGGCTCTCCATGCTCACCTCGTGGCCCATCGGATACTCGATGTACTCGGCGTCTCCGCCAAGACTGCGGATGACTTCGAGCGTGCGTCTCCCTTCGGTGACCGGTATGACGGGATCGAGCTCGCCGTGCTGGATGAAGAACGGTAACACCTCGATGCCTGGGGGAGCCGAGGTCGGAATGAACGCAGGCAAAGTCCTGCCGCTCATCAGCAGGCAGCCGGAAAACCTCGCGGGTTCGATAAGGGCGAGGCCAAGGCTCATCATCGCTCCCTGGCTGAACCCGCCTACGACCATGGCGCCGGGCTCAAATCCGAGCCACCCGACCGGGTCATCAAGCGCCGATCGCAGCGCCGCAAGACTTTCTAGAGCCTGGTCTTGATTCGCCCTGAGCCCCGACTGCTCCCAGGCGACGTCGAACCACGCAAAGCCGCCGTATTCGCATTGCAGAGGAGCCCGAACCGTGATAAGCGCCCAGCGCGCATCGATGGCGTGCCCAAACGACATCAGATCCTGCTCGTTGCTGCCAAGCCCATGCAGAAGCACTAGCGTAGGCGGCTTCCACGCTCCGTCCGGCAAGCGCTTCAAAGTCTTCAGCTCGGTGCGCATCGGGCTATCCGAGATCGAATTTTTGATCGCGGCTCGGAATCACCACGTGCCAGTGCAGGTCTTGCTCGATCTTCGCTTTAAGCGCCTGCTGCGCGGGAGGCTCACCATGAACGAGGAAGGTCGTTTTCGGAGGCTCCTTGAACCCGTGAAGCCAGCTTAGGATCTCGTCTTGACCGGCATGGGCGGAAAGCGCGTTCAGCTTCTCGATCTGGGCCCGTACGGGCACCTGCTCGCCGAGGATTCGCACTTCCTTGGCGCCTTCAAGGATTCGTCTGCCGAGCGTTCCGTCTGCTTGGTAGCCGGTAAATACCACGATCGTGTTCGGGTCGCTGATTCGGTGCAGGAGGTGGTGCACGATGCGCCCGCCGTTCGCCATGCCGCTTCCAGCAATGATAATAAACGGTCCCTTGCGCGCGTTCAATGCCTTCGACTGCTCCCTGTCGCGGACCAGAATCAGGCCATCGGGGTCGAGCGGGCTCAGGTTCTCGGACAGCGCGATCTTCATGTCCTGGTCTTGTTCTTCGACCGAATCCGCGTAGAGCTGAGTGGCCGAGACCGCCATGGGTGAATCCAAGAAAATCGGCATCCGAGGCATCTTCCCCGCGTTCTGAAGCTGGCGTATGTAATAGAGCAGTTCTTGGGTCCGCCCGATCGAGAAAGAAGGGATGAGGACCGCCGCGTGCGATTTCGCAGCCTCAGCGACAATGCTCTCGAGCTTCCCAACGACATCCTCTTTGCTGTGGCTGCGATCCCCGTAGGTGCTTTCGATGACCAAATATTCGGCGTGGTCGACGATGGCCGGGTCGCGGATGATCGGTGTGTCGAATCGTCCGAGGTCACCCGTCATCAGGATGCGCTCGCCATTCGCGAAGTAGATCTCGGCGAACGCAGAGCCCAAAATGTGGCCGGCCGGCAGGAATCTGAATGTGGCCCCGCCCGGCAACGACTGCATTTGATCGTAATGGATCGGCTTCAGCACGCGGAGTGCGGCATATGCGTCCTCTTCGGTGTACAGAGGATCGGGATGCTCGTCCTGCCGACCGTGCCGCCGGTTGTGCTGCGCATCCTCCTCTTGAATCCTGCCGGAATCGGGCAGCGAAATCTTGGCGAGCCCAATCGTCGCGGGGGTAGCGTAGGCCGGCCCCCGGAAGCCCCCCCTCACCAGAACCGGTAGCCAGCCCACATGGTCGAGGTGCGCGTGCGTTATGATTGCCGCCTCGATCTCGGATGGCGGGACTTCGAACGGCTTCCAATTCAGCTCGCTCTCAGCTCGGGAGCCTTGGAACAATCCGCAATCTACGAGGATGTCGTGGCCCTCGACGGAAATGAGATGACGAGAGCCGGTGACCGTCTGAGCAGCCCCGCAAAACATGATGCTTTGCCCCATGCGCCCAGTATAGGCATCCTGCCCGCACGCTTGCAGAGGAAGGACTATTGGTAGGGAGGCAGAATGATCGCGTCTTTAAGCAGACGCTCGGAATGCAGCACGGTGTAATCGATGGCATGCCAGCCGTCGGGGCGTTTCTCGAGACGAACACTGGCTACGGGCCGGTCGGTGCCGCCCCAATCCTCCTGCTCTGAGCCCACAACCAAAGCCCGGGCGTGCTTGCCATCGTAAGCGACCACACGGAAGTATTGAATCGAGCCCGTCAGGGGGATCTCTCCATAACAGCTCTCAACCGCATCTTTGATATCCGGTCCGACGCGGCGCGTGAGCACCTCGGCGTAGATATACGGCGCAGCCGCGGACAAGATGAACGCGACCAGGATCACGCGTCCTGAGCTCATCTCATGCCTCGAGCGCATCGAACTGAGCAGCATCCAGCATGCCGAAAGCAGCAGGGCCGCCACCACGCACGCTCCCGTATAAACGATGATGGAGAGCATTCCATTCGGATCATCGGTATGCCAGGGGCAAAGCCTCAGCGTGCCTTTTGCTCATCGAACGGATCTACGTGAATCACCACCTGGGCCGGGTCGAGCTTTGCTGCGATCTGCTTCTCGAGCGAGTCGGCTAGCTCGTGCGCCTGAACGACCGACCAATCGTTCGGCACCACCACGTGCAGGTCGATGTAATGTACATTGCCCGAATGCCGGGTGCGAAGCTTGTGGTAGCTGAGAACTTTCGGCTCAGATCGGAGGATGTGGTGAATCTCCGCGAGTTCGGACTCCGAGATCTGGCGGTCGATCAGCTGGTGGAACGCCTCCACGCTCATGTGCCAAGAGTTCCAGCCTATCCAAGTAGCCAGGATAATAGCGACGACCGGATCGGCGTGCTTCCACGGCGTGAAGTAGGTGATCGCGAGGGCGAGCAGCACGCCGGCGCTCGTCCAGAAATCGACGAGGAGATGGTTTCCGTTCGACAAAAGCGCAATGGATGCTGAATGACGACCGATTCTCCTGACGTAAACGCCGACCACCAAATTGGACAAGCTCGCGCCGAGCATGATCCACATGCCCACCTGGAGATTGTGCGCCGCGCTGCCGGCGATCAACCGCTGCACCGCCTCGATCGCGATGTAAACCACGATAAACATCAGCAGGATGCTTTCGCTGAACCCCGCGAGCGATTCGATCTTCCCGTGCCCATAGGGATGCTCGTCGTCCGGCGGCGCCGATGCGGCCCGGACGGAAAGGTAGGCGATGAACGACGCGATGACGTCGGTGCCGGAGTGAATCGCCTCGCTGAGCAGGCTAACGGAACCCGTGAGCACCGCCGCGCCGAGCTTGACCAATGTCTGGAACGCGTTGTACGCCAAAGAGAGGGTGGCCGCACGCCGCTTGAGCAGCTCCATTTGGGATCGGTTCACGGCTTCCGACATGAGTTCGGAAAGTAAACCCTCAGGCGGCGTCCGACCTGCGCTCGTCCTCGGCCGGACGCCTATATCCGTATCGGACCCAAAGGGCGAAGGCGCCTATGACTGCGAACAGCGCGATGACCCAGCCAATTCCCAGCTCTAACGCAAGCAGGCTCAGATTAGTCCCCAAGATGAGCGCTGCGACCCCATAGGCCAATACCGTCAGCCACGGGGCGCTAACAAAGCGACCCATGTGCTTTCGGTCCGACGTGAGCATGACAAGCGGAATCACCGCGAACGGCAATTGGGCCGACAGAACGATTTGTGAGAACACCAGCAAATCGTTCGTTTTTTCTCCGCTCCAGCCGATTAGAACCAGTGCGGGAATCAGCGCGAGGCATCTCGTAACGACTCGGCGCATCCACGGTGAGATTCGGAGCCGGAGAAATCCTTCCATCACGACTTGTCCTGCCAGCGTGCCGGTGATCGTCGACGACTGCCCGGATGCCAACAGCGCAATCGCGAATACCGCCGCAGCCACGCCTCCCAGGGCCGGATGAACTGTAATGAGGCGATATGCGTCGCGGAGGTCGTCTACGCGCTTGCCCTGAAAGACGCTGGCCGCGAGGATGAGAATCGCCGCGTTCACAAAAAACGCCCCGCTCAAGGCTATGACGGTATCCCAAGTCGCCAGGCGAATCGCCTCCGCCTTCGCTGGCTCCGTGTTCTCGATTTTTCGCGTCTGAACGAGCGAGCTGTGGAGGTACAGGTTGTGGGGCATCACCGTGGCCCCGAGGATGCCGACAGCTACGAGCAGTGCCCCGGTATTGGGCACTCTGGGTGTTACGAGCCCAGTCAACGCTGCGCCCCAGTCCGGATGGGCCAGCGCGAGATTGAAGCAGAAACACACGACGATGGCGCCGATGAACAAAATGACGAGCCCTTCGATCTTCCGGAACCCGAACCGAATGACGCCGAGCAGGAACAGCACATCGAACCCCGTCAGCAGGACGCCCAAAATCAAGTTCAGGCCGAAGAGCAGGTTAAGGGCCACGGCAGAGCCGACGACTTCGGCGACATCGCAAGCGATAATGCCTATCTCAGCTAAGAGCCAGAGCACTCTGGCAACCGGCCGCGGGTACGAGTCGCGACACGCCTCTGCGAGGTCCTTATCCATCGCGATCCCCATCCGGACGCAGAGCGTCTGGAGCAGAGTCGCCATAAGGCTGCTCAGCAATACGACCCAGAGGAGCGTGTAGGCAAACTGAGAGCCACCGGCCACATCCGTGGCCCAATTGCCGGGATCCATGTATCCCACGCTGACCAGATAGGCCGGTCCGGCAACCCCGAGAAACCTGCGGAACGGTGTTCTTCCGCCGAACGGCACCGTGCCGCGGTCCGCAGATCCGAACGCTCGGTCTTCCTCGGGCCGAGGGGTATTTAGCATAGGCTACACTTTATATACTATACTACATTCCATGTCTCTGGCGGCATCCCGTGAAAGGGGTCGATCCAGGGGCTCTAGGACTCGGGAGGCGTCGCGGACGCCTTCGCCTTTTGGCGCGCCCGGTGCAGGAAACCCTCGACGATCAGAGGGATAACGGTCACGATTACGAGCGCGAGCATGGCAAGCTCGAAGTGCTCCCGAACGAACGTGTTCTTGGCGAACAGGTATCCGGCGCCGACACATACCCAGACCCACACGCACGCTCCCGCCACCGAGTAGCTAAAGAACTTCCGGAAGGTCATTCCGCTCATTCCGGCGACGAACGGCGCGAACGTCCGCACGATGGGCACCCAACGAGCGAGCATGACCGTCTTCGCACCGTACCGTTCGAAGAATTCGTGGGTGCGTTCCAGGTTCTTCCTGTTGAGGATCTTGGAGTTGGGGTTGGCGAAAAGGCGCGGGCCAAGCCATTTGCCAATGTGGTAGTTCACCAAGTCCCCGCAGATCGGAGCGAGGGTCAGCACCGGCAGGATCACCCATATGTTGAACCCATATAGCTCCGGCCTAGAGAAGATTCCGGCGGCGAAAAGCAGTGTGTCACCAGGCAGGAACGGCGTCACGACAAAGCCCGTCTCAGCAAACAAGACGAGAAAAAGGATGGCGTAGGCCCATGGCCCAAAGTGATGGACCAGGCTTTCGATTCCTTTGTCCAGATGGCGAAGGAAGTCGATAAGCTCCATGCGACAAGGAATTAAACCGCTGCGGGGGTCGGCCCGTTCGGGCCGATGGGTAGAAAGGTCAGTATGCTCGGGAGAGGGCACCGAGCGCCAGACCATTTCGTTCGGTGGGAGCGTATGGAAGCTAGAAAACCGTGTAAAGTTCAGGAGATGGACGGCACGTTGGGAGTAGCGCCGTACCTAGCCAAGGACCCGAGCGGGGCTGAAGCATGGCTTGCCGCGATCGTCCAGTCGTCTGAGAATGCTATTGTCAGCAAGGACCTCGACGGCACGATCACTTCGTGGAACCCGGCCGCGGAACGGATCTTCGGGTGGAGCGCCGCCGAAGCGATCGGCAAGCACATCAGCCTCATTATTCCTCCCGAGCTCCATGAGGAGATGCGCAGCATCTTGGCCCGCGTTTCGAGGGGCGAGCCCATCGAGCCATTCGAATCGGTTCGAGTGCATAAGGACGGCCACAAGTTTCCTGTTGCTCTGACCATCTCGCCGATTCGAGACGCATCGGGAAAGATCCTGGGTGCTTCGAAAACCGCGAGCGACATTACACAGCAGCGACAGGCGCGCAAGCTGCGAAGGCTCTTGTACGGCGCGGGGGAGCTGCTGGCGGCTTCGCTGGACTATCGAACAACCTTGCTCAGCGTTGCCAAGCTCGTGGGCACCGAGCTAGCCGATTGGTGCTTCATCCACGCGCTCGATGAAAACGGTGAGCTGAATCTCCTTGCTTTCGGAAGCGACGACCCCGACCGGGAGGCGTACGCTCGCGAGATTTCGGAGAAGTATCCGGTCGAATTGGGCTCCCCTTCGCTTCCGGTAAGGGTGTTTCTGTCCGGAGAGCCGGTCGTTTACCACGACGTCACGGAAGAAATCATGGAGGCAAGCGCGCGAAGCGAGGATCACCTCGAAACGATCCGTAGGAGCGGCGTACGATCCGTGCTCGCCCTGCCGTTGAAGTCGCGCGACAGGACGATAGGCGCGATGACTCTGATTTCGCAGGAGCCGAACCGGTATGGAACCGAGGAATTCGATCTGGCCCAAGAAATCGCGCGTCGATCGGCGCTGGCTATAGACAATGCTCGGCTCTATACGAAAGCGCAGCAGGAGCTCGCCGACAGAGCCAAAGCCGAAGCGGAGCTTGCCACCAAAGCGAACCAGCTCCAGCTCCTTTACGAGGCTGGCCAGCTTCTGGGATCGACTCTGGACCCGGAAAGCGTGTACGACGAACTTCGCATGCTGGTGGCCCGGACCATGCCTTGCGACGCCCTCCTCGTCTCGACGATCGACCAGGAGACGAGGATGATCCTGTGTGCGTACGCCTGGGTCGAAGGACAGAAAATGGCGACAGACACCTTCCCTCCCGTACCAATCAACGAGAAGGGAGACGGGATGCAGAGCAAGGTCATTCTAAGCGGCAAGCCGCTGATCGTGCTCGATGTGCCGAGCCAGATCCAAAAACCCGGGACGAACTATTACACGGTGGAGTCCGACGGCCGCGTCGCCAAGGCGAGCGAGGACAACGTTCCGCAAACCCGCTCGATCCTCTTGTGCCCGGTCATGTTGGAGGGCAAGGTCATCGGAGTCGTCCAGGTCCTCAGCCAAGCCGAAGGCGCATACGGCCAGTCCGAACTCGACGTGTTTCAGGCGATGGTGCAGCAGATGGCGGCAGCCAGCCGGAACGCGCTTCTCTATCAGCAATCGCGGGAAGAAACTGCGAGCAGACGCCGGGCCGAAGAACGGTTCCGAACCCTGTCTTCCGCGATCACCGATGTGATTTTCACGGCGGACCCGCGCGGCAATTTCGTCGACGACCTTTTGCGGTGGGAGCAGTACACCGGAATGACCTCGCATCGATACGCCGGGCGAGGCTGGATCTCGGCGGTCCATCCTGCCGACCGAGATCGAGTGAGCGCGCTCTGGGAATTGGCGGTGGCCGAAGGTGTGCCCTTCCACACCCAGCTACGGCTTCGCCAAGCAGCGACGGGCTCCTATCGCTATTGCCTCGCGAGGGCGGTCCCTGTTCGAAACGAGGATCGTAGCGTACGCGAATGGGTCGGCACGATCACCGACGTAGACGAGACCAGGCGAGCAGAGCGCAGAAGCCGTTTCCTGTTCGAGCTCAGCGAGCGGCTCAGGCTTTGCTCCGAGCCCCACGAAATCATCCGCACGCTCGTGGAGGCAGTGCGCGAGCACCTGAACACCTGGAGCGTTTCGTTTGGCGAGGTACTCGATGACGACCTCTCGCTTCGGATAGCCTGCGAAGATGGCGGGTCGGACTTAAGCGGCCAGACGTACCCGCTCGGCACCACTCCCGTCGTCAAGAGCCTCCATCAAGGAAAAGTCGTCGCGGTGCACAGCACAGTTGAAGACAAGCGTACGCGCGAGAATTACGAGAATGTATACGCGCCTATCGGCATCGAAGCCTTCGTGTGCGTGCCCCTCATGCTCGGCGGAAAGCTTAGAGGCATTTTCTCCGTCCAGGAGAGATGCCGCAGAACTTGGGAGTCTGACGAGATCGGACTGCTCGAGGAGGTTGCGCAGCGAGCGTGGCTGGCATCGCAAAGCGCGACCGCGAACGAGGCGGTACGGGCGCTGAACAGCGACTTGGAACGGCGCGTCCAGCAACGTACGGCGGATCTCGAGGCTGCCAATTTGGAGCTCGAAGGATTCACCTACACTGTTTCCCACGACCTCCGCGCACCCCTGAGGGCAATCGTGTCAACGTGCCGAATTCTCGTTGAAGACTACAACGACAAGCTGGACGACGACATGCGGCAGGTATTGGCGCGCCAGGCGACCGCCGCATCCAAGCTGGGGACCCTGATCGACGACTTGCTCAAGTTGTCCCGGCTCGGACGCGAGCCATTGAAGCCGGAATGCGTGGACTTGACGGAGCTTTCAAACGAGGTTTGGGCTGAGCTGAGCCCGCGTTATCCCAACGTCCGGTTCTTGGCCCAGCCGAACCTCGAGGCGCGGGCGGACCCCCGCCTGATCAAGCTCGTTCTGGCCAATCTGCTCGACAACGCAGCAAAGTTCTCTACTGTTGCGGAGTTGCCACTCGTTGAGCTCCAGCGCTCGCCGAACTGCGAATTCGTCGTGCGGGACAATGGCGCGGGGTTCGACATGCGCTACAAGCACAAGCTGTTTCTGCCTTTCGAGCGCCTCGTCAAGGACGAAGAATTCCCTGGCACCGGCATCGGCCTGGCCAACGTCAAGCGGATCGTCGAGCGTCACGGGGGCTCGGTCCGTGCCGAGGGCCAAGTCGGCGAGGGCGCGAGCTTCTACTTCTCGTTGTAGGGCTGCTACCATCGGGGCTGTGGAATCGATCGAATCGCGGTTACGGGCTCGCATGGCCCAAGAGACCGCCTTATGCGTGAGCCTTGCGTATTCGGAGCTAGGCGGCGAGGGCTGCGCACAGGTGTTCCCGGACAGGCCGTTCCACGCCGGCAGCACGATGAAAGTGCCGGTCATGTGCGAGGTGTTCCGCCAGGCGATCGAGGGCCGGTTCTCCATGGATGCGCCGCTCGATATTCGCACCTCGTTCGCGAGCCTGCTCGATGGCAGCCGGCTCGAGCTGGAGCCCGAAAGCGATTCCGATCCGGAGCTGTACAGTCAGGTCGGGCGCAGCGTCCCAATCCGGGAGCTCGTCACGAGAATGATAGTCCGCAGCAGCAACCTCGCGACGAACTTGCTCGTCGATCTGGTCGGTGCGCAAGGGATACAGGCGCTAATGGAGGCGCTAGGGATTGAGGGCATTCAGGTGCTGCGAGGAGTCGAGGATGGCCGCGCGTTCCGCGCCGGTTTAAACAACACCGTCACCGCATCCGGCCTGGAAGCGCTGTTCACTCGGATCGCCCGAGGAGAAGTCGTGTCTGAGCGAGCTTGTAGCGAAATGGGGGAGATTCTAGCCGCGCAGGAGCATAGCGAAGGGTTCCCCAGCGGCCTTCCTACCGGGACGCGCGTGGCGCATAAGACCGGCTGGCTCACATCGTTCTACCACGATGCGGGCGTGATCACGCGCCAGGACGGCTCATCGTTTGTGCTGGTCGTACTCACCGAGGGGATCGATCCGGTCGAGAACGCACACAGGCTCGCCGGCGATCTCGCGCGCATAACATATAACGCTCGAGCCGAGCGGTATATGCTATGACTCGGTGAAAGCTTCCTGCATTCTCTTGGTCTCTGTGGCCGCCATTGCCGGCGCGGATACGATGCCGCTGACGACCTGCCTCGCAGCCCCCGTGCGATCATCCAGGCGATCGGCCCTCCATCAAGATCCCTTCGAGCTGCAGATCGTCGAAGGCATGTGGAAGACGCCTGTCGCTGGTCAGGAAGCAAACGGCGTGCACTGGTCGAAGGTCGACGCAGGCAAGGACGGGTCGTTCCAGGGACCGGCGTTTCAATCCGGATATGCCGACTTCACGGTCAATTCCGCGACGGACCGAATCGTACTCCTAGAGGCCAGCGGCGACAGCGTCGCCTACGTAAACCAGACGCCCCAGGCGGGAGACCCGTACCAATACGGCTACGTGTCCCTGCCAATCCACTTGCGCCGGGGATCGAACGAGCTCCTTTTTGTTTGCGGACGCGGCGGCCTCAAGGTTAGTCTCGTCGACCCGCCAAAGCCCGTCAGCATCGACCTCAGAGACTCAACCCTGCCGGATCTGGTGCAGGGCGAACGGGGACGAACCTGGGCCGCGGTAGTTGTTAGAAACGCCACCGACAAGCCATTGAATCATCTGAGCGCCATCGTTGGGCGGGAGTCGACGCCGATCGGGCCGATTCCGCCGCTCGGCGTGCGGAAAATCAGATTCGCGCTGGACAAAGGCAATCCTGCCCCCGAGCTCCGAATCTCGGAGGACGGCCGCGAGTTGGACAGGGCGAAGCTAACTCTTCGAGTGCGGAAGCCGGGCCAAACTTACAAGCGAACGTTCGTTAGCACGATAGACGGCAGTGTTCAGTACTACGCCGTCAACCCATGCACAAACCCGGCCCCGGGGCAGGCACTGTTCCTTTCACTCCATGGGGCCGGCGTCGAGGCGATCGGCCAAGCCGACGCATATTCGCCCAAGAATTGGGGCGCAATCGTATGCCCTACGAACCGTCGGCCGTACGGGTTCGATTGGGAGGACGAGGGCCGCCTCGACGCTCTCGAAGTCTTGCAGGAAGCTCAACGGGAGCTGCGCCCGAACCCCGCCGAGCAATACCTGACGGGGCATTCGATGGGCGGCCACGGCACTTGGACGATAGGAGCGCACTTCCCTGACCGGTTCGCGGCAATTGCCCCCAGTGCGGGGTGGATCAGCTTTTGGTCGTATGCGGGCGGCTCTCGCTACCAAGGAGACGACCCGATCGGCATAGCCCTCCAGCGGTCGTCGGCCGACAGCGACACGCTTGCGTTCAAATACAACTATGCGCAAGAAGGCATATACATTTTGCATGGCGAGGCTGATGACAATGTGCCCGTCACCGAGGAACGCACGATGCGAAAGGAGCTGGAGGCCTTCCACCACGATCTCCAATGGCACGAGCAGCCCGGCGCCAATCATTGGTGGGACGCGAGCGACGAACCCGGAGCAGACTGCGTCGATTGGGCGCCGATCTTCGACATGTTCTCGCGACATAGACTGCCGAGCGATGCGGATGTACGAGACGTGGACTTCACGACTTGCAACCCAGGATCGACGGCCACGGACCATTGGGCGACGATTGACCAGCAGCAGCACCAGTTCGAGCCGAGCCGAATTCAAATCAGGCTCGACCCATTCAAGAGAAGATTCGTGGGCGTCACGGACAACGTGGCAAGGCTTCACCTGGACACAGTCGGCTTGGCCACGGGCAGCGGCATCGCCCTCGACCTCGATGACCAGAAATTGTCCGTGCCGGGAGCGCCGGCGTCTATCGACCTCACGAGGACTAGTGATCGATGGGCGGTATCTAGTCACAGCTCTCCCGATGAGAAGGGCCCGGCTCGTTACGGACTGTTCAAGAGCGTGTTTCGAAACCGTGTGGAGCTCGTTTACGGCACGCACGGCTCGTCGGAGGAAAACGCCTGGGCGCTTTCGAAGGCGCGGTTCGACGCCGAAACGTTTTGGTACCGTGGAAACGGCTCGATGGACGTAATCCCGGATTCGCAGTTCGATCCGGGCAGAGACCGCGACCGAAACGTCGTGCTGTACGGCAATGCCGAGACGAATTCCGCTTGGAACGCGCTCCTTGGCTCCGGTCCGGTTCAGGTGGACAGGTCGTCGGTCACTGTTGGCAGCGATCGAGCCACCGGAGCGGATTTGTGTTGTTTGTTCGTTCGTCCGCGGCCTGGAAGCGAGTTAGCATCGGTCGGCGCGATCTCCGGTACGGGCATCGTTGGAATGAGACTGGCGGACCGCATCCCGATCTTCCTTTCCGGCGCGGGCTTTCCTGACCTGCTGCTTCTGAGCCCTGATTCGCTGTCGAGCGGACTTCTTGGAGTGCGTGCGGCAGGCTTCTTCGACAACGATTGGGGCGTCGCCGGCGGCGATATCGCTTGGCGAAAATAGCTTCCCTCTAGACGGCGATTGGGGCAAACTGATTGCATGGTGCGACTAGGAAGTCGGTTCGTCGTTCTTGCCGGTTTGGGTATTTGCGGCCTCGGCGTAGCTGCGAAGGTCGCAGAGCTTCGTCTCGGTCCTCAAGCCGACGGCACTTTTATCGTGAGCACCGGACAACGAATTCCACCGGGCACAATCAGCTTCGTCGGAAGGCCGATCGACTTGGCAATTCGGCCGGGCGGGAAAACCGTAGCTGTTCTGAACCATACGGACGTTTTTCTCTGCGACGCATCCGGGATCGTTACAGGCAGCCAAGCCAAGCTCGGCTCGGGAGCGGGGTTTCGCGGGATCGCCTGGAGTCCGGACGGCTCCAAGGTTTACGCCAGCACCGACAAGGGCACGATCCAACCGTTCGATGACGCCGACGACAAGCTCACCCCGGAGCCCGCGATCCAGCTTCGCAAAGAGCCCAAGGGAAAGAATCCCGTTCCAGGCGGTTTGTGCATCACGAAAGATGGGAAGCGCCTATACGTCGCCTGCGCTGACTTGAACGCGGTCGCGGAAGTCGATCTTGACGAAAACAAGCTGGTGCGGACGCTCCCGGTGGAGAGCATCCCCTTCGACGTGCGGTTATCCGGCGACGAGACGAAGCTCGTCGTGTCGAACTGGGGCGGCCGCGAGCCGACTGCCACGGATGAAAAATCGGACAGCGAGGAAACCCCTCTGGCAACGGACGACCGAGGAGTGGTCATGAACGGCTCGGCGACCATTCTAGACCTCTCGAGCGGCAAAGCGACCAACATCCAGGTGGGTATTCACCCGGACGCCGTTGCGGTGGACGGCGACACTGCATACATCTGTAATACGATGTCCGACTCGATCTCGGAGCTTAGCCTGTCGAAGGGCGTGAAAGTGCGCGACATCCCCATCCGGTGGGGCAAGGCCAGGCTACTAGGCAGCCTTCCCAACGCCATCGCGGTCACGGCGGATCGGCTGTATGTTTGCGACGGCGGCGACAACGCCGTGTGCGAGATTGATAGGAGCAGCGGAAAAGTGCTGGGCTTTCGGCAGGTCGGATTCTTCCCCACCGCCATCGCCCTCGACGGCGCCCAAGCGTTCGTTCTGAACAATAAGGGAAATGGATCCGTAAAGAATACGCTGCTCGGAAAGCCGGGGAATTCTCACGATTTCCAGGGCACCGTTTCGGTTATCGACCTCGCGAGTGATTTGGGATCAGAAACCAGGCGCGTCGCGGAGAACGATCACTGGAACGACCCGGCCAGCCTTTACAAGCCCGATCTCAAGGTGTACAAGGGCGCGATCAAACACGTGCTGTACATCATCAAGGAGAATCGCACTTACGACCAGATCTATGGAGATATGGACGAAGGGAACGGCGACGCGAAGCTGGCGGTGCTTGGCGCGAAGGTCATGCCGAACCATCAGAAGCTCGCCCGGGAGTTCACTCTGTTCGATAACGCTTATGTAAGCGGAACGAACAGCGCCGAGGGGCACAATTGGTGCGTTCAGGGACTCTGCAACGAGTATGTCGAGCGTTTTTACGTGGGCTACTCGCGCACGTATCCGGATGAAGGAAACGATGCGATGGCGCTGAACCCGACCGGCGCGCTATGGGACATGGCCGCCAAGCATGGCAAATCCGTGCGCATCTTCGGGGAATTCTGCGACTCGGGCAAGGCACAGTTCTCGCCTCGCGCTCCGAAAGACTGGTTCGAGGCGTGGGACGACAGGAAGAGCGGAGAGCACAAGTTCAAGGCGATCGCCACAACCGACGTGCGTGGCATGAGACCATACATGAACCCGAACGTACTCTTCTGGCCGCTCTTGCAAAACGACCAGTGGCGCGCAGACGAATTCATCAAGGAGTACTCGGCCGAGAGCAAAGCGAACCGAGTCCCAAACCTTATGATCATGAGCCTGCCATGCGATCACAGCGAAGGCACCGATCCCACGTATCCAACACCCCGCGCGATGATGGCCGACAACGACCTTGCCCTCGGACGAATCGTCGAGGCCGTGTCGCACAGTCCGCAATGGAGGGACACGGCAATCTTCGTGACCGAGGACGACGCTCAGGCCGGCCTCGACCATGTGGATGGGCACCGAACGAGCTGGCAAGTCATCAGCCCTTACACCAAGCGACACTTCGTCGATTCGAGCCTTTACGTTGGGCCGAACATGGTGCGCTCGATCGAAGAGATTCTGGGGCTGCCTCCGATGACCCGTTTCGATGCGCTCGCCCTCCCGATGACCCAATGCTTCACCGACACTGCCGACCTTACGCCTTATGAGGCCACGCCGAACCTAGTCGCTCTGGACGAGCGAAACCCGTCCAAGGCGCAGATGAACGCGGCCGACCGGCACTGGTACGCCGTCACCAAGAGCCTCGATTGGAGCTCGATGGACCGTGCAGACCCGGACAAGTTGAATCGGATCATCTGGTACAGCCTGCACCGTTCCACGAACGAGCCGTACCCTGCGCAGTAAGGCACTAGGTCCTAGTCTTGCGGCTCTTCGGGCCCTGGCGGTGAATTCGCCGCCAGGGCCCGAAGCATTGCCTGCAACTCCAGCCGAACAATCCGCATCAACCCCTCGCCAAAGAAGCATCGAGAAGCGCCCTGGCCGCGCGACTTGGAACGAGGAGCATGAAAGACGGACTGATAAGTACGCGGGAAGAAGGACGACCGGATGTCGAGCGCTGGGTGCGGATCGAAAGAGTCCCGGGCCAGGTGTGCATGCTGCAGTTCTATGACCTTGCACTTCCCAGGACCGACCAGCGCTTCTTCGAAGTCGAATTCGATCTTCAGCTTCTCACGATGGCAATCGCCGGAGCCACGTCGCAGATCGTCGCCGGAGATTTCACTTGCGCTATTCGCAACCTGGGCGACGAAATGGAGATCGTCTTTCAGCCGGAAGGCTGGCCGTTCGCGGGAAGGTGGTGCGTTGAACGGGACGAATTCCTTGACGCCATCGCCAGCGTGCTCTAGACGCCTGTATTTCTTGCCGACGGAGGCGACCCCTGAACGTTTCCGATGCCTGTTTGCAACTCCAGCGCGTCTAAGCTCACCTTCGTCGCGGCACGGTCTGTTTCGCCTCGAAACTCGAGAGACAGAAGGCTGCCATCTCGCCGAGCCACCAAGTATCCGTCTTCCGAGACGATTTGCACCACGCCGCCCGAGAGCACTGAGTCGAAATGGACGCGTGGGCAAGTAACTCGAGCCAGACCGCTCAGAAGGCCCGGATGGCACAGATCGGTCAAATACAACACGATCTCATCCCCTTGCGCGGCGATGCGTAGCCACCGCGAAAGATCCTGCTTGCCGTTTGCCAACACATAGAAAAGGTGGCCGACCATGGGTTCGCATGAC
This sequence comes from Fimbriimonadaceae bacterium, assembly GCA_025934835.1. Lineage (GTDB taxonomy): Bacteria > Armatimonadota > Fimbriimonadia > Fimbriimonadales > Fimbriimonadaceae > Fimbriimonas. Next base: position 55,296 of record JAICWL010000008.1, read on the forward strand.
GCCGGCGCGCGCCGGTACCACGAGCATAGCCGAATCTGACGGCGCTGAGACCAACCTGGACCAAGTCAAGAGCGGTGGAGCATATTGAATCGATGCGGGTGCCGAAACTGTTCCATTTCAGCGACCGAGGAGACATCGAGGATTTCGTGCCCCGAGCCCCGGAACGACATCCTCATCACGAGCCGCTGGTCTATGCGATCGACGAAGGCCATTCTCCGGCCTATCTGTTCCCGCGCCAGTGCCCGAGAATCGCGATCTGGACACCAGACGACACTCGCCTGCTTATCGACGCAAGCTGGGAGACTCCCTGGCGTGGTGGCAACATCTTCCGATACGAATTCGATCCTAGCGGTTTCGAGGATTGCCGGGATCACGGAGTTTGGGTCAACCGCTCCGCCACTAAGCCCCGGTCCGTCGTGCTCATTTCAAACCTCGTTGCAGCCAACCCGGTCGAGGTCGAAGTTGTGCCCAGTTTGGTGGGTGCCGCACGGGCGCTATACGACTTTGAGCGCATGGAATTCAAGTGCCAATGGCCCGTTTCGATGCTCCGGATGGCAAACCTTCCGGACTGGCCCGGTGGGGTCGGCCGACCCGTAGCACCGCCGAAGTGATTGCTTTTGGCCGCCGAATTCGTGCATACCTAGGCGTGCCATCCATCGACGATATCGTTGCAGAGGCCGAGGCCGCTATCGACGCTGGCGCAACCATAGAGGCGCTGCGCGAGGCTGAAAACCGGTTTCTGAAAGACAAGAGCGCGGCGCTGGGAGGCATTTTGCGTCAGCTTGGCCAAATGCCTCCGGAAGAGCGCCGGGACGTCGGCAGGCAGGTGAACGACGCAAAGGCGCGGTTGCAAGCGAAAATCGACGAGAAACTCGAAGCGCTGAAGCAGGCCGAGAGCGCACACCGGCTTGAAGGGGATCGAATCGATGTGACGATGCCTGGCCGACGACCGCGTTTCGGATCGGAGCACGTGCTGCAGCAGACCACGAACAAAATCAAGCGGGTGCTCGGCGGGCTCGGATTCGAGTTCGTCCACGGGCCAGAGCTCGAGGAATTCCGCTACAACTTCGACGCACTCAACTATCCGCCCGACCATCCTGCGATGGACGATCAGGATACGTTCTACATCGACGATGAGCACCTTCTTCGCACTCAGTGCACGGCGGTTCAAGGTCGAGTGTTCGAGGTGCGTCGGCCCCCGCTGCGCTGCTTCACGGTGGGCCGCACATACAGGAACGAAGCTGTCGACCGAACGCATTCGCACACATTTCATCAGGTCGATTGCTTCATGATCGACCGAGGTGTGTCAATGGCGCACCTGAAGGGCACTTTGGGCGCCTTCGCGCGAGCGATGTTCGGGCCGGAAGTCAAGGTTCGATTCCGACCAGATTTTTTTCCGTTCGTGGAGCCGGGCGTCGACTACGCCATTTCCACGCCGAAGCTCTTTGGCGGGAAATGGGTCGAGCTCGGTGGCGCCGGGCTCATCCATCCGAACATCCTCGAATCGTTCGGAATCGACATCAACGAGTTCAGCGGCTTCGCGTTCGGACTTGGCGTCGAACGGATCCCGATGATGGCTTACGGCGTCGACGACCTGAGAAACTTCCTGGAGAATGACCTTCGGTTCCTCGATCAATTCCGATTCGAGCCGATCGTGGTCGAGGAGGCAGGGTTGCAAGACCGGCTGGCCGCTTCGACCAAGCGAAAAGCAACTCTAGCGACCGAGCACCAGGTCCGGGCCTAGCAGAGGGGTTTAATCAGTGCCCATGATCTGCAAGCTCGTGCGCTTTGGCGAAGGCGATCTCATAGCGTCTTTGGAACGCCGCGGCACTCAAATCCAGTCGGAAGTCGCCGAGTCGGTCCGTCGCACCATCGAGCAGGTTCGGCTGCGCGGAGACGATGCGCTCCTGGAGCATGCCCGGCGGTTCGACGCGCCCGGCCTCGAATCGCTCGAAGTTTCTGAAGCCGAGTTGCTATCGGCGACGCTCGAACCTCGGTATCTCGATGCGATCCGCCTTTCGATCCAAAGGGTTCGGTCGTTTCACGACAAGCAGATGAGGCATATGACCGCCGGGCTAGAGCCCGTCGGTGACGGCGTTTTCTCTTGGTCGGAAGGCGGCTTGGGCCAGCGGCTCCGGCCGCTCTCGGCGGTGGGGGTTTATGTCCCCGGCGGCCTGGCTTCCTATCCTAGTTCGGTCATCATGAACACCACTCCCGCGCTCTGCGCGGGCGTCTCCTCGGTAGCTGTGGCAACACCCGCGCGCAAGGATGGCTCCTTGATCCCTGCGGTACTGATCGCACTGCGAGATCTCGGCATCACCAAGGCTTTCAAGGTCGGTGGAGCGGGTGCGGTAGCCGCGCTCGCGCTCGGAACCGAAAGTGTGCCGAAGGTCGACAAGATCGTCGGGCCGGGAAACCGGTACGTAAACGAGGCGAAGCGGCAGCTTTGGGGGCAGGTTGGTCTGGATACCTTCGCCGGTCCGAGCGAGGTGTGCGTGCTCGCCGACGATACTGCCAATCCGGAGTGGGCTGCAGCAGACCTGCTCACTCAAGTGGAACATGCCGAGGACAACGCCGGATTCCTAGTCGCGCTGAGCGAGCCTCAAGCTCGCCGGATTTTGGATTGTGCCGACAGGCAGATGCGCGGAGCTCCGCGCGAAGCCACCATGCGTGAAGCGCTCGCTCAGCACGGGCTCGCAATCGTTGCGAGGGATATGAAGGAGGCGATCGAAGCAGTGAATGCGATAGCTCCGGAACATCTGACGCTCGCCGTGGAAGACCCCGACAAGACACTTCAATCCGTCCACAATGCCGGATGCGTGCTGCTAGGAGAACACACGCCCGAAAGCGCCGGCGACTTCGTGCTGGGCCCTTCTCACACTTTGCCGACGGCAACGGCGGCCAGGTTCGGCGGCCCGCTGAATGTGCTCGACTTCCTGAAGGTGCAAAGCGTTTCAAAGCTAACCCCCGAGCAGCTCGAGCCGTTAGTCGGCGCGATCGAGGCTTTCGGAGAGATGGAAGGCTTCCCGGCGCACGGGCACGGCGCCCTCATTCGGCGGCAAAAGTAGCGTGATTGCAGGGGTACCCTGAGTCTCGATGCATCGGGTTGGTTTTGTAGGTCTGGGAACGATGGGCCGCCCGATGGCCGGCCATCTCGTTTCCGCTGGACATGAAGTCGTCGTCTGGAACCGAACACCTGGAAAGGCCGAGGGCCTCGGCGCATCCGTAGCCCAGTCGCTGGGCGACCTCGCAAGCCGCTGCGACACGGTCATGCTTTGCGTCAATCGCACCGAGGACGTGCGAGAGTGCCTAGCTGGGTTAGTCTCCGAAGCCAAGCCCGGCCTTCTATTCGTAGATCACTCTACAATCGAGCCCACCGCAGCCTGCGACATCGAGGCTGAGCTTTCGACGAATGGCTTCGGCTTCGTCGACGCGCCGATCACTGGGGGAAGTGCCGGGGCGCAAAACGGCAAGCTAACGATTTTCATGGGCGGTAAGCAGGAGCTCGTGGATCGGGCGAAACCAATCGTGGCAGCGTACGCGAAGCGAGCCGAGCGCGTTGGCGGTCCCGGCCAGGGCCAGATGATGAAGATGGCCAACCAAATCGCGGTTGCCGGCGCGTTGGTCGGGCTGTGCGAATGCTTGAGCTTCGCTAAAAAAGCCCGGCTCGATCCCAATCAGGCGCGCGATCTCATCGGTGGTGGGGCTGCCGGAAGCTGGGCCTTTGAGAATTACGGCCCAAAGATCCTTCAGCAAGACTGGACGCCCGGTTTTAGCGTCAAGAACCAGCGCAAAGATTTTGGATACTGCAAAGACGCCGCGGGAGCCGTCAACGCAGCGATCCCCGCGACCGAACTCGTGGACGGCTTGCTCGCCGCGCTGGAGCGTGAGGGCCACGGTGAGTGGGCGACGGCAGCTTTATATGAAGTGCTTCTGGAGATGAGTCCGAGGTAGTGACGCCGCCTGCCGTTTCGATGACCGGCATTTCCAAGCGATTTGGAGCCGTCACCGCGCTCGACCATGTCGACCTCGAGGTCGCGCGCGGCAGCTTGCACGCGGTGGTCGGCGAAAACGGCGCCGGCAAGACCACCCTGATGCGGATTTTGTATGGGGCGATCGCCCCCGACGAGGGCGAGATCCAGGTCGACGGCGAAGCGCGACGGTTCGCTAGCTCCGCCGAGGCGATCGAAGCCGGCATAGGAATGGTCAGCCAGCACTATGGCGTCATCCCCGCCTTGACGTGCCTTCAAAACTTGATGCTCGGCGCGGAGCACGGAAGGATCATCAACCGCGCCAAAGCGCTGGAAGAGGCCCATCAGCTCGCCCAGCGGATGGGCTTTGAATTTGATTGGCACGCCGAAGCGTCGTCTCTGAGCCCGGGAGGCGCGCAAAAGCTGGAGATACTCAAGCTCCTCTGGCGCAAGGCTCGGATCATGATCCTGGACGAGCCCACGGCGATGCTCTCTCCGCTCGACAGCGACTCTCTGTTCGCGAGCATGAGGCAGCTTGCCGCAGAGGGCTCGACGGTCATTCTGGTCACTCACCGGCTGCCGGAGGTGATGGATCATTGCAGCCGCGTGACCGTATTGCGCGGGGGACGTCTAGTCGGAGACCTGCCTGTTGCGGACACATCGCCGCAGGAACTCGCGAAAATGATCGTTGGCGGCGAAGTTCTCGTTCGCGACGACTTGGGCACACCCGCACTGGGTCCGGTGGCGCTGAGCGTGAAGGGCGCAACCGTGCGGAGGCAAGGAGGCGGCGAGCTGCTCTCGAATGTGTCCATCGAGGCGCGAGCCGGCGAGGTGCTGGGCATCGCAGGTGTCGATGGCAGTGGCCAGAGGGAGCTTTTTCGCGCCATCCTTGGCATTCAGCGGCTCGATTCCGGGACGATCGAACTGCTCGGGCGGAGCGCCACGAAGCTCAGCGCCGAGCAAAGAATCGAGCTTGGGGTGCGCATTATCCCCGAAGATCGCCACGACGAGGGCGTAGTGGAAAGCTGGAGTCTCGACGAAAACGCGGCTCTCGGTTTGCAGCGGCTTGCGCCGAACGCGCGCGGTGCGATGGTTGACCGAGCGGGAAGGAGGCGGGCCGCGGAGGGGATCGCGCAAAAGTTCCAAACGCGGTACGGCGGGCTGGACTTGCCGATCGCGAGCCTTTCCGGCGGGAACCAGCAGAGGTTCGTCGCAGCGCGGGCGCTTAGCATCGAACCAAAGCTGATTCTTGCCTTCCAGCCTGCGCGCGGACTCGACCTCAACGCAACCGCACACGTCTACCGAGCGATTCGCGAGGAGGCGCGCAACGGGGCCGCGGCCATCGTCGTCAGCTTCGATTTGGACGAGCTGCTCGATCACTGCGACCGCATCGTTGCCATGAGCGCCGGCCATTTAGCTGCGCCGGAGGGTGGGCACGAGAGGGACCGCGATGCCATTGGCAGACTGATG
>JAICWL010000057.1 GCA_025934835.1 Fimbriimonadaceae bacterium
AAAGCTCGCATGGAGAGCGCGCGTACGACATCTACTCGCGCCTGCTGAAAGATAGGATCGTTTTCATCGGCGATGAGATAACCGACCAGCTCGCCAACCTGGTCGTCGCCGAGATTCTGTTTCTCGAAAAGGAGGACCCGAACAAGGACATCGACGTGTACATCAACAGCGGCGGAGGGAGCGTTTCGGCCGGGCTCGCCATTTACGATGTGATGCGGCATGTGAAGTGCGACATCGCTACCGTTTGCGTGGGGATGGCGGCCTCGATGGCCACAGCGCTCCTGGTGGCAGGCGAGCCGGGGAAGAGATACGCGATGCCCAACGCGCGGATCATGATCCATCAGACGAGCGGCGGGTATCGCGGCACGATGACAGACGCGAAGATATATCTCGAGGAAATGAACAAGATGTTCGAGACCTACGTGCGCATTCTCTCGGAACGAACAGGTAAGGCTGCGGACCAAATCCGGCTCGATTGCGACCGCGACCACTGGATGTCGGCCGAAGAAGCCAAAGAGTACGGGCTGGTGGATTCGATCATCGACGGCAAGAAGTAAGCCACCCGAGGTTCATCGGCGGAGCGCCTCAGCCGTAACAATGCTGAGGGGCGGCGCCGTCAGCGCGATGCGCCCGTCGTCCAGCCGAGCCTCCGCGGGCGCGGGATCGTCGTAAGATCCACTGACTACCGCGAAAGCGCGCACGCTCCGCGCCGAGAACCCGCGAGGCGAAAGGAGCAGCTGCATCGGCTCCGCCGTCTTGTTGATCACGACGATGGTCATTCGGCGGCGGTTGTGAGAGTCGAGCGCCGCATATACCGAGTTCGATGCCGGATCTTCGCCCTGAACGGCAAGCTCGCGGTCGCCGAAGCGCCCCCCTCGTCTGTCGAAGTTGGTAAACGCCTCGAATGCGGCATCCACCGGCTTCTCGGTGTGGTTGATTCCCCAATGGCAGGCTGCAAACAGCCCATATCTGCCGAAGACGCCTAGAGCGTCGGCTTGGGCAAGCGCCCCGCTCATCTTGGTTCGCCCGCCGAATTCGTACTCGGTGATCGCGAGCTTCGTGCCGGGGAAGTGCTTGGCTACCTTCTCGGCCATTCGGGGAAGCATCATGATCGGCTTCCCGCCGAGGCTGTTCGTGATCCAGCTTTTCTCGACGTACGTCGGGTCCCAAAGAGACCGCGGCGACTGGATCCGCGCCGCTTCGGTCTCCGGCTTGTCGGGGCTCTGACCGTAGATGATGCGCACGCCTCCGCCGGTCGCTTCGGGATACCAATGGAAGTCGTACACATCGACCAGCCGCCGGTGGGCAGATTTGCTCGCTTTTCGAACGGCATCGAGGTAAGTCTCGACGAACGGCCGACCTGCCGCATCCGGAGCATCTTGGAAACTCTTCATCCCTTGCCAGCCGTAATTGACCGGGCCAAACACCAGCGAGTCCGGCGCCACGCTCTTGATCATGCGGGCGTACGCGATGTTGTTGGAGATGATCCTCTCGTAAGTCGTCTTGCTCCGCTCGATTCGCCGATGGGTGCCGCTCCAAAGGTCAGGCTCGTTGTCCAGGGAAAACCAAACCGGCGTGGTTGCCGACTTGACGTGTTCGACCCACGCTACAAAGCCGTCCTGATACACCGCGCGGTCGGTCAGATCGGGCGGGTACATCGGCGGACTTCCCGGCTTGGATGGGTAGGACCGGAGAAAACGGGTTTCGAGGTAATTCGGCGTTTGGCCCACGTCGCGGCTGCCGTTCATTTCGGTCGTCTTGTCGGCGGACACATAGCCGAGAGTGGGGACCGTGACCAAGGCGGCCGCCCTGGCGCCCTGGACGGCGCGCAGGAACTGCCGTACGGTCCAACCGGGATCGTTGCTCACCGCAAGATAGTCGTCGTTCTCGAAGAAGTAGTCATTGCCGGCATTGCTCGCGTTCGTTTCCCAGTTGTAGGCGGTAAACCTGTTTCCACCCTCGCGGGCGAGCGTGAAGCCGTCGTGATAAGCGTTCCATTCCTTGAGCCAGTCATAGATCCAGTTGTCCGGATAATTAATTCCGTAGATGTAGGGTGAGATCGGCGTCTGCTTGCGCGCGTCGATGGCGATCATCCGCGGGGCGCTCAGGGGCGCAACGACCGAAAGAACGAGTAATCCTAGCATCTCAATCCGCCCTCCCAGGTCGGCTTTGCAACAGCTCGCGAAGCTCTGCAATCGGACGGTTGCCCGAACACATCCAAAGAACGCTCGTCACTCCGCGTGGATAGTAGCGGCTGCCGACGGCCTTGCCTTCGACCATCTGGTCGCTCCAGGCGTAGTACGCGTTGTCCCGGTCCAGCAGCCAGGCAACATGGGCACGGTCGGCTTCGGCGTCTATCGGGCGTCCAAGTATCCGCTCCGCCACGAACTGGCAAAGATAAATCTTGCTCAACCAGGAGTTGCGGCTAGTCGAGCTCAGCTTCCAACCTCCGTCCGCGAACTTGCAGGCGCCCGTTCGAAGCACCGATTCGAGGTGGTAGCCGAGCGCTGCCCGCAGCTCGGGAAACTCGTCATGCAAGCCGGCGGCCACCGGGTAAACGAGCGCCTCTATCGCCGGAATAATGCGCGCATCGACCCCTTCACCGATCACGGCGGGAAGCAGCCCACATCCGTCCCGGGCGGCAAGGATGGTTGCGGCGGCGCGCTCTGCCTGCACACGCGCCCTGCAGGCTCCGGAAGTCTCGCCTAGTCCGCTAAGTGCCCGCTCCAGCAGCAGGTACGCCGCCCAGGCTTTAACGGCAAGATACAAGTTGTTTCTGGCTTGGCCGAGCGAGGCGTCCAGGCTGTCGTAGGTCGTGATCTCCGACCCTCCCCTGCAGCGCGCGCCATCGAGTCCCATAACTCCGTTGCGCAGGGCATCTTCCCAGTGATCGCGATTTTCCAGGCTCCGGAGGCAGTCGAGAAACACTCCGCGCCGGGATGCGGCCCACGCGGAGTCGCCGGTATGAGTTAGGTAAAGCCCGGCGGTGAGCACCCAGTTGAGGAGTTCCTCGCTGCTCATGTAGCTGAAGCAGCCGGTAAGCCCGGACTGCTCGTATCCTGACTTGCCCCTCGGCGAGAACGCGTTGGCGACGCCCATGTCATGGGTGAAAGCCAGCCCACCGGGCTTGGGCTCTGATTGACATGGAACCTGCACGTCGTCTTCGTAAGAGTAGCGCTCGACGAACAGGTCCAGCACGTTGCGCACGGTCCAGGGGTTCATGGCGATCTCGAAGAACACATGGTCGACCGTGAGGTCGAACGTGTTCATCATTCGGTATTCGCCTTCGTTCACCACCCAAAGCGGTTGTCCGTCCTCGCGCTCGAGTAGTTGGGTCGAACCGAAGTAGGAGCGAATCGCGTGCGCCGTCATCCAGGCCCGTTCGGGCGAAAGACGTTCTCGGAGCCGAGCGTCGAACGCCTCGGCTTCGCTCGAAGTACGCGCGAAATTTGCAAGGGCGTGCTTTAGAACGTCCTCGATGCAGCCAAAGAACCGGCGGTAGAGGTATCGCGTCTCGATGCCGGTCGTCGTCTGACCGTCTCGAAAGAATCCGATGGCGAACCGGAACGTCCGGCGCTCGCCCGGTTTTACGACACCGACGAGCAGCCCTAGATTGCCGACGAGGAAGGCCAGGTTGTCGTCGTCACTCGGCTCCAAGATCTTTTCGGGCTGAAAAGCAAGACCCGCCCAGACGTCGCGGTCGTCGGTCGCAATCGCCGTGCAGGCGCCTTGGCCCACGCCGACAAGCCCGGATTCGTCGAGGAGTCGCATTCCCGAGGACCGGCTCGCCCCCGAGAAGCCGAAAAACGCTCGTCGAGGCTTTGCGCCCTCGCGATTGTCAACGGTCAGCTCGGCCAGTACGGCCGGCGCGATCGCTTCTCGCAAGGTATCCGGGTCGGCTTTGTCGGGGTCGGGAACCGATCGCACAGGCGAGTAGAGTCGAAAAGTCAGATCGCCTGCCTGCCATTCATCGACGCCTGCGCCCATATTGCGCCGAACCGCACTCGGCGGAAACTGCCGAACCTTGCGGGGACGCGAGAACTCGGCGAGGCCCTCGACGTCGTAGTCTGCTTCGGCTCGCTTCTCGGGCTCGCCTTCGGGTGCGTATGAGAAGAACGGTAGAGCAGAGTACGAGCCGCCGCCGACGTCTTCGACGCCGATGTAAATCGGCTCGTCGGCAGGCTTGGCCAGCTCGATGCCGAACCCCCCTTTCGAGCCTGGGAAACCTAACGTGAAGGTCGCGAAGGCCCCAATTGGCGCATGGTGCGCATTATAAAAAACGGAATCGGTCATTCGGTGGGGACCCCAGGGTCCGTCTCAGGGTAGTTCGGCTCGAGATAAGCCGAACAGGGTCGTAGTCTGTGGCAGCAACCGCTAAGAGCAACCGGCTGTCAGCCATTGCTCTTCGGTCAGCGCAAATCTTAGCCGCCGCTCTTTGGGGCCCCGTTCTGGGCGGCGTTGGCAGCGGACTGGCGTGCCTTGTCGGCTCCGGCCTGAACGCCCTTCATATAGTCCGCGGGCGGCGGACCGCCTGCGAACGCCTTCTGTTGCTCGGGCGTTGAGGCTTGGGGCGAGGAAGAGCAGCCTGCCGCCAAAAGCGCGACGGGCACGAGCAGAAACAAGATCCAGCGGAGTGATTTCATATCCAATTCGGAAGCAGACGTTGGATCCGGCGAAGCGCTCCGCCGGATCCGAGTTGTTCTTAGCGAAGTGCGTCCCACTTATTGAGGTTGGGAGTATTGATTTGGTCGGGGTTCGTCGCGACCGGCTTCATCGCTTTCGCGTGACCGTCCGAGAACACGAAAATGCCTTGACCGCTGAACTTCGTGGAGACCGCACCGTCGGCGCTCTCGTTGAAGCCGACGCCCCCGGAGTGCGCCCTGCTGTTATCGTATGGAGGAATCGTCGGCGAGCCGTCCGGAATAGACGTCGGCGCCCACTCCTGCTGGTCGGTGAAAACCGTGAACGGACCGAAAGCGGAGTACGTGCCGCCGTTTCCACCGCAGCAGGCGCCGCCATGGGCGTTCTGATACTTGGAAACGTCGTCCGAGTCTCGCTCGGCGAGGAGTACGGTGTCGGCAGGCTGCGTGACCTGGCTCGCGTTCAAGGAGCCGTTCGCGCCGTCGCCACCGTTCAGCCAGCCCTGCCAGCCAAGGATGCCCATGGGGCCGTGAAGCAAGAAGCCGTTGTTCCAGCCAGTCAGCCAGCCGTTGGTGGAGTACGAGACGTGCGTTCCCGCCCAGGGGATCGTCGAGTCGATCTGGCCGGCTTGGCCGTCACCCGGGCTGTAATTCAGGGCGATGCTCTTGATGTACGGTTGAACGTTCATCGTCCACATCGTGTGGAGGTCGTTGCCCTGAGTGTCGTACTCGGCCCAACCGCCGGTGTCGCCGTTAAAGGCGCACAGGTATCGGTCGTCGGCGTCGTTCAAATACATTTGAATGGCCAGGCCGGTCTGTTTCAGGTTGCTCAGCGACTGGGTCTTCTTCGCCGCGAGCTTCGCCTGGGCGAAGACCGGGAAGAGAATGGCTGCGAGGATCGCGATGATCGCAATCACGACGAGGAGCTCGATGAGTGTGAAGGCTCGTTTTGTATTCATTGCAAATGCTCTTCAGTGAGTGGATGGCGCGGCTGTGGAGTCTCGAACGTCGAGCCCACAGTCGTATACGGATGACACGATGGGCGAGGGACCGATCCCCTCGGCCGATTCACGGATCAAAGCGATAAGGTGTTCGGTAGCCGCTCGAGCCATACGCTCGACCGGTTGATTGACCGAAGTGAGCCGAGGCCGCGTACCCTCGCAAAACGCGGACGAGTCGAAGCCGACGATCGACACGTCTTCGGGCACGGAGATGCCGAGTTGCATGCATGCCGAAAGCAAGCTGCCTGCGATGGTGTCGCTGAAGCACACGAGCGCGGTGTGCGGCCTGGTGGTCTCCGCGTACGCCTCGAGTTCGCGGTAGGGCGCATCCCAAACGACGACATCGGCGGCCATGCCTTTCTGAAATGCGGCGGAAAGGAACGCGTCGCTCCTCACTTGACCCTCGACCGTGTGCGCGTTGATCGGATCGACGACGACCGCAGCCTTGCGATGGCCCAAGCCGGCAAGGTGTGCTGCCACGCGCCGCATCGCCGCTTCGTTGTCGGCGCAGAAAGTGGGCACACCCGGCACCGAGCCGGGCGGAGCATGCACCATGACCACCGGGACGCTCGAGTTCTGAATCGCGTCCAGGCAGGCGTCTGAAAAGTCCGGCCGACACCAGAGCACGCCGTCGAATCGGCCGTCCGAAATCGAATCGGCGTCATCGCCGTGGATCAACCTCGGACAAAGACAGAGCGTGTATCCGGCGGGAAACAAGGCGGCCATGACGCCGTTTAGAAGCTGGGGATAGTACGGTCGTTCCTCGCCCAGCCGGTCAAAGTGCTGGAAGACGACCGCGATCATGCCCGTCTTGCGATTTCGCAGGCTGCGCGCGAGGTGGTTCGGCTGATACCGAAGTTCGCGCGCCACGCGGCGAATCAGCTCGGCCTTCTCGCCGCTGACTTTCACGTTTCGGCCCGTTCCGTTCAAGACAGCGGAAACCGCCATGGCGGACACCCCGGCCGCCTCGGCCACATCGCGAATCGTCGCGCGCATGATTTACGGTTAAATTCCCGTTCAGTATACAATAGCAAGACGCGGGCCCAAGTGAGATTTTTCGAAGCCGTCGTCTGCCCGAATTGCGTCGGAAGGTAGCTGATCCTAATTTGAGCGGGGCCATTCCGCCCGTGAACATTTAACCGTATATTATCAAGAGCATTGCCTCGAGGTGCTTTCGTGATCCATCGAAGATTCTTGCTCGCAGCCGCCCTCGTCGCCCCGTTGATCGGAATCGGCGCCGTATTGCGCCAGGCATCGCCGGCCCAAGGCAGCAATGCCCCGGTGGTCGTTCCGGACCATAAAAACGGTATCTACGCTCTCGGCGAGCGGGCGGGATGGACTGTGACGCTGCCTTCGGGCGCACCTGGCGAGCGCTGGACCTACACGGCGCGCAAGAACAACGCGGTTCCGATCGGCTCCGGCGAACTCGACCTGTCATCGGGCAAGGGCCGGATCGAAGTGAGCTGCTCAGAGCCTGCCATGATCTACCTGGCGCTGAAGCCGCCGACCGGAAAGCCGCTCGCGTTCGGCGCGGCGATCGACCCGACGGCGTTGAAGCCGGTCGTGCCTAGGCCGAAGGATTTCGACGCTTTCTGGCGCCGTAAGATCGCCGACCTCGATGCGGTCCCGGAAAACCCGGTGCTCACGCCGCAATCCACCGACAACCCGGGCGTCGACTACGAGACGATCCGAATGGACCACGTGAATGGCGAGCACGTGTACGGGCAGATCGCAAAGCCCAAGCGCACAGGCAAGTTCCCTGCGTTATTGATTCTCCAGTGGGCTAGCCCGCCGTATCGTCTTTGGAGCCCGTGGGTCGTCGGCCCTGCCTCGGATGGTTGGCTGGCGCTCGACATCGAGCCGCACGACGTGCTGCCCACAGAGCCTCAGCCGTATTACGACGCGCTCCCCAATGCGCTGAAAAACTACGCGACGATTGGCCAGGATGACCGCGAGAAAAGCTACTTCGTAGATATGTACCTGCGCGACTATCGCGCGGTCGACTATTTGACGCACCGCCCGGACTGGGACGGCAAGACCCTCGTCGTATTGGGTACGAGCATGGGCGGCCAGCAGAGCTTTGCCGTGGCCGGGCTCCATCCGCGTGTTACGCACCTCATCGTGGATGTGCCTGCAGGCTGCGATTTGAACGCGGGGCTTCACGGCCGTCAGGAGGGGTATCCATTCTTCCCGACGAACGATCCGAAGGTCATGGAAACCGCGCGCTATGTGGACTGCGTCAACTTCGCTCCCCATATCCACGCGACCTCTCTCGTTGCTATGGGATTCGTCGACAACGTTTCTCCCCCTGCCGGGGTTTGGACGGTTTTCAATTTGATCAAGGGTCCGAAAGAGGCCGTGCCGCTAATAGATTCACCGCATAACAATCTTGCGACTCCGGAGCAGCAACGCCCGTACACCGACCGGTCCGCCGAATGGCTGGATGCGTTGGTTCACGGACGGAAGCTCTCGCTGAGAACGGATGCCGCCTTGCCTTCAGGATCGCGTAAATGAAAACCCGAGCCCTCACCAGTTCCGACATCGACCACTTTCTGCACAAGGGCTACGTGAAGCTCGAAGGCGCATTTCCTCGCGAGGTCGCGGAGCGATGGTCGCAGGAATGCTTCACGCGTCTTGGATACGACTTGGAGGATCCTTCGACCTGGAAAGAGGTGCGCATTCACATGGGTGGAGACCGGCGGGTGGATGTGAAGGAGTTTGCGCCTGCCGTTTTCGATGCAATGTGCGACCTGCTGGGCGGGGCAGAGAGAATCGGAGGTCCCGTGCAGTGGTCGGATCATTTCATCGTGAATCTTGGGATCGGAGCCGACGACCCCTGGCAGCCGGCAGATAAGTGGCCAAATGGCTGGCACAAGGACGGCGACTTCTTTCGGCATTTCTTGGATTCACCCGAGCAGGGTCTACTGGTGTTCGTCAACTGGACCGACGTAGTGCATCTGGGCGGGCCGACCTACATCGCCACGGACTCGGTCCCGGTTGTCGCACGATTCCTTGCCGAACATCCCGAGGGCATACTGCCGGGCGGGTTCGACTTTCGGGGGCTCGTCGGGCAATGCCACGAGTTCGAAGAGGCCGTGGGCAATGCCGGCGACGTCTTCCTGCTGCACCCATTCGTTTTGCACGCCGCGTCTCAAAACATCTTGAGAAGGATCAGGATCATCACCAATCCGCCGGTGCATTTGAACGAACCGATGCGATTCGATCGGAACGATCCCGCTGACTTTTCCGCCGTCGAGCGCGGAGTGCTTCAGGGCCTTGGCGTGGAGCGGCTCGAATTCCGCCCGACGCACGAGCGCGAGCGCATCGTTCCCGAGCGGGTCAAGCGGCAGATGCTGCTGCAGGAACAAGAGAAGGCGCGCTCCGCTTCCGGCATGTAAATTCGTTGCCGTTCTGGTGGGCCCAGCTAGATTCGAACTAGCGACCTCACCCTTATCAGGGGTGCGCTCTAACCAACTGAGCTATGAGCCCGAAGGAATCGAGGATACCGCCCCAACGCGTCGTGCATCAAGGCTTTTGCAGGGCGCGGGTCCTTCGAAGCAGCGGACGCAAGTTTAGCTTGTAAAGAAGCAGCGGCAGGGAATCGCTGTATGCGACTATCACCCTCGGAAGCGCGAGCAAGGGTGAGGCTGCTATGGGCCGGACGGCCATTCCTACCTTGTAGCCGGCTTGTTCCGCCGCTTTCAGCGATCGGTCGTCGTACGCGCCATAGGGGTAGCATACGCTCCCGGGGTGCAACCCCTCTTCGACGAGCCGGTCGTGCGCGCCCTGAATCTCGCGCTCGACGTCCGCATCGGCCAGTTCATCGAGCTTCGGATGCGTGAGCGTATGGTTGCCGATCTCGTGCCCCGCCGACTGAGCGGAGCGCAGCGTGTCCCACTTCGCCAGCGGCCGGGCCCGCTCGCCGTCCCAGCTCGACGCCAAGCCGACGAACTCTGGCACGGCGTAGAACGTTCCGCGCTCGCCGAATTGGCCCAGCAGGTCCACCGCGTGCTCGAGCGCCGAGCTGTATGCGTCGTCAAAAGTGAAACAGGCAGCAGCGCTGGGCCACTCGCCGGCAAGCTCTCCGGCGGTAACGAACAGCAGCCCCTTGCGGGCGAAGTAGGAAATATGCGATTTCAGAGTGGACGGCCGCACATTCAGCGACCGGCCCTCGTCTTCCAGCGAGCCGACTTTGTGATAGCAGAGGATGGTGACGCTCATCGTTCCGGCGTGACGTGCGGGCTCTTCCGCGCGTCCCAAATTATGTCTGTTCTCGGTTTCTGGACTTGGCCGCGCCAATGCGACTACAATGGTCCGTTGGCTCCGGGAGGACGAACAAATAACATGCGAACGATCCGCACCATAACCGTAGGGCTAGCAGCACTCGCTTTCTCCGCTTGCGCTTTCGCCCAATTCGATGGGCCGGCTCCGGTGGCCTGGCGATTCTTCCAGCCCACCACAGTGGCCTCCTCCGGCGCGCCCTTGGTAATCGCGAACACCATCTACTCCGCGATCGGAAGCCGCGTGATTGCGTTGGACCACGACACCGGCAACCTCAAGTGGCGGTTCCCGGCCATCGATCCGATTGCGGGCGTGTTCAAAGGAACGCCACTTTCGGTGGCCGGTGTTCTCGTTGCCGCGGGCGACAACAAGACGATCTATGGCATCGACCCGGAGACGGGCCGGTCGAAATGGACCTTCATCACGGAGTTCCCGGTGATCGGAGATCCGGTCGTCGTCGGCAATTACGTTGCCTACGCCACCTCGGACGACAAGCTGAACGTGATCGACCCGGCGACGGGCCAGGCCGTGTGGAAGAGCCCGTTCCCAATCCACGACGGAATTTACGGCAACATCGCGTCGATCAACAACAGCATCCTGGTTTTCACCCGAAACAACGACCTTTTGAGCGTCAACACCCTCGACCCGAAGATCGAGTGGCACCAAAGGTTTTCGCAGCTTCCGCCCGCTGCGACTCCGGTCGTCAACGGCGGCGAAGTTTTCGTAACTTCCGGGCCGTACCTGATCAAGATCAACGGTGCAACAGGCTTCCCGACTTGGCAGGTCTCGACGCCGGGTCAGCTGAACTTCGAGCCGTCCGTTTCGGATAAGGGCATCCTCGTCTTGACGAGCGACGGCCAAGCGCTCCTCTACGACCGCAATGGCAAGCCGATCAGGCATACAGGCGTGCCGCATACTCCGAATGCCGACTATTACTCCCCTGGCGGCGCGCAAGTTGTGCTCGAAAACGGATCGAGCACAAGCGCACAGAAGGTGACCACGAACGCGACGAATTTGGGCTCTTTTCCCGTTGTGAAGCCGACGCCGGTCGGCGACCTCTATATCGTTCCCACCTCAAACGGCGCGATTAACCTGATCGACCCGTATAAAGGCGAGATTCTCTGGAGCTACGTCGTCCGGCCGTTCGAAACCTCGCCGTCGTCGAGCACAGCGAACGGCGCCGGGCCCGGTGGCCTTGCCGGCGGTCCCGGAGGGCCTCCGGGCGGCGCTGGCGGACCGGGCGGATTTCCTGGGGGACCAGGTGGGCCGGGTGGCTTCGGAGGAGGCCGCCAGGGACCGGGCAAGGGTGGCGGTAGTGGCCCAGGCGGCCCTGGATCCGGCAAGGGTTCCGGTAGAACTACCGACAAGTCAGAGCCCGAGAAGGTGATTTCGGTGGCGGCGTCGGCGCCTGCGATCCTCTCCGGCACGATGCTTCTGGTGCCGGCGCGAGACGGCAGCCTGATCGCGTTCGACAAAGACCTCGGAGTGGACCTGACGCCTCCGAAGGTCAAGATGACGTTCCCCAACCCGGGCGAGCAGGTCTCCGGGCAGCAGCTCTACCTCATGTTCACCTTGGAGGATGAGGCGTCGGGAGTCAACCCGTCGACGCTGAAGGTCACAGTGGACGGACAACCCCTTGAATACAAGCTTCAGCGGGATGGCACCGTGCTCGTGTACTTCTCGAACTTCGGCAAGAACAAGCCGCTAAGCGATGGACGGAAGGATATAGTTCTCTCCGTTTCCGACTGGCTGGGAAATCAGGCCGAGCAGCATTTCGCACTTTCGATCGACAATAACTTGAGGCCTCTCACGGCGCCCGCGCCTCCTCCAGCGAACGGCGTATTCGGTGGCAAGGGTGGCGCCGGCGGTCTGGGCGGCGCCGGCTAGAACCGGTATGACCCGTGAGTTTTGGCAGCTTCTGCTAGCTGCGGAAGCACCTCCGGCTAGGAGCCGAGCCCTCATCGAAGGGCTCGGCTCTTTTGCGGGCGATCCCCTCGAAGCGATTCGTTCGAGCCCCCTGCTCACCGACATCGAGCGCAAGCGCCTCGGGTACGCGAGCATGGATGCCCTTACTCGCGGAGTGGCGCAAGGCGTGCGGGTTCTCGAAGAAGCCGATTTCCCGCCCATGCTCGCCATGGCGCCGAATATCCCGCCCGCGCTTTTCGTACATGGCGACATCGAGTGTCTTTCGAAGCCGACCGTCGCAATCGTGGGCACTCGTAGCGCCTCGACCTACGGCAAGGCGTGCGCACAAAAATTTGCCGAGGCGCTCGCCCGCGCCGGAGCGACCATCGTGAGCGGCGGGGCACTGGGCATCGACGCCGCGGCTCACAAAGGCGCGATCGCCGTCGGGGGCAAGACGGTGGCGGTCCTAGCGGGTGGGGTCGACAACGTCTACCCGGCAGTCCACGCTGGGCTTTTCCGGCAGATCCGCGAGAACGGTTGCATCATCAGCCAGTTTGCGATGGGTTCCAAGCCGAGTGAGTATAAGTTTCTCGTTCGGAACGCCCTCGCGGCGGCGCTCAGCCAAGCCGTTTTGGTAGTAGAAGCTCCCTACCGCTCGGGAGCGATCCGCACTGCGCATGCCGCCGCCGAACTGGGCAGAGACGTGTACGTGGTTCCTGCAAGTATCGACCAGGTGAATTTCGGCGGATCGTTCAACCTGATTCGAGACGGCGCGACACTCGTCGCCCATCCGGACCAGCTTCTCGAGGAGCTCGACTTGGAGCCTTCGTTGCCGCTGCAGGTAGCCACTGCGTCCGCGTCGGGGAGCGCGATCCTCAGGGTGCTTTCGGTGAACCCGCTCGCCACTGAGCTGATCGTCGAGAGAACGGGACTGGATGCGGCGGACGTGCTTTCCGAGCTGACGATGCTCGAGCTCGAGGGCCGGGTTCTGCGTGACCAAGGCGGGTATGCCTTAAAGCCGTGAATCCGGTCTACGATTTTCTTGGAGCCGAGGGCTTCGGCAGCTACGAGGTCGATTGGGAGCGCAACGAGTTTGTGCGCGTGGCCAAGGCAGCCGACAGGCTGCTCGTGCCGGGCTTCGTCGATATACACGTGCATGGCGGATTCGGGCTCGATTTTATGTCCGGATCGAAAGCGGACATTATCGCTTGGGCGAGCAAGCTCGAAAAGCTCGGCTACGAGGCGTTCCTGCCAACGACGGTCACGGCCCCGCCGGATGCGATTCTAAAGGCTCTCGCCAACCTGCCCGAGCATCCGATGATTCTTGGCTTCCACCTAGAAGGACCGTTCATAAGCCCAAAGTTTCCCGGGGCTCAGCCCCAGCAATTCATCGCACAGCCCCCGGACCGGCCCGGCGCTTGGGATGCGATCTTGGATGACCCGCGCCTGCGCGTGGTGACACTGGCGCCGGAACAGCCTCACGCTCTCGAGCTGACGACTCGCCTCATGAAGCGGGGCGTGATCGTAAGCATGGGGCACACGAACGCCACCTACGAGGAGGCCCGAAGGGGTTTCGAGTTCGGCGCCGCGCACACCACCCACACATACAATGCCATGCGAGGCCTCCACCACCGCGAGGCGGGCACGGTCGGATACGCCCTGTCGAACGATGGACTCACGTGCGAGCTAATCTACGACCGACATCACGTGTGCAAAGAGGCCGCCGCGTTGCTGCTCAAGTGCAAGCCTGCTGACCGTGTGATCGCGGTCAGCGATGGGACGATGGCCGTCGGGCTGCCTCCGGGGCAAATCGTGAATATGTGGGATATCCCCGTCGTTGTAGGCAAGGGGCAGGTGCGCCTGCAGGACGGCACGCTCGCAGGAAGCGCCATCTCGCTCCTCGATGCGTTTCGAAACCTGAACGAGGATTTTGGGGCCGAGACGGCCATCCGATGTTGCTGTCTCAATCCCAGAAGGGCCCTGCGTATGCCTGCGAATCCGAGCGTCTACCTGGAGCTGGATAAGAATCTACAGATCGTCGGCCGACTGGCCGCTCAAACCTAGTCGCTCTGGAGTGCGCCGTCATAGCTGGGCACTCCAGAGCGGTCGAAGGTCTACGGACTACCGCTCAACACGCCTCCAACCTGCATTCGCCAAGCGCCTCGGCCATAGGTTGAGGCGTACAGGAAAGCCTGCCGGTCAGCATGCACAACGAACTGCAAGCCGTTCAGATGGGCTCGCGTCGGCAGATTGGTGGTTTTCAGCCCCCAGGATCCAGCGCCGTCCAGACTCTCGAAGACGTCTGAGTCGGTGCTCACGTAAACGCTTGGCGAAAACAGCCCTATCTGGTCGCCGCCGATAGCAAGGCCGGTCAGTTGTTCGTGGGACGCGGGGTTGGCGGCGGAAACGAAGGTCTGCAGCGTGCCGCTGGTCTTGAGGACTGTCGACCTTTCCCCGGCGTTTCCGATAGCGTAGCCCTGATCGTTCGTGCGGGTGAACCCAATCCCACTGACGCGACCCACTCCGGCGCCGGGGAAGGGATCGGTGAGGCCGTTGATAGTGGCCAGAGTGGTCCCGCCCGAGATCGGGTCCATGACGAAGATCTTGCCTTTGTTCGTTCCGATGTAGATGCCTTCGATTGACAGGTTCATGATCCCGATCGCCGTCACACTTTCTCCGGAGTTGAACGGGGCCGTGCCCGTGTAGCGCCATTGCAGCGCGTGTCCTTCGGCATCGCCCAATAGCTCATACACGTCCGAACCGGCGACTGCAACGGCGTAGGCGTTCAGGCCGGCCACCTGGAAATCCACCTCCGGAACCGGCTCGAAAAAGCTGTCTTTCAGCGCAGGCTGCCGATCCGTGCCCGGCTTCGGCATGGTGATCGGAATTGGTGATCCGTCGTGGAGAACCACTCCGTCCCAGGTCGAGATCGTAACTCCGTTGCCCGAGCCGTGAATCATCTGGCCCGGCTTTATGAACCGGCATTCGTTGCCGTCGAACCCGAGTTCGATGTTCTGGTAGGGTACGCCCGCGCCTGCGACCGTGTAGCAGTCGCCGTTGTCCTGCGTGCCGCCGCAGCAAAGACCATCGAAGCGCTCGCTTACACCGAACTCGTTACCGTAATACTGCACGGTGTTCAGCACGCGGTTCTGGCCAGTTTGTGCTGTCAGGCCGCCGTCGCTACTGATAGCGAACCCTCCGTCATCCCCCACGATAATCGTGTCCGGGTCGTTCGCCGCGAACTGGATGGTGTGGACATCCGGATGCATATTCCAATCGCTTAAGCCGACGTTGAACACGTTCTGCTGATTGGCTTGCCATGAACCGTCTACCGGACTCCAGGTGTAGCCGCCATTTACCGACACGAACGGTACGTTGGACCAGCCAATCGCAACGTAGCTCGGCCCGAGCGACGACATGCATATGCAGTTGTTGTATCCGAGCCCCTGGTCGCCGGACTGTTGGTGCAGGTCGCCGTTGTTGGTTGGACTATTCAGAACGGTGTAGCCGCCTTCGAACCAGCTCTTTCCTCCGTCGACGGACTTGAGAACCTGAGAGATGAACCCCTTGGTAGGGCGAGAGCCGTTCTTGTCACTCGACACGGCCACCATGTTTTCGGGGTTATCACCCTCCGAAGCCACCGAAGTGCATAACATGGTGTTCTGAGGGTTGACGTTCGAGCTGAACGTGGAGGGCTGCATCGTGAGCGTTAGGATTTGATGGCTCGGCGACCACTCGCCGTAATAGATCGGCACGCGCGGAGAGGTGTAATCGGTTCGGAACGCTCCAGCGACTACCCGGCCACCAGGGCCCAGCGTGAGACTCCAACAGTCCCCGACGAACGAGCCTTCTGCGGAATGCCAGATCGGGTGAACGGGATCTGGAGTCATCGCGGCCCACATGATCCCCCTGCTCGTAGTTGCGGCAACGAGCACGTCACGCTTCTGGTCGTAGACGATCGAGCGGATGTATCCGTATCCGAACATTCCGGATGTGTCGACGCGGTTCCACGTAAAGTAGGGAAGCGTGTCGCTGGGGTCGTTGACGTACAAGCCGCTTCCCGCGACGAATACTTGGCGCTGGCCGTACTTTCTAGCCCCAAAGGTCATGCTGGAAATGTCCGGGTCATTCCAAGCATTGCTCAAGGCGAACGCGAAGGTCGCGCCGGCGAGAAAGGCGCCGCCGGACTCGGTGCCGATCAGATAGCCCCCCGTATTCAGGGGAAGGATGGCGTTGATGTGCGCCGAATGCCAAATATCGTTGTTCGCATCGATCTGGATTCCTTGGTTGGAAGCCGGCTCCCAGACTCCGAGCGCTGTATCATCGGACCCCACGAACGTATGGCCCAGCGTGCTGAAATGAACCGGAAGGCGGTGCTGCGCCCCGGCATCGAGATCTCCTGCCTCGGGCCGCACCGGCGGATGCGGGGGTGAAACACGGCTTGCGGCTAAGACTGCGAGGATGCAGATCGCCAAAAGAACCGAAACGGAAGTTGTGCGAGAACGCATATCGCATTCACCTCGGGTTCATTTTAAGGCTGAAATCAGCAATTTGCGCATGCAACGAATACTTTCTCGCTGGTCACCCCGTCCCAGCAAAGCACGCAACCTATAACTGGAGCCACCCGCCGAGGGCAGCATTGCCACTAGTTGGTGCCTCTACCCAAAGGGACCCGGGCCAACAAGCTATACTGGGCTAAGATTGCCACGGACTGGCATCTCGAAATGACACAGGACGAAGCATGAAGGTCAGCACCCGGCCGGCCTCGCCGAAGGGAGACTCGGCGAAGAGACCGCGCCAATCAGCCACCGTTTCACACCGCTCGCGGGACGTGACCGGCATTCTAGCCATCGCGCTCGCCCTGGTGATCGTCGTGGCTCTCGCGTCACCGAACTCGGGCTTCATTGGCCACGCGCTCGGCTCGTTTTTCTCCGTGCTGTTCGGCAAGGGCGCCTGGATCGTGCCGCCACTGTTCGTTTGCATGGGCGTCGGGCTCATCCGGGGCCGGGGTCCAGGCGTTGCGCATTTGGGCTGGGGACTGTTTCTGATTTTCGTCGCGGTGCTGGGCGCAATGGCTCGTCCGCTAAATGGCGACTACTTCGATACGACGGTGGTCGAGGCGAGCGGCGGATATATCGGCGGGTTTATCGGCTGGCTGCTCAGCTTCCTGTTCGACGCTGCCAAGCCGATTTGCCTGACCGCTATTGGCATCGTTGGGCTCGTGCTGTGCGTCGACGTGCCCATCCGGCAGCTTCTTGCCTCGACCGGCGAAAAAACGAGGGCGCTCGGCCGCAAATCCACGATCGCTCCCATCAGAGCCAAAGAGACGAAGGCGCTCCGTACCGCGATCGTCGAGGACGTGCCCCGCAAGGTACGCGGCTTCGTAGAAGACGACGAGCCCGAATCGGAACCGCCCGGCAAAGTCAAGCGAGAGCCGGTCATTCGATCCGGCCCGGTCGCCGGCCCGACGCTCAGCGTCGACGCCCCGATCCCCAAGGAGGGGTATCAGCTCCCTCCCCTCAATCTGCTCGCAGAAGCGATACTCAAGCCGAAGCGGTCGCCCGCCGAGATGCAGCAGAACATCGAGACGCTCGAAGGCACGCTCCAGCAGTTCGGCATCGAGGCGGATGTGGTCGAAATCGGCAACGGACCCACGGTCACGCGCTATGAGATCGAGCTCGGACCCGGAGTTCGCGTGAACCGTATTACGGCTCTCGCCGACAACATCGCGATGGAGCTCGCCGCGAGCATGGTTCGCGTTGAAGCCCCGATCCCAGGCAAAGCAGCCATCGGCGTCGAGGTGCCCAATGCCCAGCCGACCGTGGTCACGCTGCGTGAGCTGGTGGAAGATCCCCAGTTTAGAAACCACCCCTCGCGGCTCGCCATCGCGCTCGGCAAGGACGTAGGCGGCGTCAACAAATACACCGATCTCACGAAGATGCCGCACCTGTTGGTCGGTGGTGCTACGAACTCGGGCAAGTCGATCGGCCTCGCCACGATGATCACCAGTCTGCTGATGCGCAACACGCCCAAGGATGTGCGGTTCGTGATGATCGACCCGAAGCGGGTGGAACTCACGCTTTTCGACCACGTGCCGCACCTGATGTGCCCCGTCATCAAGGATGTCAAGGAGGCCGCCGGAGTACTCCGCGCGGTGTGGCGCGAGATGGACCGTCGGTACGACCTGTTCAGTGAAAGCGGCGTCCGCAACATCGACGGTTGGAACGCCAAGGCGAGCTTTGCAGACCGGCTGCCCTATATCGTCGTGATCATCGATGAGCTTGCGGACCTCATGATCCAGTGCAAGGCGGACGTGGAAACCGTCATCGTGAGGCTGGCCCAACTTGCGCGCGCGGTGGGCATTCACATGGTCATCGCCACTCAGCGGCCGAGCGTAGACGTGATCACCGGCCTCATCAAAGCGAACATCCCGTCACGCATGGCGTTCAGCACCGCATCTTATATCGACTCCCGCACGATCTTGGATCAGAAGGGCGCCGAAGCACTGATCGGCAAAGGGGACATGCTTTTCAAGCCAATCGATGCCGCGAAGCCACTCCGGGTGCAGGGATGCTTCGTGAGCGAGAAAGAGATCGAGGCAGTTTGCAAGTTCTGGCGCGACCAGCAGCAGCCCGAGTACACGCTCAGCCCCGTGGAGGAAGCGACCTACGACGAGCGCAAAGAAGGGGGCGACTTCGGTGAAGAGTCCGACCCGTTGTGGGAAGATGCGGTCCGTTGGGCCGTCGAGCGCGGACAGGCTTCCACTTCCATGCTCCAAAGAAAGTTCTCCATCGGGTTTCAGCGGGCTTCGCGGCTGCTCGACATGATGGAGGAGCGTTCGATCGTAGGTCCGAGAGACGGCCCCCGCCCGCGCGAGGTCCTGGTCAGCCCTATGGAGCTGGATAGCCTGTTCGGCAAAGCCCCCAAGTACGACATTTAGGCCTGCCCTTTGGGGGAGCCTGAGACGCGCAAACGGCAAGCCCTTCCAGCAATTGAGGGACAATAGAACCTTATGGGCATGGTCTGGGGAAGGCAGATGGAGCCGCGAAAGCTGGATCGGCGCACGGTTCGGCGGGTCGCCGCCCTGTTCAAGCCCTACGGCGTCCAGGTTTCTCTCACGTTCATCCTGGTGCTCATATCGGCGGGCCTCAGCCTGCTGACTCCGTTTTTCCTGCAGCGCATCATCGACGACGGACTTCGCCGCTCCCAATTCGCGGTGATCACATCGTTCACCCTTTACACGCTGGCGGCCGTCATCGGTTCTACCGTCGCCTCGCTCGGGTTCGGGTACCTCAGCGTACTGGTCGGTCAGCGCATCATGCGCGACTTGCGCAACTCGCTGTTCGAGCACCTCCAGGGAATGTCGCTGCGCTTCTTTACGGGCACGCGCACCGGCGAAATCCAATCCAGGCTGGCAAACGATGTAGGAGGAATCCAGTCGGTCGTCAGCGACACGGCCGCGAATGTCCTCAATAATTTCACGACGGTCGCTTCGACGATCATCGCCATGTTCACGATGGACTGGCGGCTCACATTGCTTTCTTTAGGGCTGCTGCCGGTGTTCGCGTTTCTCGCATCCGGCGTGGGCGGCCTCGCCCGGAAGTATCGCAAGCTCGGCCAAGAGCAGCTCGCGGACATGAACGCGACGATGAACGAGACGCTCTCCGTGTCCGGCGCGCTGCTCATCAAGACTAGCGGCCGGCGCCGGATGGCCGTGGATCGCTTCGAAGGGATCAACGAAGGGCTCACGGACACGAACGTGAAGATGGCGATGATCATTCGCGCCTTCTTCACGGTGATGATGCTGACGTTTTCGATCACGCCGGTGCTGGTCTACTGGCTCGCCGGTTACCTCATCATCCAGCGCAGCGACGCGCACCTCACGCTCGGCATCATCGTGGCGTTTACTTCGCTTCAGTCCCGACTGTTTTTCCCGCTGACGAACTTGCTGAATGTACAGGTCGAGCTCACCAGCGCCCTGGCGCTATTCGACCGGATCTTCGAGTACCTGGACCTGCCCCAGGAGATTCAAGACTCGGCGACGGGAGTCGATCTCGAACCGGAGGCGGTACGAGGGGATGTGACCTTCGAGGACGTCAGCTTCAAGTACGACCCCGAACAGGAAACCCCCACGCTGTCGCACGTCGATCTGAAGGCGGAGCGAGGACAGCTTGTCGCTCTCGTTGGGGCCTCGGGCTCCGGCAAGACCACCCTGACCTACCTCATTCCCAGGCTCTACGACGTCGGCAGCGGCAAGGTCGAGATCGACGGTATCGACGTGCGCAACATCCTCCTTGACTCGCTCGGCAAGATCATCGCGGTGGTCACGCAGGAGACGTACCTCGTGCACGAAAGCATCAGGGAGAACCTTCGGTACGGCAAGCCGGACGCGACCGACGAGGAGCTGCTCGCAGCGGCCAAAGCCGCTCAGATCCACTCGCGCATCGAGGCGATGCCTGAGGGGTACGACACCATCGTCGGGGAGCGAGGCTACAAGCTCTCGGGAGGAGAAAAGCAGCGGATCGCGATCGCGAGGGCCATTCTCAAGGACCCTCGCATCCTAATCCTCGACGAGGCCACCTCGTCGCTGGACACTCAATCCGAGAGGCTGATCCAAGCCGCGTTGACGCCGCTGATGAAGGGTCGGACGACCTTCGCCGTTGCTCACCGGCTCTCGACGATTCAACAGGCGGACCAGATCCTTGTGTTGGACCACGGCAAGATCGTTGAGCGGGGAACGCATGAATCGTTGCTGGCCGAGGGTGGCGAATATGCCCGCCTGTACGATCTCGGCTTCGATCTGGACCGGCCGGAAGCGAGCCGTGAGCCGGCCTAGCATCGACGCTTTGCGCGCCGAAGCCGCGAAGCTCGACGCGCACGACCCGTTGGCCGGATTCCGCGACCGGTTCGTGATCGACGATCCGGAGCTTATCTACCTCGACGGCAACTCGCTCGGACGCGCTCCTATTGGGGCATCCGAGCGAATCGAGCGGTTAGTCCGCGACGAGTGGGGAAGCCGCTTGGTGCGCGGCTGGGGCGAAGGTTGGCTCGATCTCCCCCGACGCCTGGGCGCCAAGATCGCGAACCTGATCGGCGCCAAGCCCCAAGAGGTCGTCGTGTGCGATTCGACTTCTGTGAACCTCTACAAGCTTTGTGGCGCCGCGCTCGAGGCGGTGCCGGAAGGGGTCATCGTTAGCGAAGAAGGCAATTTCCCTTCCGATCTCTATGTGCTCCAGGGCCTCGCACATGCCCATTCTCGTGAGCTAAGGCTGGCGCAGAGCCCCGCTGAATTGGATTTCAGTGGCGCCGCGCTCGTGAGCCTTTCGCATACGAGCTTCAAGTCTGGTCGCATCCACGACATGGCCGCCATCAATCGCGCGGCCCGTTCGGCTGGAGCGCTGGTCGTCTGGGACCTCAGCCATAGCGTCGGCGCGGTTCCGGTGGACCTGGAAGGCTCGGGCGCCGACATGGCAGTGGGCTGCACCTACAAACACCTTCATGGGGGGCCGGGCTCCCCTGCCTTCCTGTACGTCCGCGAGAACCTGTGCGAGCGACTGTCGAGTCCGATCAAAGGATGGTTCGGGCAGCGTGATGCGTTCCACTTCGATCTCCGATATTCGCCTAGGAACGGCATCGAAAAGTTTATGGCGGGCACCCCGCCGATTGTTTCCATGGCCGCTGTCGAGCCTGGTGTGGACCTGGTTCTCGAAGCTGGAATTGCAACCATTCGCGAAAAGTCAATGGCTCAAACGGAGCTGCTCGTGCAGCTATGGGAGGACCGACTGCGCTCGCATGGCTTCTCCCTGAACTCGCCAAGTAACTCCGGCGAGCGCGGCTCGCACGTAGCGTTCGGCCACCCCCACGCGTACCGAATCGACCAGGCGCTGATCGCGCAGAAGAAAGTGATTCCCGATTTCCGGGCGCCGGACATAATTCGGCTCGGCGTCTCGCCCCTTTATACGACCTACATCGAGCTCGTCGAAGCCGTAGACCGAATCGTCGAGGTCATGGAATCTCGCGCGTACGAGCTGTTCCCTGGGGAGTTCGGTTCGGTCACCTGACACACCAAAAGAGCGCAGAC
>JAICWL010000036.1 GCA_025934835.1 Fimbriimonadaceae bacterium
CATCGACCAAAATCGTCCATCACGACAACATCCCCTCTCCCCGGGGAGAGGGGCAGGGGTGAGGGTTTGAAGGCTGCAGAAACGGAGGACGACTTGCGACATCTCCGTGCTCTGAGTCCGCTCCGTGTACTCCGTGTGCAACTCATTTCCCGACAAAACCCCGCACCATGACGACATCCCTTCGCCCCGAGGGAAAAGGGTTGGGATGAGGGTTTGAGAGCTGTTCTTCTTACACCGCCTGCTGGGACATTAACGGCTGGCATGGCGACATATCCGTAATAACATCCCCTCTCCCCGAGGGAGAGGGGTAGGGGTGAGGGTTTCCGGAGCCCCTCTCCCCGAGGGAGAGGGGCAGGGGTGAGGGTTTGAAGGCTACAGAAACTGAGAACGGCTTGCGACATCTCCGTGCTCTCAGTCCGCTCCGTGTACTCCGTGTGCAACGCATTTCCCGACAAAACCCCGCACCACGACGACCCCCCGAGGGAGAAGGCCAGGGGTGAGGGTTCGACAGCCGCCGAATCCCCGCCGCCGACCGGCATCGACGCCCCTAGATCCCACAGCCATGGGCCGACCAACTGCCCAAACCACCGCAAAACACGCCCCGCCAGGGCGCGGCACACACAAACTCAGCCACCAGACGTGTATCTACTATTGGCCCCAAAAAGCGGCCAACCGCACATTGACAATCTAAAGCGCCTCGCACTCCGCCTCGGTCCGCGCTAGACCCCCGGGCGACGAACAACAGAAAAGTGAAAATTGCGAAACGAACTCCCGAGAAGTGCGACCTTCGTTCAACCTAGAGCCCATGACCAAGAAGCGCCCGGAAACGCTCCGAAGCCGCTACCGCCCGGCGTAGCTCAGTTCGACGATTTTTTTTGCCGCTTCCTGGACCGTCGCGGCCGGCACGATCTTGGTCCCCTGCAATAGCCGACGGCCCTCCTCCACGGCGGTGCCTTCGATGCGCGCGACGACCGGGATATCCGCGTTGAGCTCGCTGAAGGCCTGAAGCACGCCCTTGGCTACTTCGTCCACCCGTGTGATTCCGCCGAAGATGTTAAGAAGAATCCCCTTCACATTACGGTCCATCAGCACGAGCTCAACGCAGCTCTTCACGCGTTCGGCTTGGGCGCCGCCCCCGACGTCCAGGAAGTCGGCGGGACGCCCGCCGGCCGCCGTGACTTCGTCCAACGACTGCATCACGAGGCCCGCGCCGTTGCCGATGATCCCAATGTCCCCACCGAGGTGCACATAGGCGATGCCGCGCTTGATGCCCTCGGCCTCGATCGGGTTCTCGGCGCTATCGCTGGTCGTACCCGCATACTGCTTGTGCCGGAACAGAGCGTTGTCGTCGATCGAAACCTTCGCGTCCGCCGCCACGAGCTTGCCGTCCCGTGTCAGGGCGCAAGGGTTGATTTCGATCATGTCCGCGTCCGATTCGCCGTACGCTTTCACCAGCCGCTTGATCATGTCGATCATCTGGCCATGGGCTTCCTTCGGAATCCTCGCGTCGCTCACCGCTTTGCGAAGCTGGAAGTCGAAAACTCCCCATGCGGGGTCGACCGGCACCCGTACGATCGAATCCGGCTTCTCCTCCGCAACCTGCTCGATCTCCATGCCGCCCTCGGCGCTCAGCATCACGATCACTTTCTGCAGGGATCGGTCGAGCAGGACCGCGAGATAAAACTCCTTCGCGATGTCGATGGCTTGGGCCACCAGCACCTTGTCGACGATCATGCCCGTCGGGTTCTGTACGCTAACCAGCCTCTTGCCAATGAGGTCGTGCACGAAGTCGCCGACGGAAGTAGGGTTGTCGAAAAGCTTCACGCCTCCGGCCTTGCCCCGGCCCCCCATCAGAACTTGAGCCTTGACGACCACTTGGCCCCCAATCCGCTGGGCGATCGACCGGGCCTCGGCGAAATCGGAGGTGACTTCGCCGGCCGGCACCGGAACGCCGTAGCGGGCGAGCAAATCCTTTGATTGGTATTCGTGAAGCTTCATGCCAAGTTCGAGCCTACCTCGGCTTCTCGCCGCCGACGAGCGTGCGGATGCGGTACAGGCTGCCCTGGGCGGTGATGTACAGCGTCTTAAGGTCGCGGTCGCCGAACTGTACGTTGGTGGCAACCTCCGGCACAGCGATCACGCCGAGCACCCGGCCATGGCTATCGAGCACATGAATACCGCCCGGTCCCGTACAGTACACGTTGCCCCGAGCGTCGATCCTCATGCCGTCCGGGACGCCCGGTTTCGTGCCCTGCAGATGCGCGAACAGCCGCTCTCCGGACAGCGAGCCGTCTTTCGCGACGTCGAATACATAGATGCTGCCGCGCTGCGTATCGTCGACATACAACCTCTTCTCGCTCGGCGAGAGCGCCAGCCCGTTCGGCCGTATGAAGTCCTTGGCCTCCGCGGTGAGAGCGCCCTTCGCGTCGATTCGGAACACGCCATTGAAAGCCAGCTCCTGCTGGTGTGGCTGAATCCCATAGGGCGGATCCGTGAAATAGACCGTTCCGTCCGAGCGAACGACGATGTCGTTCGGGCTGTTCAGCCGCTTGCCTTCGAAGCTCGAGGCGAGCGTCGTCTCGGTGCCGTCCGCATCTCGCCGAGTGACCGACCGGCTCCCCTGGTGGCAAGTGAAAAGGGCGCCAGACCGATCGTAGGTATTGCCGTTGGCGTTGTACGACGGCTTCTCATACACGCTCGCCTTGCCCCCGGAAAGCTCATATAGCACGTTCGCGTCGATGTCGCTAAAAATGAGGCTCCCCCTAGGAGACCAGGCAGGGCCCTCGAGAAATCGGTACCCCTGAAGCACTCTCTCGAGAGTCGCACCCGGAGGGACGATCCTAGCAATACCGGAGGCAGCCGCCTGGCCGATCGCCGTCGCAGCAACAAGAAACATGCCGACATAATACTGGCCGCAATTGCCGCGCACGACGGGCCGCCCGACCCTCCGCCCTCCGACCTATTAAGGATCGACCGTCAGCCAGTCGTCCCATCGGGTTTCTTGAGCGAACCGAAGCTGCCCGTAATCCAGTGCGTAATTCGTGAAATTCGCTGCAGGCGAGAAGTCGATCGCCAGCCCGTGGCTGGTGGAAGACAGCGTGTTGTGGCCTTCCCACACGACGGCCGCGGTAACAGCGGTCATGACGTTGCTGGCTGCATCCGCGACAGCCTGAACGCTCGTGCCATCGTGAATCCGCTTCGCGATGTCGAACAGGTCGAAGTAGTACTGCGACGCACTCTTTTCGCCAAAGTCCCTCGCTGCGGCTCGCACCGCCGGGATCTCGGTGGTCAACGACGACCGATTGGCGATCATCACACCGGCGAGGTTGTCCACCGCCGTTTCGACCCCGGACATCTTGCTCATGTCGAGCACGCTCTGGGTGATCGCCTCCGAGTTGATAAACGGCGTCTGCATCATGCCGTCGACGAACCCCTTCGACAGATTCCGGGCCGTGTCATCCGGATTCGCGAAGAACGGCGCGAACACTTTGTCGTAGGGATAGCCGACGCCGGGGGTGTTCTCCTCGCTGCACGCCACGTAGTCGACCGCATCCTTCACCTCGGTGACGATCTCCGACATCTGCATCAGGCAAGCGTCGAACGAGAGGATGTCGAGATGAGTGGCGCCGATCGCTTGGGCCATTTCCCAGGTCTGGATATTGTTTCCGGTCTCGAAGTCGTAGCTGATGCCGCGATACCGTGGCGCCATCGCATGAATTCCGCGCTGCCAGCCGTTGCCGTGGTTCCACATCACAAGCGCATAGTGGTCCGCCGGATAGTGCGCCTTCGTCCATGCGATGAAATCGGTAACCGTCTTCGCCGAGCCCATGTCCACCCCGGAGCCGAGGTCTTGATAGGTCCCCGGAGCGAGGCTGACGATATCGTCTGTCGTGTCGTGCTTGACCAGAACTCGCCGCGTGCCGGTAAAAATTGGATCCGGACTGTAAAACGAGTCCAGATACTCTTTCCATTCCAGCACGAACCGCACTCCGGAGCCGTCCTGGGCGACTTGCTCCATCTGATTCACATTGAGCTTGGCGAAGTCCACGAGATCGTTCGCCGAGTTCAGAAACACCATGATCGTCCACTTGCCCTTCTGGACGTTGAACGCTTGGACGGTCACCCCGGCGCTTCCCGTCGCGCCAGACGCTGCGTAGGTCGCTCGAAGCGATCCCGAGCCGGGCGTCAGGCCCGTCACCAGCCCGGAATTCGGATCGACGGACGCAACCGAGCCGAGCGCCGTCCAAGAATAAGCCCCGGTGCTCGGAGCGAATGTCACCCGCCCGTCCGCCGCGGCTGCCGAAGCGTAGAACTGGCGCGTTTGATCCGCGGTCACGACGCCGGGATCGGGCGTCACTTTGACCGATGCCACCTGGTCGCCCACCGAGGTTTCGACCGCCGAACCCCCGCTTGGCAAATCGATGTCCGCCGAGCCCGTCACCACACCGCCGGCGTTGCGCGACGAAAACAGGTCGACATGCACGACGATCTCACCGGGTGTGATTCCGCCCAGAGTGATCGTCTCCTTGCCGGGAACGTCCTGGTTCACTGTCTGAGACGTGATCACCGTCGAGCCGCGAAGAACCCGTACGACCTGCGACAGGCCGGTCGCCCCTCCGCTGTTCATGTGGCTCCAGTCGGTCGTGTACCGAAGGCCCCCTCTTGAAATCCCGCCGCCGCCTCCCCCTCCGCCGCAGCCGGAGATCATCAGGGCCGCGGCCAAGCCGGCGAGCAGCGCGCTTCGAATAAGTGTGGTGGGCATGCGATCGTGCTGAATGCGTAGGAGACCGGACGCTTTGCCGGGGGAACGTATCCGTCCTCTCGCCGGAGTCGAACTGTTGAAGCCCGAAGCTCTACCGCTTAAACGGATATTGTTCCTCAATGTTACTGGTTATGTCGTCCGGTGGCTCACTTCTAGTTCATGGAATTCCGATAAACCGCTTGGGTTGAGCAACAAAAAGAACTACTACAAACTCGTTGCGCTTTTGCAGCAACTTGGCGTCAGGACCCTTGCCGACGGTCGAGAAGACCGGCGGACCGGCTTCCCGTTCGCCATTCTGCTCGAAGGCGGCGGCGAGCTTGTTCTCGACCTACCGTATCCCGGCATCCTCGCTTCGCTCAGCCCGAGCATGCTGGGAGTAGCGATCTTGGACGGCCTGGGGTTCGCCCGCACGAGCTGGGGGCTTGCCAAGCGCGTCTCATTCCTAAAGGGCCACGAGAGCGTCTTTCAGTCGCCGATCGCCGGCCTCGCCGAATCCGCGGCCGAGGGAGTACAGGGTTCGGTCTACTACGACGGATGCCGCTACTTTAGCGCCGCCCTCGGCTCGGACGTGCTCGTTCTGGTCATCAACGCCTCGGAAGAGCGCCACGCAAGGAAGCAGGCTAGCAGAAGCTGGCGCATGGCCAATTCGCTCAAGCGCCTCGGCAAGGCGCTCACCATGAACCAGACGCTGCAGCCGCTAGCAGTCGCCTCGGCCCACGAGCTCGCCTCGTCCGCGGAGCTTGCCGCGGTGCTGCTATGGACCGTCAAGCCGGCGGAAGGCATTTTGGAGCTCGCGGCGAGCGTTGGAGCGAGCAGGCTCGGAACGAGCGCGCTCTCGCGGCTCTCCGCAAATGGAGGATCGAGCTGCGCGGCCGAGCTCGTCGCAGCAAACCACCAGGCGTTCCATCAGTCGAGCGTCGTCGACCACCTCCTGACCGCAAACCTCGAAGCCAAGTTCTGCTACCTCAAGCCCGGCCCCCTCAGCGTGCATCCGCTCGTCATTTCGGACCGTCTCGTCGGCGTGCTCGAGCTCGTCGGCAGGGAAGGCGACCCGTACTTCGAGGATAATCGCGAGCTGTTCGAGACCGCCGCGGAGCACCTCGCGCTTGCACTTAATTCCGCGGCTTTGTTCGAAGAGCTCGAGACCTTGGCATCTCGCGATCCGCTCACGGGGCTGGCCAACCATCGCGCGATGCACGACTTCCTCAACCAGAGGCTCACGGAAGCCAAGCGCACCGGCCACGAGCTGGGATTGTTGATGATCGACGTGGACCACTTCCGGTCGTTCAATGAGGAAGAGGGCCACGATGCCGGCGACGAGGTTCTGCGCCTCGTCGCAGAAGCACTCAAATCCTGCTTGCGCCCCTATGATCTGGCCGCGCGCTACGGCGGCGAAGAGTTCACCGTCGTGATGCCCGGCACGAGCGGAAGCGGCATGCGCGCGGCAGCCGAGCGAATGCGGGCCAAGATTGCCGGAATCCCGTATTTCACGCGAAGCGGCCGCGACAGGTCGGTGACGGTTAGCATCGGCTGTGCGACCTGCCCGGAGACGGCGGACGATGCTGCTGGGCTGATCAAAGCCGCGGACCTCGCGCTTTACAAGGCGAAGCGTCAAGGTCGAGATTGCGTCGTCACCTTCCTTGGAAAGCTCGACGAGCTACCGCGAACCGGCGGTGTGATCCTCGAAGGGCTCGACGCCTGGCTGACGAGCGAGCAGGTCGAGGCGGCGCAGGCTCGGCTCGACCGGCTATCCCCGGAGATCGACAGACTCACGTCCTCGCTCCACCTGTCCGACAGCCAACGGGAGATCCTGGCGGCCCTCGTCTACGTCGCGCCGGCGTACGCGTCCGCGGGCCAAGACCAACGCGCCGAAATGGACCGGGCCGAGGAGTTCCGCGTACTGATTCCGAGCCTCAACGCCATGGGCGCGCGATTCGATTCCCATGGGGGTCAGAAGTCGCCGCTCCTTGCGAGAGCGCTCGCGGTCCTGCTCGCCGTCGCCGATGATCCCCGCATGCTCACGTCCGACGGTGGCCGATTCGATCCGGAAATCCTCGCGATCGTTCTGGAGATCGACGCAGCTGCCTAGAGCCTCCTGCCCAAGTTGACTCGCCGACCTCGGATGTGTCATCCTTTGAGCTTGCGCCCCAGGGTGCGGAGAAGGTTTATGTACGCGATTGTGAAGACCGGCGGCAAGCAGTACAAGGCAGCCAAGGACGACGTGCTGATCGTCGAAAAGATCAAAGGTGAGCCTGGCGCGGCCGTCGAGCTTGGGGAAGTAGTGCTCGTGGTGGACGGAGACAAGACGTCCGTCGGCGCCCCCCATGTTAAAGGCGCCCTGGTCAAGGGCGAGATCGTGCGGCAGGCGAAGTCCAAGAAGATCGAAGCCTTTAACTACAAGGCGAAGAAGAACGAGCGCAAGCGCTGGGGCCACCGCCAGCAATACACCCACGTCCGTATCACCGACATCCAGGCGGGGAAATAACACAAGATGGCACACAAAAAGGGACAAGGCTCTTCCAGGAACGGACGAGACTCCAAGCCGAAGTATAGAGGCGTTAAGAAGTACGGCGGCGAAATCGTCAAAGCCGGCAACATCATCGTTCGCCAGTGCGGCACCAAGTTTCACCCCGGCCCCGGAGTGGGAATCGGAAACGATTTCACTCTGTTCGCTCTCGTCCCCGGACAAGTGAAATTCGAAGGTCCGAAGAATAAGCGCCGAGTGGCCGTTTACGCTGCCGCGAGCGCCTAGCGGCCGAGTCGCAAATAGTCGACTATCGGAAGCCTTGCGCAGTTGTGCGCAAGGCTTTCTGCGTATTGTTCACAGCTAGCCCCGAAGCCTCATCCTTCGCGCTTGGCCCGGTGTAACATTGTGTCTTCGAGTTTGAGATATGAAAAGTATGAAAAAGGAGACGAGGACGGGATGCCCCGGATTTTCCGAGGCGTTTTACGGGTCGGCAACCGTGGGAGAACGGGGCCAAGTCGTGATACCGTCGGAAGCCAGAGCCGAAATGGGGTTCGTTCCTGGGGACAAGGTCCTCATTCTTCGCCATCCACTGCACCAGGGGCTGGTGATGTTCAAGATCGAAGCGATGCGGGAATTCCTCGATGAGTTTTCCGCGACACTGGAAAGGCTGGAGCAAGTGAGGGAAAACGAAGAGTGAGTTTCATTTTGCATGGCATTGCCATGCTCATGGCTGCTGCCCAAACCCCCGCGGGTACGGCGCAGGGTCCACTGACGATCGACGAAGCTGCTGCGATCGCTGAGCAAAATGCGTTCGCGACACGCATCAGCGAATCCAACGTCGAGAAGAACCGCCAGATCGTCTCGGAGAACAAGGGAGCGCTCGGTCCCAAGGTCACCGTTAACGGCACCTACACGCGGTTCGCTAAAGAGATCTCGACGCAGTTCAGCCCGACTTCGCCCCCGATCGTCATCCAGCCGATCGACACGAAGACTTTGTCGGCTACGGCTTCGATTCCGATCGACATAATGGGCAACATGCACCGGCTCGTGAGCGCGAGTCAGGCGACCTTGCGTGCCTCTCAGAACACGCTGCTTGCCACGCGTAGCGATCAACGCCTCGCAGCCAAGCAGGCTTTCCTTGCCGTACTGCGCGCCCAGGCCACGGTCGGGGTGCAGAATCAGGCCCTGATCGACGCTCAGGAGCGTCTGTCCCAGGCTCAAAAGGAGCTTGCGGCTGGAACTGTCGCTCCGGTCGACGAGAAGCGGTTCGAAGCGCAGGTCGCCCAAGCGAAGAGCGATCTGATCACCGCACAAAATGCCCTTGATCTGGCCAAGCAGACGTTCAACCAAACGCTTGCCCGCCCGATCGAAACTCCGGTCGACCTTGTTGAGCCGGCGGCGCTTCCGATAGTTCCCTCGAATGTTCCGGGGCTCGTTGAGACCGGGCAGAAGCAACGGCCGGAGGTGCGCTCCCTGCAGGCCACAATCGAGTCGCTGGCCGATATCCGCCGCGCGACCGAAGCCGGCATGAATCCGAGCCTCACTTTTTCGCTCAACAACCAGCGGAATCTGGACGCCACCGGCTTCACAGCGAGCGCTGAAACCACTACGGGAGTGCTCGCTCTCAGCATCCCGATCTTTGATTCCGGCGTTACGAGAGACCGCGTCAAGGCTGCTCGGCAAGACGAGCTGCAAGCCAAGATCCAGCTCGAGCAACTCGAGCTTGGAATATCCGAAGAGGTTCGCGCTGCCGTCACCAACCTCTCGAGCGCGAGCTCGAGGCTGGACAACGCCCGCCAGCAAGTCGCCCTTGCGGAGGAAGTGTACAGGCTCTCGAAGATTCGCCAGGACGCAGGCGAAGGCACCTACGTCGAAGTCATCGACGCCGAGACTCAGCTTACACAGGCCAGAAACTCGCTGGTCAGCGCCCGCTACGACTATCTCACCGCTTACTCACAGCTTCAGAGGGCCATTGGCTCAGACGACGTGGGAGCGGCGCAGGCTGCGGGAGGCAAATAGATATGAATCGTTGGAGTTTTTTCGCTGTCTTCTCTGCAGCCCTTGTGGCCGGCGGATGCGTCAATCGCGCCGCGCAAATGCAAGCTGCCCAAACCGCCAAGATCGTGAACAATCCGGTCAAGGCCGTCGCCGTGCAGCCGGCCAGGCTGGAACTCGTGCCGAAGGAGATCGAGATAACCGGCGAGCTTACGACGAGCGAAGATACCGAGCTTGGGTTCAAGAACTCCGGCCGCATTGTCGCGATGTATGTCAAAGACGGCGACCGGGTCCATGCAGGACAAGTGCTCGCCAGACAGGACACAACCCAATTGCAGGCTCAGCTCTCGCAGGCCGAGGCGGCGGTGCAGGGCGCGCTCTCTCAGTACCAGGGGGCGCAAGCCAGCCTCTCACAGGCGATTCAAAACGCTAAGATCAACCCCGCCAAGTCCACGTCGGCCGTGCGAAGCGCGGAGGCGCAGCTCAGATCGGCTAAGGCGATGCTCGCCAAAGCCATCAATGGAGCGCGCCCCGAGGACCGGGCGACCGCAGCGGCGAACGTCAAGTCGGCCAAAGCCAACTTCGACAGCCAGCAGAAGGAACTCGAACGCACGCGGACTCTGGTGACCGAAGGCGCGATTCCCGCGAACAGGCTCGATCAGCAGCAGGCCACGACCGAGGCAGCGCGAGCGCAGTACGAGGCGGCTCTCCAAGCGGCGGCCACGCTTACCAATGGGACACGCGTCGAGGACGTCGACGCGGCCAAAGCTGCGGTCCAGCAGGCCGAGCAGGCACTCGTCTCGGCAAAGGAGCAAAAGTCACTCGATTCGATTTACGTCGATCAAGTGAACGGCGCCAAGGCCCAGACCGCCACGGCAAGGGCCCAAATCGATGTCGCGCGTGAGCAGCTTCGGCAGGTCCAGAGCTCTATTTCCGATACCGAGCTCAGGGCGCCATTCGACGGGACGGTTTCCGGCAGACCTACACAGCCTGGCGCTGTCGTGGGAAGCGGCGCGACTGTCGTCCACCTGATCGGAGGGGGCGGTGTGTACTTTGAGGGCGAGATACCCGCGAACTCGATTGGCGAGATTCAGCTCGGCAAGCCGGTCTCCATAAGCGTCTCCGGATTCGAAGGCAAAGTGTTCACCGGCCATGTCGCTGCCATCAATCCGCTCGGCGAGAGCGTGGGACGACTATTCAAGGTCCGAATTCAAATCGACAGCCAGTCCGCAGGCCTTCGGCCCGGAATGTTCGCCCGGGGTGAGGTCAAGCTTGGTACCGTGCGGGGAGTCGCGGTTCCCGCCACCGCGGTGGTCACGGATGGGGGCTTGCACTACGTATTCATCAAGGAAGGCGACAAGGCTCGCCGGATCAAAGTGAAGCTCGGCTTGACCGAGGGGCTGATGGTGCAGGTGACCGGCCTGCCCGAGGGCGCCGACGTCATCGTCCAAGGGCAAAACGGACTCGTCGACGGCACGCAAGTGACTACTACGACGACCGTCGCGGCCACGGGAGCACTTCCGAAAAGAGGTTAACGTTGAACCTAACACGAGTTGCGATATCGCGGCCGATCTTCATTTTCATGCTGATGGCGATCGCTTTCCTCTTGGGAACGATCGCGTACAACAGCATGAGGCAGGAGCAGAACCCGGACGTATCTTTCGGCACGGTCATGGTGATCACCGCATATCCCGGCGCCGGTCCAGATGACATCAACCAACTGATCACGAGGCCGGTTGAAGAGGCGGTGTCGAGCGTCAATGGAATCCGCGAGGTCACCAGCACCTCGGTCGAGGGCATGTCGACAGTCACGATTTCGCTCGAAATCGGTGTGAACAACGACGTGGCGGCGGACGACGTTCGATCCAAGGTCGAGTCGGTCACGGGCTCCCTGCCCAAGGATGCGACCAAGCCGGAAGTCCTCAAATTCGATAACTCCGCTTCACCGATCCTGACCCTCGCGTTTAGCTCGTCCACGCTCAACAGCAAACAGTTGCGCGACTTGATGGACGACAAGCTGACCGACCGCTACTCACAGATTCCGGGCGTCGCCTCGGCGTCGGTCGATGGCGGTGACGAGCGCGAAATCCAGGTCCAGATTTCCAAAGACAAGCTGCTCGCTTACGGCGTCGGCATCACCGACATCCAGCGCGCGATCGCCAACGCGGGATTGAATGCGCCTAGCGGCCGGCTCGTCGTGGGTCCGCAGGAGTATTCCGTTCGTGTCAAGGGGGACTTCACCGACCCTTCCGAGCTTCCCAAGCTCATGATCCCGATCACCGACCCGACGAACCCCGGTGTAACCAAGAACGTTCGGCTTGGGGACATCGCCCAGGTTGAAGATACTGTCGTCGAGCGCACGACTTATTCACGTCTGAACGGTTTGGACACCATTCTGCTGACGGTTCAGAAGTCGCGCGACGGCAACGCGGTCGAAATCACGAGGGCCGCCGACGCGGTCACCAGTCAGATCGAGAAGGAATACTCGGCTCAAGGCATCCACGTCCTGAAGACCTTCGAAGAAGCCAAGCAGATAACCGACTCTCTTTCCGATCTGCGCTTCTCGCTGTTCTTCGGTGTGCTGCTCGTCGCCACGATCGTGTTCGTGTTCCTGCACAACTTCCGGGGCACACTCATCGTCGCTCTCGCGATCCCGACCTCCATCTTCGCAACGTTCGTGGTTATGGCGCTCGCCGGATTCACAATCAACAACATGTCGATGCTGTCGTTGTCGCTCGCCATTGGCGTGCTGGTCGACGATGCCATCGTCATCCTCGAGAATATTTATAGGCACCTAAAGCTAGGGGAAGATCCGCGAGACGCTGCAATCAATGGCCGTGCCGAGATTGGCCTCGCCGCGCTTGCGATCTCTCTCGCCGACGTCGTGGTGTTCCTACCAGTCGGGTTCATGGGCGGCATTATCGGGCAGTTCTTCAAGCCCCTCGCTCTCGGATTCGTCATCGCGGTGCTCTTCTCGCTGTTTGTTTCCTTCACGCTCACTCCGCTACTGGCCTCCCGCTGGTACCGCGCTGGAGAGGACCTCGAGCATCCACACGGCTGGTTCGCGACAACGTTCGAACGCGGCTTTGGGCGTCTCGAGAATCGGTATCGCCGAGCGCTCGAGTGGGCGCTCAACCACCGATGGTTTGTGTTTATCACCGGCAACGTGGTGCTCATCGCCGTGTTCATGTTCATCGGTGGCAGCTTCGTTCCGGCTGCCGCTGGGATTCAGGCAGCCGCAGGTATGGGCATGACGCCATTGATGTACAGCTTGTACATCGGCGTCACCCTGGTAATCGTCAATTCGATTCGGAAACGGAAGCTGCTGCTCAAGTACCTGCCCTATGCGCTGGCGTTCGGACTCGTCTTCCCTATCGCAGCCATCGCCGGGTCCCAGATTGCCGGCTGGAAGAAGGAAGCGTTGTTCAAGTTCCAGTTCCTGCCGAATAGCGACTCCGGCCAGGTGTCGGCAAACATCGAGCTGCCCCCGAACGCCAGCCTCGAAGCAACTCAGCGGGTGGTTTCCAACATTGAACAGAAGTTCATGGCGGATCCAGACGTGAAGTACGTCGTTTCGAGCGTCGGCAGCCAGAGCGGCGGGTTCACCGGAGCGAATTCGGGTTCGAATTACGCGCAGGTCTCGGCTACGCTCTACGACCGAGCCGCTTTCCTCGATCGGTTCCGCCATCAAACCGAAAGGCTACGCTACCGCTCAGCCGATTCAGTTTCTGCGGACCTTATCCAAAGAGTGGGCTACGTGCCCGGAGCCTCGGTCAACATCTCGTCCTCGAACGGCGTCGGGTTTGGCTCGCCGATCCAGTTAGGCTTCACTTCGGATGACCAAGAATTGCTGCTTAAGACCGCGGCGACGGTGCGCAGGCGCCTCGCCGGCGGCGAGATTCCCGGCGTTATAAATCCAGATCTAAACTCCAAACCGGGCAAGCCCGAGCTTCGCGTCATTCCGGACCGTGTAGCCCTTGCTGACATGGGAATCGATACGCTGACGCTGGGCAACGCGGTCCGCACCCTGTACCAGGGCAACGACGATACGAAGCTGCGCGTCCTTGGTCGCGAGTACCCGATCCGCGTCATGATGAGTCTGAAGGATCGAAACGATCCGGACCTGCTCACCACCGTTCCTCTCGCGTTCCGGCAAGGAAATCCGATATTCCTGGGCTCGGTGGCTTCGGTCAGCTCTGCGCCTGGCATCAGCCGGATCACCCGTAGAAACCGCGCCACGGAGATCATGGTGACCGCCGACCTGTTGCCCGGCTTTGCCGCAGGAACGGTCAACCAGCAGATCGTCGGCTGGCTTCAAAAGAACAAGCTGGTGCCGCCGGGCGTGAACTTCAAGCCTCTGGGCCAAGCCGACTTCCAAGCCCGCGAGGGTGGCTTCATCTTCGGTGCGCTTGGTATCGGTCTGGTGCTCGTCTACATGCTGCTGGCGTCACTCTACGACAACCTGCTGTACCCGTTCATCATCCAAATCGCTCAGCCCCAAGCCATGGTCGGCGCGCTGCTCGCATTGATCATCACGGATAAACCTCTGAACCTCGTGGGAATGATCGGCATCATCTGTCTCGTCGGCCTAGTGGGTAAGAACGCCATTCTCGTCGTCGACTACACGAATACGTTGCGCGATCGTGGGCGCAATCGTCACGACGCGCTCGTAGAGGCTGGCCCGACAAGGTTGCGTCCGATCCTGATGACGACTATGGCGCTCATCATGGGCATGCTGCCGGTTGCTCTCGCGCTGGGTCGAGGCTCGGAATTCCGGGAAACAATCGGCATCTCGATCATCGGCGGCATCTCGCTCTCCACGCTTCTAACGCTACTGGTCATCCCTTGCTCGTACACCATCTTCGACGACATGTCGATAGGCATAGGCAAGGGGATGTCGCGAATGCGTGGCGCGCTGACTCGACGGCCGCCGGCCGCAACGGTCACACCCGAAGAGGAACAAGAGCCCGAAAGAGTGGAGGTATAGCCCTCACGGCGGCGAGCCGGCCCCGGACCGATACGTCGGTCGGCCGTACTTGAGCTGCGCGAGTCGCCGAGCCCCATCTCGACGCCCACCGTTTGACCCGGTCCCTTCTCGAGAGGGCACACCCCCCAAGACTTATGCCACTCGGCTCCGGGTCCCGTCGTGCCGACCGTATCGCCGGCGGCCCCGGATTCCGTATCACCGCTGGGGAAGAGTGACGCGGCAATATTGCGCTCTGCGGCACAATAATCGCCCCCCCCAAGGGAGTTTGTGGCGCTCAGGTTATGATGCGCCTATGACAGGCCTATTGGAACCAGCTGCTTGGAAAAACTACTTGCAAGCACGGGCGATTGGTCTCCTTTACCTGCTCTACGCCGCGTTGGCGATTACGTTGTTAGTAATTATCGTTGGTACCAGGGGTGAGCTCGCACATGCGGTTCTGGAGATTCCGGTCAATGTCGGGTCGGACCAACAACTGGTTTCTAGGGCGGCGTCGATGCGCGTTCCCATCGAGCGCGAGACGGGCCTTCATGAGCCTGTTTTGAATGACGGCTCGAGGAGCTATATCGGTGGGCTTTCAGCATGGGGCCGCCTGTCCGGTGTCGGGCAGCTAAGGCACGATCGGATCGGTGGGCTCGAGATGGCCCTCGCTCTGCTGGCTTCGGTGCTGATCCTGAGTAGCTTCAGGCAGGCTCTGACCTCCATGCCAGTGTTCGCGCCCGCGCTTTTGGCGGCCTTCTCGATTCCGGTCCTGAGTCTTTGTGATACGTGTAGGCTCGATGGGAAGCCAATAGACCTGCTGCTCCGCTGGGGCCTCCTCGCCCTCCCATGGTGCTTGCTTGTGGGAAGGCATCCTGGTCTTTCGTCCGGATTCCAGTCGGCGCTCCGATTCTTGCCGGCGTCGATGCTCGCGGTCCAAGGGGCTCTCCTTCTTATCGAACCAAAGTTTTGCGCGGCGTGCCTTCTCATCGGAGTATGTCTCCAAGCGCTCGCGATAGCGCCCGAGCCTCCCGCGAGCTCGTTTCAAGGGGCTCCTGGAAAGCTCGCCGTGGGTCTGGCAGTCCCGGCGATGATTTTGCAGAGCGCTTACGGCCTGGGCTGGACGCGTACGCTCGGCGTCCACGGCGTGCCCGAGACATCTTACGTTGGTACACCCGTAAAGCAGTTGTTTCCAAACTACATCGACCCCGGCGCAGTTCGTGTTCTCGTCGTCACGATCCCGGGCTGCCATGCTTGCGAGAGAGCTATCTCAGACTTTAAGGCGGCGCATGTCGCCATAACCACGACGACGTTCTGCGGCACATTGACGAGATCCGGCTGCTTCGTAGCGCCGGATAAACAGCTCGCACCTTTGACATTGCTCGTGGACGCACGCGGCATCATCGTAAAACAGCACTCAGGGTGGACCGACGCTCCAGCGGAAGCTGAGAAGCTGACTCGGGAATTCGGTCACACGTCACTCTACGGCAAGGAGTAAATCATGCGAATAAAACCACGGCTAGCTCTTTTAAGCGTTCTCATAATGGCTTGCTTGGCGGCCCAGGCCTGGGCCGACGGCTGCTATAACTTCACCGACAACGTGGGAGCCGGATGCTGGAATCAGTCCTGCGACGGAGGGGGCACGGTCTTCGAGCCCGCACAGGGCTACGTGCGCATTCATACCTATTCGTGTTGCTACACGAACGGGACGGTCTCTTCCGCGACCGACTATGGATGCACGGACGATCATCTCGGTTGCTGCTCACTGATTGCCTCCGCGCCCGATTGCCCGAATCTGACCTGCCCTCGCAACGAGCCGGCTCAATGAGTCGGGTCCCGTGGCGCGAGCAGCCCGTCGGATAATCTCTGAGACCTAAATGGCGAACGCGATGACCGAGCCTCGATTGTCGGCGCAGAAGCGCGCGGGTCGGGGGCAAGCGATCGAGGGGTTTACCCTCGTCGAATTGCTCACTTGCGTCGCTGTACTCGTGACGCTGATGGGGCTGCTGATGCCTGTGATAGTAGCGGCTCGCAAGAGCGGTCTAAGGACCGTATCGATCAGCAATATGCGCCAGTGCTACCTCGCGCTGACACTTTACGCCGGTGAGGCTGACGTTTCGGAGGCTTTGCCAACACGCGAGGCAGCCTGGCAGCTTCTCGATCCGAAAATCATCCATGACCCCGCGGACACGTGGAACGGCACCGCGGACATGAAGACGTATCCGGGCATGGTTGGCTCTTTCGGCTACGTGAACGCCAAGCTCTGCTACACCTCTCAGGGAGTACCCGTGACTTGCGTCGGGGATGTTTTCCGGCAGCGATTCCCAGTGTTGATTTCGGTCTTTTACGGGCCGGAACCGATCCCGGCTTATGATTACACCCACTTCAACTTTTCTCCCATGGTGTATCTTCCGCCGAGGGCGTTGGCTCTCTGGACCGACGGTAGAGTCCGATTGGAGAATGTCGAGCGCTCCGGGAAGAGCCTGATGTCTTGGGCTACCTTATTCGTCGGAGTCAATCATGCGGGAAGGAGAAAAGAGTGAATAGCGA
Organism: Fimbriimonadaceae bacterium; assembly: GCA_025934835.1. Lineage (GTDB taxonomy): Bacteria > Armatimonadota > Fimbriimonadia > Fimbriimonadales > Fimbriimonadaceae > Fimbriimonas. The sequence goes on from JAICWL010000036.1 coordinate 16,738, forward strand.
TCATAGTCTTTCAGCCGAAGGGCTCGCGCGGGTCGCGATTGCGATTGCGGCAGCTTCGGTTCTGGCTCACTACGCCGTACAGGCCCTTGTGCTCGTTCTTGGGGGTCATCCTCGCGTCGACGACATCTCATCGCTGATGATCAATTCCGCCGTCGCTGCCGCGTTCCTCTGGCTTGGCTGGCTGATTCGCCGGCCGATCCTCTCAATGCTGCTGTTTCTTGGCATCGGGCTCATCTTTATTACGCCATACCTCTTCATTCTTCGCGGCTCGCTCGCTTCGTGGGGCATGCAGTTTTCTGTTTATATCGGCCTACCCATAATCAGCACCTTGCTGTTCATCGGCATTTCGAAGGGGGCGTCGGTTCCTACCCGACCTGTTCGCCGGAAGCCGCAACAAGAGTCCGCCGCGCTCTAACGGTCCTCTACCCCGAAAGCCACGACGACGGCCGCTTGCGAACCACATGTGGAGTCACCAGGCGGTGGCGCGGAGCGCGATTATGGCCGAATGCGCACCATGGATCGACGAGCGGCGCCAAATCGACACCTTGGCGTGCCGGCAGCAAGGCGGCAGGAAGCAACACCATAGATGAAGCTCGTGTTCCAGCTGGGTCCGCGCGAGGCTGCGGGCTGACGGTGTGGCGCGCTGACTCGACGGCCGTCGAGGGGCATCGTCGCGCAGAAGGACGAGCAAGAGCCTGAAAAGGTCGAGGTCTAAGCTGTCGATGCTCCTACTCGTCGAACACCAGGTGGAGCACCGGCCTCCGGGCCCCGTTCTCGTCGTTCCGCGAATAAAACTTGTAGTTCATCGCATGATCCTCGGCCGACGGATCCATGGCAGATGTCAGGGCGAGCCCAAATGAGCCTTTGCTCGAGGCCAGGTATTTCGCGAAGTCATTTGGACCCTTCATGAGATCGACCGTAATCGGGAACGTGCCGGAGGCAGGGATCGACGTCGGTATCCCTTCGCCGAATATGCTGGTCTTCAGCTTCTCCGGCGCAATCTTAATCGAGTCACCGTAAGACCAGGTCTTCTCGTCGAAGTTGGATGAGACGGGACGAGCTTGGAGAGGGAAGTGCTTCGCTACATCGAGGGTGAAGTTCGGCTCGGCTACATGGGTCACTGTCAATGTAGCCTCCTTTAATTTCGCGTCCTTGGGCAGCATCGATGCGTCCCACTTCAGGTAGGCGTAGGAGAAGTTGTCCGCTTCGCTCGGGTCTTGCGCGACGGCGTCACCCGAGATTCCCCACACCCGCAGGTTCGGATCCATTCCGGGGTCGGTCGCGTGCGGGTAGACCCACACGTCGTCGGTCGGAGTTAGGTCGACGGTCCGAGGCGCGAGCAAGGCGGCGGCGAGAAGTGGCAGCATATTGGAATTGTAGTTCGGAACGACCGGCAACGGTCGAGCGGATCGAAAAGGTCGAACGCGATGCATTCACTTGAAGTACTTGAATTCGACTCCGTACGCGGGTTGCTTCAAGCGCACTGCGAAACCGCGCTTGCAGGCTCGCAAGCCGCCGATCTAGCCCCAAGTTTCGATGAATCCGAAGTCTGGCGGCTTCTCTCGCTCACCGAAGAGGCGCACGCAGCTCTCAGCCGCCAAGCCCCTCCGAGCCTTTGGGCTGTCAAGGACTTGCGCATGGCTCTCGATCGCGCGGCTAAGGGAGGAGCGCTGGGCGGGCAAGAAGTGTTCGCGATCGGCGATGCCGCGTCGACTATGCGAGCGCTTAAATCGTATTTGCTTCCTCTTCGAGGAGAGCGTCCGGGAATCGGAGCGTACGCCGAAGCGCTCCCGGACCTAAAGCGGCTAGAAGAGCGAATCCTCGCGTCGGTGGAGAGCGACGGATCGGTGAATGACGCCGCCTCCCCTACTCTGGCCGGCATTCGCCAAAAGAAACGCGCCGCAGCCGGAAAAGTGCTAGAGCGCATTCAAAGCTATATTTCCGGCAGGGCCCGCGAGTTGCTGAGCGACCCGATCTATACCATCAGGGACGGGCGCTACGTGCTGCCCCTCAAAGCGGAGAACAGGGGCAAGATCCGCGGCATAGTACACGACGTCAGCGGAAGTGGCCAAACCGTGTACGTCGAACCGGAGGACGTGCTTCAGCTTGGCAATGCCCTAAGGGCGCTCGAAGCGGCCGAAAGCCAAGAGGAGCTGAAAGTGCTTGCTGAGCTCTCGGCATTGATCGGCGCCGTCGCCTCGGATCTCAAAGGGGGCATAGAGGCAACTGCTGCAGTTGACCTATTGTTCGCCAAGGCGCGGATGGCGTTTGCCATGAAGGCGTCTGCGCCAAGGCGAGAGGGCCGTCACCGAATTGCGATCCAGCAGGGCCGTCATCCTTTGCTCGAGGGCGAAGGCGTGGTGCCGCTGACCATCTCCGTAGCCGAAAGCGCGAATGTGCTCATCACCGGCCCCAACACTGGCGGGAAGACCGTTGCCATCAAGTGTGTGGGGCTGTTCGTCGCTATGGCCCAATCGGGCATGATGCTTCCCGCGCTGGATGTCCGCTTCGGGCCGTTCAGCCAGATCTGGGCGGACATCGGAGACGAACAAAGTCTTCAGCAATCGCTCTCGACCTTTAGCGGCCACATCCGAAACGTGGCCGACGCCCTTAAAAACGTCGAACCAGGCGCGCTCGTGCTACTCGACGAGATCGGCGCTGGTACGGACCCCGCCGAAGGCGCCGCCCTTGCGAGAGCGGTTCTTCGGGAGCTAGCGAAGCGGGGAGCGGCGGTGCTTGCCAGCACCCACTACGGAGAGCTCAAGGCATTTGCCTACAGCGAGGAAGGGTTCTCGAACGCCGCCATGGAGTTCGACGCAAAGACCCTAAGGCCCACTTACCGGCTCATAATGGGAGCGCCAGGCGCGAGTCACGCGCTGAAAATTGCCGAGCGATACGGCATTCCGCGTGCGGTCATCGAAGATGCTCGAGAGGGCCTCGGCGCCCAGCACCAAGATATCGCGCTCATGATGGAACAGCTCGAGGTCGCCACTCGGCAAGCTCGGACAGCCCAAGGGGAGGCCGATCGGAAGCTCGCGGAGCTAAAGTCGGAAGAGCAGCGGGCATCCCGCAAATTGGCTGAGGCCGAAGAAATTCGTCGCTCGGCGCATTCGAAGGCCCAAGAAGTGATCGACGCCGCACTGCGCGAAATACGGCTGGAGGCCTCCCGGATCTTCGACGAGCTCAAATCGAGCGCCGGTCCTAAGGAGCAGGAAGCTGCCCGCCGACAGCTCAAGGATCTCCAGCAAGTCGGCCAGGAGTTCGCGACCGAGCTCGCACCCCAGCCGGCAGGCACGAAGCCGGATCGCCACCGCCTGAAGAAGGGAACCACCGTGCGAATCCAAGGCATCAGCCAGACCGGCACGGTCATCGACGAGCCCCGCGGAGGTAGTGTTGCGGTGCGCGTCGGCCCGCTCAAGATGTCGGTCGCTGTTGAGAAGCTACAAATCGTCGAAACCCGTCAAGCCCCTGCGCCTCGTCAGACCTCCAACATCCGGCTCCAAAAGGCGATCAATGCTTCGACCGAAATCCACTTGCGCCAAATGAGGGCCGAAGATGCCCAGCGCGAGCTCGACCGATTCTTGGACGATGCGCTGCTGGCGGGCCTGCCGTCCGTGCGAATCGTCCATGGCAAAGGGGAAGGCATCCTCCGCAAAGTCACTCGAGAGGTACTTCGGGAGCATTCCGGGGTAGCCTCGTTCCGCGATGGCGAGCCTGCGGAGGGTGGCCACGGCGTCACCATCGCAACGCTCAAATGAATCCGGCGGACGAAGAGCTGATCACTGCCGCGCGGGGGGCCCGCCGTTTCGCTTACGCTCCCTATAGCCGATACGATGTCGGTGCGGCTATCCGTGATGCCGAAGGGCGGCTATGGACCGGTGCGAACGTGGAGAACGCGTCTTACGGCCTTTCGATCTGCGCCGAGCGCGCGGCCGTAGCCAAAATGGTCTCGGAAGGATCGCGGCACATAGCGAGCGTCGCCGTCAGCAATCGAGACGGAGGAACGCCTTGCGGCATGTGCCTCCAAACGCTTTCCGAGTTTGCGCCGGATCCGGAATCGGTTATGGTGATCGTCACCGATGATGCAGGCGGCATCAGTCGGCACACGCTACGCGATCTCATGCCGTTCGCTTTTCGTTCCGACGGCTTGGGCCGAGATTAACCGCGTAGAACGTAACTAGCATTTTGTATAGTCTAGTAGCTTGTCGGGGGATTGCTACATTCTCGAGTTCGAATAGCAAGGGAGAAAATGCTTTGAAGAGGACTTTGTTGCTCGTGATGGCGCTTGGCGCTCTCATCGTGTTCGGCTGTGGCGGCGGTGGGGGAACCAGCGCGACCTCAGGGTCGACCGGCGTGGTGTCGAACATCCATGTCGAGGCAGTCAACCTAGCGAACGGAGCCCCGGAAGACCTGATGAACATTCTGGTCGGCGACCGGGTACAGGCTCGCCTCTATGGGCTCCAAGACCCCAACGTCCGCGTACAGGTTGCATCTTCAAATTGGAGTTCCGACGCGCCCGCCAACGTGGCCGTAGTGTCCTCCTCGGGCACCATCACCACCATTGGGAGCTCTCAAGGCCAAGCCTACATTATCTCCGGAATGGGTAACGGCGTCAAATACACGTCTTCGTTCATAGTCAGGCCGGTCCAGGCCGTCGTTACAGCTCTGTTTCGCACCCAGGGAGGGTTGCCGGTCCAGCAGGCCGACATAAAATTCTTCGACTCCGCGGGGACGGTGGTTGGTGAAGCCACATCGCAATCGAACGGGTCGATCCGTGCCTCGGTTCCTGCCACGGCGGTCACGTTTATGGCCTCGACGAACGCGAACACCTATGCGACCGACGGCGTCACGCTGTTCCGACTTTACGACCAGTTCTCCTATGGAGCGAATATCTGGTCGGACGCCTGCTCGAACCGTGTGCCTCTGCCGACGCTGACGAACGGCACCTCGACAGCACTTCCGCATAACCTGGTGTTCACGGCCAAGGTTTTGAACGATCCGAACAACCCACCGCCACCTCCACCGGACTGCGGTTTGGGCGGTGGCGGATAATCTTAGCGCCGAACTAAACCAAGCTGCGAATGCGTCTGCGTGTGCATTGATCCGCATCTTGAGGTGTGCAGTGTTATACTTGGGCTCGATGAAGAAGCTTCACCTGTTCTTGGCCGCGATTGGGGCCCTCATCCTTCTGGGCTGCGGCGGTTCGAACAATGGCACGCAGACATTTTCCGGCAACCCGGCAAGCCCCTCGACACCGCGCGTCGAGGCCGTTTTGCGGTCCGATCCTTCGGTCGTCGTCGACCCACAAGATATTGAAACCGGCGACGAGATTGTTTTCGAGCTCGTGAACTACACCGGATCACCTGGCAACCTCACGCGAAACGTCCTCTCGCCGGTGACGTGGCGATCCAGCGACGTGAACAGCAACTTCGGCAACCTCGCCTCGAACTCCGGCCTTTATCTCGCCGGCGACCAGCCGATGGCGTCGCGTGCCATCGTCGGCGGAACCTTTGCTGGGACCGAGTACTCCGGGTTCTATCAGATTCACTCGCGCGAAGTTCGGCTCAGCGGAGTCGTCCAAGACGAGAATACGAACGCACCCATCGGTGGAATCACCTTGCAGTTCTACGACGGGGACAATAACCTCGTAGGGCAGGTGACTTCGGCTTTCGACGGAACATTCCGGGCATCAATCCCAGTGTCAGCCGTCTCTTTCCAGGTTAGTCCAGATTCTGTCGGCTTAGCCTACTATCCGTCGTACACGTTCGACGGTCTGCGCTACGATGCCAGCGACGCGGCCTGCCGCGCGCCCCTCCCCGGTGGCCTAGAAGTAGGACCGGCGGCCCTGGACGCTCCGGTGCTGGTCACCCCGAGAGTCGCCGGCCAGCCGGCCCCGGATCCCACGGGCTGCTCCTAGGGACCGTAGGCGCGCCAGCTTCTTCACACAAACACGGGGCGGCCCGATCGGGCCGCCCCGTTTCATTTTCGGGTCGCTCGCCTTACGCCTCTGTGGCCCGGTACCTCTAGGCGAGGCCACGAAGTTGATCTTTGAAGCGGAAGATGAATGGTAAGTCGACGTACATATGCAGCGCACTGTCGGCGCCCGTAATCTCGCCCTTGTCGTTGATCAGCCGCACGGTCGTTCCGAGATCCTCGGGGAAGCTGGCCGTCAATTCCCAAAAGGGTTCGGTCGGTGCTCAAGGCGCAGCAGAGGCCGCTGCGTCGCTTTGCTCTTGGCATCTCGAACGAAGCCATGCACCTCGAAGGTGCTGAAATCTGCGGGGTGGATGTCGAAAGACCCTGCAATTCGCCGCAGTTAGATATGTTGGACAGAAATGTATCACTTGCGCCCGGCACAACGAATGATCGAACCGTCGCGCCATTGGTGGTCAGCCCCTAGGCGCCTCCAATTGCTGGATTGATCTCGGCGCCGATTATCGTCCCCGCATTACGGCCACCTCCTCCTGGGCCTACGTCGCCAGTCGCTGCACTTCCTCCGGGTATGGCTGCAAGAACTTCATCAGCTCGGTAGGCGGTTCGGACTCAATTAGGCTGTTGCCTGTTGCATCATCATATCAGCAGCGCGGCGGCGCATAGCGCTAAGCTCGTGCGGAGAAAACCATGGGTATCGAGGTCAGCTATGCGATCGTTTTCGTCAAGGACATGAAGCGCTCGGTCGCTTTCTACCGAGACACGCTGGGCATTCCGATGAGGTTCGAGTCGCCCGAGTGGACAGAGTTCGCCACGGGCGGCGCCACTCTGGCGCTGCACTACGCGAATGCCGATCCTCGGGATTCACCAGGCGATCTCCTCGCAGCAGGCTCCTGCCGTCCGGGTCTCAGAGTGGACAACCTGGACGAATTCCACAAAAGGATGATCGCGCAGGAGGTGCACTGCTCCCGCCCGCCGGAGAATATCCATGGCACCATGGTCGCCGAGTATGTCGATCCGGACGGTTTGCCGTTCTCGGTCAGCGGCGGGGCATCTGCATGACGCGCGCGACTCGCCGCATGGGTGGCCGGAGGCGTGCCTGCAACTAGCCTCGAAGGCGTGCATGAGGATCATAGGCGACCTTTCGCTCTTCCGTACCGGTATCAGGGCATACTCTGGGCGAAACAGTGACGGATGACAAGTTCCGGCAGATGCTCGCGGTCGCCTTAGAGCACTCCGTAGTCCACGATTCAGGGGTGCATCCGCTATCGGATCCTCTGGCGCGGCTTACAGTTCCAGGGGCCCGGATCCAATCAGCGCTGCGCGCGCCTTACGGCCCCGCCGACCGACTTTGCCTCTTTACGCACAACGCGAATCACAACGGCCGGATCACGGAGACGCGCGAGGGTCTTCGCTGCCCATGACCCCGCGAGGAGCATCGGCCTGACAGCCGCGCAAATCGAATGGATTCTGCTGATCGTGGTCGCCATCGCCATGATCGCTCGAAGACTCCGGCTGCCTTACACGGTCGGTTTGGTCGCCGCTGGGATCGCACTTGGGTTTCTGCCGGGCGCAGAGAAGCTGACACTCACACGCGAACTCGTGTTCTCGTTTCTATTGCCTCCTCTAGTATTTGAAGCTGCCATCCATATTTCATGGGCCGAGCTTCGGCAGGAGTTTTGGCTCGTGCTCAGCCTGGCAACTATAGGCCTCGCTGTTGCAGCCGTGATCGTATGCTTCGGGATGACATGGCTGCTGGGATGGCCGATTGCGACCGCTGCGGTGTTCGCATGCCTCATCTCGGCTACCGACCCCGTATCCGTAGTCGCCGCCATGAAAGAAGCCGGGGCGCGCGGACCGCTTCGGACGGTCATCGAGTCCGAGAGTCTTTTCAACGACGGGACCGCCGCCGTCGCGTTCGGTATCGCGGTCGAGTTGGTTTCCGGCGTTAGCGTATCGCCACTTGGGGCCGCGTCGAGGTTGGTGCAATCCGCGGGTTTAGGCCTGGTGGCTGGAGTTGTCGTCGCTGCCGTCGGACTATTCATCATCGGTCAAACCAAGGACCATCTGGTCGAGATAGCCATAACGCTGGCCATCGCATACGGTTCGTTCTTACTGGCTGATAGCCTTAACGCCAGTGGAGTTCTTGCAGCGGTGGCCTCGGGGCTCGTAACCGGCTCGTACGGTCGTGGCCAAGCTCTGAGTGTCCGTGGAGGAGAGGCAGTGGATTCATTTTGGGAATTCGCCGCCTTCGCCGCCAATTCCGTTGTGTTTCTCGTTATCGGCGTCCAAGCGGCACGCGGTCCAATCGGCCACTACATCGTGCCCGCGGCGATCGCCATCGCTTTCGTGCTTTTCGGCCGCGTCGTTTCGGTCTTTGCCGTTGCTCTCGGATTCTCGAAATCCAGCATGCGCGTGACATCTAAGGGCCAGAAGCTGTTGATCTGGGGCGGCCTTCGTGGCGCTCTGGCCTTAGCTCTGGCGCTGAGCGTTCCAAACACATTGCCGGGCCACACCGAGCTAATTGTGGTTACCCTCTGCGTGGTCGTTTTCTCGGTCGTCGTGCAAGGAATCACCATCCGTCCGCTCATTGTCGCAGCCACGGATCCGAAGGGTTAGGGTAAGAGTAATCGCGGAGTAAGCGCCATGAACACCGAGGTCACCCCAGAGCAGATCAGCAGATATCAGGAAGATGGTTTCATCGTCCTCGAGAACTTCTTGGAGGCGAACGAGCTAGAAAACTGGCGGCGCTGCACCTAGGAAGCGATTCCCAAGCGGCTGAATACCACCCACCTGCAAAACCAGTCTGACCCGGACAGCTACTATGCTCAGGTGTTCACCCAGGCGCTCAAGCTTCGCGAGGTCCACGAAGGGATGCGCGAGATTATGGATGACCCCAGACTCGGCAAACTCGCCGCGGACCTCGCCGGCGTCCAGGGAATTCGTATCTGGCACGACCAGGCGCTCATCAAGCCGCCGTTCGGCAACGCTACCGCTTGGCACCTGGATAACCCGTTCTGGTCGTTTTCCTCCAAAGACGCCATATCGCTCTGGGTGGCCCTCGACGATGCCACGCTCGAAAATGGCTGCCTCTACTATCTCCCGGGCACCCACAAGCAGGCGACATTCGAGCCCACGAATATCGGTTCGAACCAGCGCGACCTTTTCAAGATTTATCCGCAGTGGCTCAGCATTGCATCGGTCGCTACGCCATGTCCTGCCGGCTCGGCGGTGCTGCACAATGGGCTCGTCGCGCATGGCGCTGGGGCAAATATGACGAACCGGCCGCGGCGCGCCATGACCTGCGCCTACATGCCTGATGGTTCCACGTTCAACGGCGTGCGGAACGTGCTTCCCGAGGAGTACCACTTCTCGCTGAAGGTTGGAGAAATCCTCGACAACCACGCGGCCGTCCCACTGATTTACAAGGCTGAAGCCGGCTCCTAGAGGGGTCGGCTCTCAGGGGCTGAGGAGTAGCCGGCAGCACAGTATCCGTTCCGCCGCTCAGCGCATGATTGACAGCTCTAATTTGTACAGCCGCTCCACTGCGTCCGAGTCCATCGACTCCGGCCAAATCGTGAAGTCGCGGAACTCCCCCTTGAAGCGCCTCGCCCCCGACCATCCATCGACCGGCGCGAGCTTGTAGTAAGGCGGCGCGTCCGACAGTGCGGCAGGCTCGGAGGTCAGCAGCTTCCCATCCTTATAAACCGCTACGTTCCGGCCATCGTACGTCGCGGTCAACATCTGCCACCGATGCAGGTCGAGCGGAGCGTGTCCCACGATGTCGATGTCTTTGCCCCAGAACCGGAGGCCATTGCGGAACTTGCAGATCAGCCGAGACGCCCCGCTAACGTCGTCGGCGCTCTGGCCGAATCCCGCTATCGGAGTTCGGTCTTCCGGCATCTCATCCGTACGCACCAAGAAGTTCAATGTCCACGGCGCACGCGCTGCGACCGGCAGGTCATCCGAGCGCGCGACTAGAGACTTGCCATCCGCTGAATAAGAAGGCACCTCGGCCGCTGGCTTGGCCACAGCGAGCGGACTCGAGCCGGCCAGCCGGTTGCCTCGCGGCGACCGGTCGCGGATCGTGCCGAAGGAAGCGTCGCCAGGCGTGGGATCGCCGCCCAGGCTCAGAACCACCGATTCTCCGTCGGCCGAAAGCCGAGCCGACTCGACGCTCGTCCCCGGAATCTTGTAGTTCGCCGGGTTCTGCGCATCTTCCTCGCGGACGGGCTCCGAGAACCTCACTTCGGCGAGCCGTAGGGCGGGCCAAAGCTGTGCAATTGTCACCTTCGGAGGAGTGATGTCGTTCACGGTGATACTAGCCCCCGCGCCCGGACCGGCGCCGATATGAGCCCGAATCTTTGCGTCGCTCGAGACTTCGAACGGTCCTGTGTACCGCTGCGAACGCGAGCCGTTCAATGAGTACATGATTTGGTCCGATCTGCCATAAAGACCCGGCTGCAGTGTCACGAACACGGAGTCGCTGAATCGTCCGCCGCCAGGTGAGATCCTCGGCGCGTCTTGGCGTTCATGGATCTGCACGACCTCTTGGCTCGCCTCCGAGGTTTCGGATGCGGGATCGGAACACACGCTCATGGCGAGCACTTTGATCTTGCTGTTTCTCGGAAGCCGCACCGAGCTGCCGGTCGCCTGGAGTGCGTAGTCGAAGAGATAACTGTATTGGTAGATCTCGTTGCCCATCGGGTCGTGCCGGTGCGAGCTGTTCCACACAATCGGGTCTCGCCTCACGAATCCTGGCTCGATGCCGAGGAGCTCATTGTCCCAGTTGTACACCATCTTCGGCACTTCGCCCTGCCATACGCGCGTGTCCCACTGTCCGATATCTCCCGACCAATCGGCTACGGTGAGCCTTGTCGGACGTCCGCCGACGGCGAATGTGCCGCTCTGCGGTCCAACTGCTGCTGCCAATAGGTGTACCGAGTGCCAGTTTCCAGCCGGGAGTCGGATCGTCTGCCCCTCGCACAGCACCGCGTTACGGCGCTTGGAGCCTCTGGGCCCGAGCTTGAACTCCACAGACCCGTATCGAAGCGTGGCCGGCAGTTGATCGGAAGCGATCGTCCTGCCAGATCCGTCAAAATCCCCATCACTCAGGTCTGTAGGGGTGCTCATTACGTCCGCGTTGTAAGTCAAAGCGACTGGCTTCGACTTCGCGGGAGCGATGGCGCGCGAATACGAGGCGAGGGTGAGCTTGAACGCCTTCACGCCGAACGCGCCGATGCCGAACCGGAGCTTTCCATGAGTGAGCTGTGCCGGTCCGATCGGTCTCTCCTGACCATCCACTTCCTGCGCGAACAGAATCGGAGTAGCTATCTCGAGCACCACATTCGAGCGCGCTTGGCCGTCGTTCTCTCGCACACGTACGATCGTCGAATCCCCGTTCTCAGCCTTCTTGACAGCTGTCACACAAACGTGGGGCGAGCTCAGCGAGGCGAGCGACCATCGACGACCCGCAGGTCCCGGGTGCGAATCGGTGTGGAAAGCCAGGAAGGGTTGGTCCAGCTCGGCAGCCTGTTGAGCGGTCTTGGCGGCACGCCAATCGCCCGAATGGGGAAGGAATCCATAACGGATTTCGTGGTGCCCCCAATCTTGCGAGTATTGGTCCTGATAGCCGCCGTGCACGCCCGGCGAATACAGAAGCGTGAGGCGCACCGTGCGATCATCGGGCTTGTCCGACCCAATTTTGGAGCCCGTCAGAACCGAGCCGCCGAAGCGTCCACTTCGGTCCGTGAGATCGAACCAACGGTGCGACGCCACTTCGAACTTCTTGGGATCGTTGTTGCCCCGGCGAATAACTCCGACTTGCCAGTTGTACGCAGCCTCCTGGTTGGCGGCGGCAAGATGGAACTCCTGCTTCAGGGCCGTCTCGCTGGTCTTCCAATCGATGTCGTCGACGATCTCCACGCGAGGGGAATCTTTCGCGAGCCGGATCACCTGGCCGAAGCGCGAGCCAAAGCCCTGCCGCTCGACCCGAATCGCGCCTCGTAGGGGCCCGGATTCTTCGAGCGTGATCTTCGCGGGTCCGCCGACATAGGCATATGGCGGTTTGCTTTGGTCGGCCCAATCCATGTTCCAAGCCGGCCAATTCTCGGGGTTCTCATGCATCAGTGCCAGCCGGATCGGCCCCGCAAGAGTCTCCCGGCGCGCTCGCTTATCGTAAACCGAAGTGATGTCTCCCGAGGGGCCGACAGTGACCCGGATCTGCGCGTTCTCCAGTACGTGCCGTTTGCCGATGGTCACACTCGGAGCGCTCTGTCCTGACTGCAACAGGTGGTACACACCGAATCCCACGCCCGGTGAATCGGCCGCAAAGAGAATGCGCTTGCCACCCTCCACGACTTGGGCCGGCTCCAAGCTACCGGAAGGAGTTCGGACCACATAATGCTGTTTCGGGCTGGCGGCCACTTCCGCCGTTACGAGGTCCGTTCTTCTGAACGAGGTCGGATTGAACACCACGAGCGGCTCGCCAGGTCCGCGCGTGTCGAGCGCTCTTGCGACATCAGCGGTGGCGTTATCCAATGTGGACGCGAACTCGTTCTGAGCGATGCAGTCGTCATTCCAAGCGTAGCTGTACGCTTTTGGAATTGCGGTGCCGGCCATCGTGTCATGGAATTGTCCGGCGAGGAATAGATACCAAGCGTTAAGCAGACGTGCGGAAGGATATGGAGAATGCCGAACCAGGCTCGCGGAAACGGCGGCCTCTTCGGCCGCCTGCGCGAGTTTCTCATTCTCGTGGTTCCACTTCTTGTGCTCCGACTCAGAAGTCAGCGACCCGGCCGAGTGGTTCGTCAGCTCCAGGTCTCCCTTGTATCGCGGCAGCTTGGCAATGTTCGCCGGCGTTAGATCGTTAAATAGCTGATCCGCCCGCCCGCCGATCACCTTGAGCGGACCGGTTCCGGTAGCGCTCTTTTCGGCCCAGGCCACCGAGTCAGGAGTCGGAGATCCGCCTACGTCTCCCGTGCCGTAGTACATGTAGTCCGCATACACTCCCGAATCCGCGCCGTCTTTGTTCACGCGCTCGATCCAGTGCGCGTCGTGGCTCAGGTCGTTGCCAATGCGCGAGCCGTAGCTTCCCGGGTTCAGCGCCGCAACCACGCCTTTACCATCCGGCCCAACCCACACGCCGAGGTTGAAGGGGATGCCCACCGCCGATCCCCACGTCAGCTTTTGCGTCGAGAAGCCTTTCACGCCGCAATGGGCGAGGATACTGGGGAGCGCTGCGGGGAAGCCAAAGCAGTCCGGCAGCATGTACTCGTCGCTGTGCTTTCCGAACTCTTTGTCGAAGTATTCGTTGCCATATAGAACTTGGCGCACCAGCGATTCGAGGGAGGGGCTGTTCACGTCTCCCTCTTCCACCGACGACCCGGCCGGGAACCATTTCCCTTCGGCTACGTATTGTTTGAGCCGCGCATAGTCGTTTGGCCAGTACTCCTTCATGAGCCTGTAGCGGTTCGACCCAGTGAAGTTGAACGTATAGCCCGGATACTGCTCGAACAGCTTGAAGTTGTCGTGCATCGTGTTCGGCAGGAATTCGCCGATGGTTTGCGGGAACGACCATCTCCACTGGGTGTCGAGATGCGCGTAGCCGACGATGTACAGCGTTGGTTGCTTGTCGAGATCGGGCTTGGCCGATAAAGGTGGCTGAGCAGCAATTGCGCCACCCAGCAGGATCGCCGAGAGCATAGGACCCAAGCCTACCAGCGATCCAAACAACTAATGAGCGATTGGAACGCGTATTTCCGACCGCTCGGAGGACTCGGTCTCGTAGCCTGCGGCAATCCACGCCATCATGCTGCCCGGCACGGTGCGCACTTGGGTGAAGCCCATCCGCTCCAATACAGCTGCCGCAACACTGGCTCGATATCCGCTGCCGCAGTACACCGTGACGGGCCTTCGCTTGTCGAGCTCGTCTCCGAGCTCGGATTCGATCCTCGCAGTGAACACGTTTATGGCGCCCGGCAAATGCCCTTCCTCGAATTCGGCGAGAGTCCGCACGTCGAGAAGCTGCATCGCGGTGTCCGAGTCGTGCAGATCGTGTACGCCCATCTGCGGTGTCGAGGCGATCTCGTATCCGGCCTCGAACCACTGCCGGATTCCTTCAGCAAGGTAACCGGCGACGTTGTCGATGCCGATTCGGTGCAGATGATCGAAGATTTCGGCTGTCCGCGCGGTGTCAGGCGATACGATCGCGATTCGCTTGTTCGGATCGAGCATCCACCCGCTCCACACCGGGAACTCATCTCGCAGAGGGATGTTCAGCGAACCAGGAATATGCGCGCCCCCGAACGCCTCGATTTCGCGGGCGTCCACAACCAGCACATCGGGTTGCATCGAAAGTTCGTGCATCTCCGCTGCGGTGAGTGCCTGGGGCTCGAGGATCGGTATCTCCCGGGCGCCCGCCAGGTTGAGCTTCTTCATGCGAGGATAGTAGGTGGGCGCCGGGGGCAAACCTGCCAGTACCAGCTCCACGAAGTCGGATTCCGGCATTGCATCCAGCTTCGGATTGTTTTGTCGCTCGAATCCGATGCTAGTGACGTTCCTATCGCCTATGCTGCCCCCGCATGGCGAGCCCTGCCCGTGCGCCGGGTACACCACGACGCCGTCGTCGAGGGCGAGAAGCTTATTGTGAATCGAGTGGTAAAGCTGTCTGGCGAGCTTCCGCTTCTCGTCTTCTCCCAATAGGTCCGGGCGGCCAACTTCGCCGGCGAAAAGGGTGTCGCCCGAGAACAGGCCCCAAGGTCTGCCTTTGTCGTCGATAGCGAGCAGGCAGATATGTTCCGGAGTGTGACCTGGCGTGTGGATCGCGCGCAGCG
>JAICWL010000103.1 GCA_025934835.1 Fimbriimonadaceae bacterium
ACCAGTCAGAGCGAACGTAACGTTCCTGGCGCGCGGATCTTCTGGTTGGCAAGAAGAAAGAATCTCCAAGCTCGTTGCGTTTGCTCGTCTCATCGCCAAGCGACGACAAGCTGCGGAGACAGGGCAGCCCGGCTGCGGTGCTGCTGACGCCCTCGAAGCAGTCGGGCTCCCGGCTCCATTGACTCGGGTTTTCTGAAGATGGCCGCCGAGTACAACCGCTGAGCTAAGCACAAGGGGTGCAGGCAATCCGCCTGCACCCCTTAGAAACCAGACTGTCGCCGCGCCCTAGCGAATCGCATTCTCGGTCGTTACATCGAACAGATGAATCCGGTCGAGGTCCACGATGAAGCGGGCCTCCTGGCCCTCCTTCATCTTCGTCTCATTCGAGATCGTCGCAATCAGGCTGTGTTGGCCAGCGCCCAGGTACGCCACATATTCGTGCCCGAGCGGCTCCAGCACGTCCACCTTGGCGCAAATCGTGTTCTGAGGCGTCGGCGCGATGTGCCCCTGCAGCTCGGCGTCGTAGATATCCTCCGGTCGAATGCCCAGGATCACGTCCGAGCCCGCCATCTTCGCCGCCGGGTTATCGGCCGGCACAGGAATTTTGAACTCGCCAACATCGACGAACGCCGCACCGCCTTCAGCCCCGATCTTCCCCGGCAGGAAATTCATGGGCGGCGAGCCGATGAAGCTGGCCACGAACCGGTTCGCCGGGTAGCGGTACACCTTCTCGGGCTCGTCGCATTGCTGCAGCAGTCCGTCGCGCATGATGGCCATTCGCTGCCCCATGGTCATCGCCTCCACCTGGTCGTGCGTCACGTAAATCGTGGTGATTCCAAGCTGGCGGTGAAGCCGAATGAGCTCCGCGCGAGTCTGAACGCGCAATTTCGCGTCCAGGTTCGAAAGAGGCTCGTCCATCAAGAACACCTTCGGCTTTCGGACGATCGCACGGGCGAGCGCCACGCGCTGCCTCTGGCCTCCCGAAAGCTCCTTGGGACGCCGTAGAAGGTACTTCTCGATGTCCAGCATCCGCGCCACCTCGCGCACGCGAGTATCGATGTCTTGCTTGATGCGCTTAGCGTCCGACAGGTGGGCGAGCTGCCAAAAGAACCCCTTCAGCTCGCGCAGCCGAAGTCCGAACGCAATGTTGTCGTAAACGTTCATGTGCGGGTACAGCGCGTAGTTCTGAAAAACCATCGCGATGTCCCGGTCCTTCGGAGGAACGTCGTTCACGCGGACGTCGCCGATCAGAATGTCGCCGTCGGTAGCTTCCTCCAGCCCCGCCACCATGCGGAGCGCCGTCGTCTTGCCGCACCCCGAGGGCCCGACGAGTACCATGAATTCCTTGTCTCGAATGTCAAGATTTAGGTTGTCGACGGCCCGCACGTCCTTCCCGAAAACCTTGGTGATGTTCTTAAACGCGACTCCTGCCAACGAATGCACCTCTGCGTGGACGGGACCATTATAACTCAGGCGGCAATCCAGCACCCGAGATCGGTGTCGACGACTAAGAAAAGAAGCGGCGCGGCTTACGAAACGAGCCGCGCCGCAAATGAAGTTTCGGGGCTTAAAGCGATCTCTTTCGTCGCCGAACAAGCACAAGAGCCCCGGCGCCAAGGCCGAGGAGCGTTGCCGGCTCGGGTACGGGCGTCACCGTCACCGTCATGGTGCCGCCGTTGAAGCCGTTCGAGAAGTCGATCAGCGTCGCGGGTCCCACCGTCGGCATTTGAGTTAGCCGCGTCGAGAAGAAGTTGTTCAAGTCGGCGCCGGCCAAGAACTGCGTCAGAGCGTCATCCGAGCGCAGGTTCACCAGGTCCGTCGAGATGGTGGATTCGTCGGCATTGAAGACGGTCTCGAACGAGTTGCCGATCGCTGTACCCGCCGCCGTGTTGTCCATCGCCACCGACACCCCGCCGCCTGTTCCGTAGTTCGAAAGAAGCGTGTACTTGTACGTCTGATACTTCTGATAATCGTCGCCCGAGATCGTCACAGTCTGGGAGTACGATCCAGCCGCGATGTCCGGAAGCAAGAACAGGCCGAAGTCGTTCGTACCGTCGTTTGAGTTATATAGAAGCACCGAGTTGGACAGATCCTGAGTCGTATCCAGGTTCACGTTCACATCGACCGCCATCGCAGTCGAACCCAATGCCATGAGAGCCGCACCAAAAATCGCGGACTTCAGAAAACAAGATTTCAAGCCTCACCTCTACCAAATAAACTTGCCGCGAGCACCAGAGATATACCGGAACGCGACGTATCACTTTACTCTCGAATGATAGAGTTTAATGCCCCATAATCTGGGCACCCATTAGTGGTGGCAGGGGCCGTCCGACGTGGGCCCTCGCTGTTCCTGCGTCATCATAGTTAGAGAATGGCCAAGACAGCAACGTCATTGGAGGAGCCTCCGGAGCGCGCCATCCTCGTGCTGGTCAACGAGGACGAGTCGGAGGACGAGGCGGTCGAAGAAGAGCTCGTCGGCCTGTGTGAGGCTGCTAATGTCGAACCCGCGGCCTCCATCCGGCAACGCCTCGACCGTCCTCACAAGGGCACGTACGTCGGCAAGGGCAAAGTCGAAGAGGTGGCGTCGCTCGTCAAGGAAACCGGCGCGGACGTCGCCATCGTCGACTCCGAGCTTTCGGGAATCCAAACCCGAAACCTGGAAGAAGCCTTCGAATGCAAGGTCATCGACCGAACCCAGCTCATCCTCGACATCTTCGCTCGGCGCGCCAAGACCCGCGAAGGAATGCTCCAAGTTGAACTGGCTCAACTAACTTATATGATGCCAAAACTTATGTCTGTGTACACTAAGTTTGAGAGGCAGAAGGGCGGCATCGGGATGCGTGGCCCGGGTGAGACGAAGCTGGAATCCGACCGCAGGGTGGTCAAGGACCGTATCGCCAAGCTCACCCATGAGATCGGCGACGTCAAGAGAATTCGCGATCAGCAGCGGGCCTCCCGCCGCAAGCATCCCTTCCCGTTTGCGGCCATCGTCGGCTACACCAGTGCCGGCAAATCCACGCTCATGAACCGTCTGAGCGGCACGACTCTCCTCGCCGACGACATGCCCTTCGCTACCCTCGACCCCACCACGCGCAAAGTCGATCTGCCCGATGGCTACTCGGTGTTCCTGACAGACACGGTCGGCTTTATCCGAGACCTCCCGACCAACCTCGTCGCGGCGTTCCAATCCACCCTCGAAGAGGTCAAATTCGCCGACTTGGTCCTGCATGTACTCGATGTAAGCAACCCTGCATGGGAGCTTCAA
The DNA here is from genome assembly GCA_025934835.1 of Fimbriimonadaceae bacterium. Taxonomy (GTDB): domain Bacteria; phylum Armatimonadota; class Fimbriimonadia; order Fimbriimonadales; family Fimbriimonadaceae; genus Fimbriimonas. The sequence continues at coordinate 3,266 of JAICWL010000103.1, forward strand.
AACGACGTCGTGCTGTCGACCCTCCAGTCCCTGGGAGCGAAAGATAAGCCGATCGTCACCATCTTCAACAAGACCGACCGCATCGAAGACCGCGCGAATATCGACCGGCTGGTCGCCGAGTTCCCGAACTCGGTCGCCATCTCGGCAAAGACCGGCAGAGGCATTCCCGACCTGCTGCACCTTGTCAAGGAGAACATTCAGAACATGCTCGGGCTCGTCGAGGCCATCGTGCCGTACTCCGAATCCGCCCTGGTCCAAGAGTGCTACGACTACGGCCGAGTCCTCGAAGCCGAATACAAAGAGGACGGAATCCACGTCCGGGCGGAATTGGTCGCGGAAATGCGCGACCGGCTGAAGCGCTACGCCCGCTCCACCGGACCATGACGCTTCGGTCGTGGCTCGCAGACGCCGAGCACAGACTCTCCTTGGAGGGCATCGATTCCGCGCGCCTGGAAGCTCAGCTGCTCGCAGCCGCGGCCGCGGGCCACGACCGGGCTTGGGTGCTTACCCACGCAGAAGAGGAATTCTCGAGTGAAGGAGCCAACGCCCTGATCGATAGGCGGTCGGCAGGCGAGCCTTTGGCATATATTCTGGGCTGGCGCGAATTCTTCGGACGTAACTTCGAAGTCGGCCCGTCGGTGCTGATCCCCAGGCATGAAACCGAGACCCTGATCGAATGCGCGATTGACGAGATCTCCTCGCGCCCGCCCGGGTGTACCGTGCTGGATCTCGGAACCGGCAGCGGATGCGTCGCCATTACCCTCGCCCTCGAATGTCCGGATGCGCTGGTAACGGCCGTCGACATTTCGCCAGACGCCCTGACTTGCGCCTCTTCAAACGCTTCCCGTCTGGGCGCCAAAGTCCGGCTGCTGAAGTCCGACTGCTTCGACGCACTGGGGGATGAGCGCTTCGACCTGATCGCTACGAACCCTCCCTACGTGGGCCTCACCGAAGTGCTGCCCCGCGAAGTCGCCGATCATGAGCCTTCGATAGCGCTCTACTCGGGCCCCACCGGCACTGAATTTTACGAGCGGCTTGCCGCGCAGACTCCGAACCACCTTGGCGACGGGGGTCGGCTCCTCATGGAGGTCGGGCACCGGCAAGCGGCTGCTGTCCGAGCCTTGTTCGTGAATGCAGGCTGGCGTCACGAACGCACAAAAGCCGACCTGGCGGGCATTCCGCGCGTTGTCTCGGTCAGCCGTTGATCATGCGCTGGTCGCCGACCCGGGTTGTAAACCGGATCGAATCGAAGTATTCGAGCAGAGGTATCGCGTACCGACGTGTGGTGCCGAGCGCGTCGCGGACGGCGGAAGCTGCGAACGGCTTGCCGCCAGCGACCTCCGAGACCTGGCGCTTTAGCGATTCGATCTGCGACGGCGTGTAGAAGATCCCATCCCCGATCTGAGCGACCTCACCCGCCTGAATGCCCAGCTTCAGGACTTCCTCGACGGCCTGGGGAGGCGCAACCACCGCTCGGGCGATCTCGTGCGGCGGCGGTGTATTCACCGGCTCCGACTCGAGCACGCGCACCACACGATCCAGAAACTCGCGCTGGCGCGGCGAGAGCTGAACTCGAAACGATGCCGATCGCACGGCAGTGCCGGAAATGTCGATCTTGCCTTCGGCGGCCAGATAACTCACGATCCGGTCGAGCGGCTTGCCAGCCCAAACCAGGACGGCTTCCTGTACGACGCGCTCTCTTGCCACCGAAGCCTGGGTGGGATTCTTCTCGTGGAGGCGGTCGAGGGCGGCCAGGAATCTCGCTGAGCCCGCGCCGAAGCCATCCGGGCTCATCCACAATCCGGCGAAGCTGAGCAGCTTCCCCTGCGCCAATAAGCCGGCAAACACGTCACCGAGAGCCTGCGGGGCGCGCCCCAGCAGCCGGCAAATCTCTTCGGTCGGCAGACCCGACTCCCGGTCGCCGACGATCTGCAATATGGCGCTCGGCAGATCGCTTTCCTGAACGACCTCGAGCTTCTCGGTCTTCCGACGGGTGCGCGCGATCGGCACTACCACGCGACCGCCGGCGATCAGGTCCGGCGGGCTGTATCGCCGCAAGATCAGCGGCTGGCCCATCGCACAGGCAACGGGAGAATCGAGCCGTAGCTGAGCGATGGCGGGATCCGAGTCGCTCAGGAACAGCTTGCCGACCGCTTCTGCCGAGCCGATCGAAGCCCGCACGCTCTGGCCATGCCGATGGTCTCCGACCCAGCGCACTTTCGCGTCCAGAACCCGCGTCTCGAAAAGGGCTCCGGGCGCCCCGAGGGCCATACCGCGATGAACGTCTCCCAACTTGACGCCGCTCAGATTCAGCGCCGTCCTCTTCCCGCGCTCGGAACCTTCCACGGCTTCGCCGTGAACGTGGATGCCCCGGACTCGTACGGGCACGTGCCCAGGCTCCAAAATCGCCTCGTCCCCCACTCGCACGGCTCCGCGCGCCAACGTGCCGGTAACGACCACGCCGTGTCCTCGCACCGAAAACGCGCGATCCATGGGCAGATACCAAGCGGCGTCATCGGAATCCTCTCCTGCAGACTCGAGCTTCTCCACCAGACTTGCGCGGAGCTGCTCTAGTCCCTCGCCGGTAGTCGCCGAAACCTGCACGATCGGCGCCGAGCCGAACCGCGAGCTTGCGATGAGCTCTTCCACTTCGAGCCGCGCGATTTCGCGCGTGTCCGCATCCGCAAGGTCGACCCGCGTGAGAGCGACGACGAGCGAATCCACTGGCAGTAGCTCCAATCTCTGGAGATGCTCGCGCGTCTGGGGCATCACCGATTCGTCCGCCGCAACGCACAGCAGTCCCACGTCGATGCCCAGCGCGCCAACGAGCATATTCGTTAGAAACCTCTGGTGCCCGGGCACATCGACGATCGACACCCTTCCCACACCAGGCAAGTCCGCATACGCGAAGCCGATGTCAATGGTCATTCCGCGCGACTTCTCTTCCGGAAGCCGGTCGGCGTCGATCCCCGTCAGAGCGCGAATCAACGTCGTCTTCCCGTGATCCACATGCCCTGCCGTACCGATCAGCTTAGCCATCGAGCCCTTTGTAAACTCGCATTTCGCTCCGACCGTCGCGGCATATCCACAGCGGAAACTCGGCCGTTGTCGTGGCGGCGCCGAACTCACCGTTCTTAGCCAAGGCGAACACCACGCAGGCCATACTGCTCGCAGCAGGCTGCCGGCGGATCATCTGGCGGGCGACCGCTTCGCAAGCTTCCTGAGGGCTTTTTCCGCCCCGCATCAGCTCGACAGCGCGAAACGAAGCGCACGCTTTCCAAAGCTCCTCGCCAAGACCCGTGGCGCCTGCGGACCCCACCTCGTCGTCCGCATACAGGCCGGCGCCCACGATCGGGGAATCTCCGACGCGGCCAGGCGCTTTCCATGCGATGCCGCTTGTCGAGCATCCCGCAACCGTATGACCGTCCTCGAGACCCAGCAGGGTAACCGTGTCGCCCCGATGCTCGTAAGCCTCGCCGGCTGCATGTACGTACTGCTTCTCCGTTCGGCCCGCACGCCATTCGTCGTACCGGCGAATGTTCTCCGCCGTCATCAGGTTGCGCGGCTCGAAGCCCTGCTCGATCGCGAATCGCTTGGCCTGATCGCCCGCAAGCATCACGTGCGGCGTCTTCTCCTTTACCTTGCGGGCAAGAGAGATCACCGGAACGATGTTCCTCACCGCGCACGCCGCGCCCGCGCTCAGGTCTCGCCCGTCCATGATCGCTGCGTCCAGTTCCACCTCGCCGTCCGAGTTCGGCAGCGCTCCTAGCCCTATCGCCAGAAACGACGGATCGAGCTCGCACGCGGCCAAACCCTGCTCCACGCAGCTAAGAAGGTCCTTGCCCTGCATATGATGCTTCCAGGCAGTCTCGACGGCGGTCTCTCCAGGCTCACGCCAAGACCCAAGGAACAGCGGCATGCCCAAAGCGTACCGCCTCAGCGATAGCGCCGCGAGGTATCCTATTAGGCCGCCCGAGCGATGCTTCCCTCTCGCGACGAGCGCGCCTTACACACGAGACCAACCGATCATGGCAAAGAGAATTAGCAGCAATATCAAGTTGAACATCCCCGCAGGGAAGGGAACCCCGGCGCCGCCCGTCGGCCCCGCTTTGGGCCAGGCCGGCATCAACATGATGGAGTTCCTCAAAAAGTTCAACGAGCAAACCGCTCCCCAGATGGGCTTCGTCATGCCCGTGGAGATCACGGTTTACGAGGACAGATCCTACTCCTTCAAGATCAAGCAGCCACTCACCACCGACCTCATCAAGCGCGCCGCCGGCATCGAGAAGGGCGCCGCAAACCCTAAGTCGGACCGGGCCGGAGTGCTCACGCGGGACAAGCTCCGCGAGGTTGCCAAGCTGAAAATGGCCGACCTCAACACGGACGACGAAGAAATGGCTATGCGCGTCGTAGCGGGTGCCGCGCGATCGATGGGCGTGCGCATCGAAGGCTGATTTACCCTCCTCCTGAACCTCGGGAGGAAGGGGCTCCGGAACGTAGAGCTCGTCCTGGATAGCCAGTTTAGGCGCTGCCCGGGGCTGATTCGGCCAGTTCGAAGCAGACCAAGGAAACCCCCAGCCCTCTTGATGGCGACGATCGGCGCATGTGCTCTAGGAGCGCACAACTAATTCTTGCCGTCAACCGGAAAAGCGCGTGGTCTCCGTGATGCCCACTAGCGAGTCGGCCGTATGGTCGTCGCGCGCCTCTATCGGTCGCCAAGGCCGGCGCGGCCCCCCGGAAGACATCTGTTTCAGTTCTGATGGCAGTATTTCTACCTGGTTCTGGGGCAACTAAGCTGCAAAGCCTGTGCTATGTTCATTGGGAAGGTTCATGCAGCGAGGTAAACGATGAAGTCCTTCCAGCAAGCGTTGGCACGATGAGAACTTTGTTGCTCGGAGTATTGGTTCTTTGCCTGCTTGCTTGCTCTAGCCGCGGGAGCGTCTATGTGACTCGCGCCCGCCAGCGCGCCCAGGGCAAGAGCGAAATCTTGCGAATGAACGCATCGCACTCGTTTGATCGTGAGGTTGGGGACGATGTAGCGGTCTCGAACCTAGACGCGGACGTTGCCGCCGGCAATGAGTGTGCGCTCTCGGGTACGCCCGACCTCCGTGAGACTGTTCGAAGCTTCTGCGCCTCTATTCGGTTTCGGCTTTCCTGGAGTTTGCCAAGTTGAAGATGCACGGGCTAGACGCGGGACCCTCCCGCGGCCCGGTTCATCAGCGACCTTAGCATCGAAGTGGCTCTACACCCTTAAGAGTGGGCTCGATATTTCGGCGGCGGTTAAATTGCCCTCGGACGGTGGGAAAACCGGGTATTGCGAGTAAGTGACACTGATCCCAGCATAGAACAGAGCGATCACGCTGTTCATCGATAATCAATCCCCGTAGGGAACCCACACGTTCTTCACCTGGGTCGCGTGGCGCAGAAAAACGTCCGGGAGCTCGAGCGCCGACCGCCAGTCGAACGGCTCGGGCGTCCAAGTCTGCTTCAGGTTCGACGCCGATAGCCGCCGAACTTGCTCCAGGTCGCCGGCAAAACACCACATCGCGTCCACGTCGTCATGCCGCGCGAGCGTCTCCACAAGCTCCGACCGAAGTCCAGACACGATATTCACGACGCCCGCCGGTATGTCCGAGGCCTCCAAGACGTGAATGAGCTCTTCCCCGGGCAGAGGATCCGCTTCCGAAGGAACGACAACCACCGCGTTCCCCATCGAGATGGCCGACGATACCGAGCCCGCAAGCGCCGCCAGAGGAAGCTCGTCCGGGCAAACGATTGCAACCACGCCGATGGGCTCGTATCGCGAATACACCACGCCGCGCAGCGGCGGCTCGTGGACCCGACCCTCGAATTTGTCTGCGCGACCGGCAAACCGGAACGCCGCACGCACGGCAGCCTCTTTCTCGCTATCCGGGCAATCCAGCCCGTCGGATGCTGAAAGGTTTTCCGCGAGGTAATACAGAATCTGGGCCCGGCTGTGTGCCGGCGCGGCGCCCCACGCGGCCTGTGCCGATCGAGCGGCCTCGACGGCATTTCGTACGTCCTTCCTGTTGCCTCTTGGAGCATCCTCGCCCCCTATAGCCAGGCTGTAACCCGAGTCCGGCCGCGCCTGCTTCCCCCCGATATACTGCTTATGGGTTCTGTCCAGCCCGGTCCGCTCCCGAGGCGCGCTTGAGGCGGTCTCGACGGCGGGTGGAAGCATCTCGACGGCGTACTCCA
>JAICWL010000061.1 GCA_025934835.1 Fimbriimonadaceae bacterium
AGCGAGCGCCCGAGGGATGGGTTGCTTCGATGGCTTCTCGGCTCCGCTCTCTTCGATGCGCAAAGGCTCCCGGAGGCGAAGTCGCACTTTTTGATCGCGCACCGGCTGGGCGGACTCGATGCCGAACGGGAGCGGCTGATGGACGGCTGGATGCTCGACCTCGTGCTCACGAAGGCGGACGAGACCATCTTGCGTGAAAGTCCGGTCGAGGTCGCAGCGCCGCCTGTCGGACCTCCACTCCGTGGAATAGGGCTGAAGACAGTGGACTACGACCCGTATACCGGGCGGCAAACCGTGCGCCCATAAGCGCGCTAGCCCACGAGCCGAAAGCAACGGCGAACGTCTGACAAAAAAAACGGATGGGCGGCAAAAGCTCGCCCGTCCGTTTCCCTATGTAGCCCGCTGCTTAGCTCTTGCGCCGCTTGCGCGTGAAGGCGAGAAGGCCGAGCCCGAGCGCCGCGAAGCTTGCTGGCTCCGGTACCGGCGCCACGGAGATGTTGTTCCAGATGGCGGTTGCGCCATTTGTGGCGTTGATGTCGGTCGAGTTCTTGGGAATTTGCAAGTACGCGCCAACGTGCGTGCCTGAGTTGAGACCCGTCGAATCGAATCCATTACCGAGAGCCATCCAAGGGCTGAGCTGGTCCTGGTAGCGGTACTGGAACTTGTATACGTTGTCAGCGGTGTCCTGCTTGTAATTGAGGCCCATCGTGACGACGTCGCCGTCGTTGTAGTGCGACAGGTTCGATACCGTAAACGAATAGAACGGGAACGCCCCGCCGAATGCAGCCACTTCTCCGCCGTTGCCGCCGAAGTCGCTCGTGATGATGAACTGTCCATCGAGTTGGCTCGGAGCGCCCGTAGTGAGAAGGATTCCAGCTTCCTTTCGACTGCCGCCGTCGGCCGTCAGGCTGATAGAAAAGCTGTAGCTGAAGAAGTCGTTGGGGCCGCTCAGTGTAGCTGCGGTTGTGCCGCCGTCGGTCGAGAGCCACCAAGTGTGCCGGTTCGCAAAGTTGCCGGAACCCGTTCCCTGACCCGAAGCGTTCACGTCGGGGTCATTGAAGGTCACCGAAGGGTACGACACTGAGTAGTTGAAGTTGGAATTTGGGAAGTCGGCGAAGACGTAGGGGTTCACCACGACTCCATTCGCTCCCGTAATCTGGGCGGCTGCGACGCCGCTCAATGAAAGGACGATCAACCCTAAATAGGCGCGTGATCTTAACATGGACCTCTCCTTGCTGGACCCATTAAGAATGCTGGGCCCAAAACAGAACCGGAGCTTACCTCTGCCAACAAATTTGCGGGCGAAATCTTGCAATGTTTTTGCCGGTAATTTAACCAGGTCTGGTGGAACCTATGATCGCCCACAGCGTTATGCTGTTCCATGAAGCCGAGAATCGCCGCGTTAACTGCCCTCGTCGTGGCGCCCATACTCGCCCAGGCTCAGGCCGAGCCAAATCAGGCGGTGGTGGGCCGCGCGCCCCGGTTAGAGGGCTCGGCCTGGTACAACGCGGCCCCGGCCGACGCGGCGCGCCTGTCCTCGTTTCGAGGGCATGTGACCGTGCTGCACTTCTGGACGTTCGAATGCATCAACTGCAAGCACAACCTGCCGTACATAGCCGCCTTGGCGAAAGAACTCGACCCAAACCAGGTGCAGATCATCGGCATCCACACCCCCGAGACGCGCGCCGAAGCACGACCGACGGCTCTGCGGTCTGCAATCGAGAGGCTGGGCGTGACTTACCCTGTGCTGATGGACAGCGGGGGTGCCAACTGGGCGAACTACGACGTTGACGCTTGGCCCACGATCTTTGTTATCGACAAATTCGGCATGATTCGCGCCAAGATTGTCGGCGAGTTGGGCTACCGCCCAAGCGATCGCTTCGCGCAATTAAAGGCATTAATCCAGAAGCTTGCCGCAGAATCCAAGTAGAGTAGTGCGATGTCGCCGATCGCCAAATTCGTCGCCGTAGCTGCGGCGGCATGCATTGTCGGATCCGCCATGTGCCAAGAAAACGGACTTTTCGGAAACCTCGCACAGCCGCAAAGCGGCCGCAGCATGCGGGCCACCTCAACATTTCGCCAAGGTAAAGACGGCAAGTACGACCCGAGCGCGCCTTTCAAGAGCGACCTCGAGGAGCTGAGTAACCGCGATAACTTTCGCGTGCCGCCGGGAGCTACGCATGTGCTGATGGACGTGAAGGGCCCCGGCGCGATCACGCACATGTGGATTACATTCCTCGGCCCGGAGCCGCAGCCGTGGGCCCCACAGGGCTCGGCCACGCATCAAGACATGTTGCTGCGCATCTATTGGGACGGCAGTAAGAAGCCTGCGGTAGAAGCGCCGCTGGGCGACTTCTTCGCGTCGTGCTTCGGCAAACGCAGCCCAGTGGTGAGTCTGCCCGTGGTCGTGGACGACGGCGATTCGTACAACTGCTTCTGGCGTATGCCGTTTCGAAAGTCGGCGCGGGTTGAAATCGTAAACCAGGGCGACAAGCCCATCAGCCTGCTCTACTACAACATTGACTGGATCAAGAAGGACGCCCTGCCCGCGGACACACCGTATTTCTATGCGCGGTATCGGCAGGAGTATCCCGTCCAGCACGGCAAGGACTATTTGATTCTGGACACCAAAGGCAAGGGCCATTATGTCGGCACGGTTTTGGCAGTTCGCACGCGCAGCCCAGGATGGTTCGGCGAGGGCGACGAGCGCATTTATATTGATGGCGAGAAGCAACCGTCGATTCAGGGCACGGGCACCGAGGACTACTTTCTAAGCGCTTGGGGGCTCAAGAAAACCCTTACGCCCTACTTTGGCGTGCCGTACTTCGATCAGTGGGGCATCGTGGGAGGACACACGAGTGCCTATCGGTGGCACATCAACGACCCGATCGTCTTCGACAAGGGTATCCGCGTGACCATCGAGCACTTCGGATGGATCGCGCCGGACGAGAATCCAGACTACAAGAGCATGAGCTGGAACGAGCGGGAGGACGACTATTCGAGCGTAGCGTTCTGGTATCAGACTGGCGAGCCGGCGCTGAACGAAGAAGTGCCGGACGCCGCGCACCGGAGGCTTCCTTCGCTCGAGCGCGCAGTCGCATACGCTCGGGACGGCGCAACCCACGGTCAAGGCGCCGCGGAGCCCCAGCAGCTCGACCTCTACGAGGGGCCCCAGCTCCTTTACGGGCCCCAGAGCGAAAGCGGAGCATGGCTGGAAATACCGATCGAGGTGAAACAGAAGGAGCCGCTGCGGCTCTTGCTGAATGCCACGACGTCGTACGATTTCGGCAAGTATCAGGCGTATCTGGATGGCGTGAAGCTGGGCGAGCCGATGGACTTTTACAGCCCGACGACTGACAACCGCGAATTTCATTTACTGGATTTCTGGCCGGAGCCGGGCAGGCATACTGTGCGCCTGGAATGCGTGGGCAAGAGCCCCCTTTCGGCAGGGTACTACCTCGGCTTGGAATCCGTGCGCCTTCGCGAGAGGCGGCCCCGGGTCAAAGCCTACGGGCACGACAAGGACAAGGACTGGCGCGTCAAGCCGGAGCTTTACGGCTGACCGGGCAAACGGGAATCAGGGCCGGCCAAGGCTGAGGAGGCTGTGACGTATGCCGAAAGTGCGGAAGAACGTCAAGTCGTCATGGTCGCCCATTGGCTCGGGGTCGATGCCCAGACCGCGGTATCCCACGTGCAAGTTGTCATCGGTGGGGCCGCCTCCGCCATCTACCCATCGGTACGCCCAAATCACGTCGCCACCGAACCATGCGGCCGCGGGAGCCGACCTGCTTTGCGTCCATTCGTCGTAATATCGCTTAACCAGCCAGCCTCCGTGCACGGTCTTGTCGGCAATCTGCTGGGCTACGTAGGTGCACGCCCAAGGCGTCTCCTTGCTCGTCAAGCCTCGGCCGTAAAGGTAGATCCGACCGTGCGGGCCGGCATCCCTGCCCCCGTCGAACAGCACCGTAAGCCGGCCCGTCCCTCGCGACTGGCCCTTCTCGCCATCCACCCATTCCATGCCGGTCGGCTCGAGCTTGCCCGATTCGAATCGGTAGCGGCGGATCTGCCAGCGGTTCGGCCGTCCCTTGTCCTGGTTCTGCGCAAGTCCGATCACAGCTTCGCCAGTCAGCGTGTCGGTGCACATTCCCACTGGGTTCGTGCTCTTCGCGTCTAGCTCTGTCGGATCGCCGAGGCGGCCGTCGGAGCCTGCGACGCGGTAGAAAACCTGCCCGCTGTCCGGCTCGGTAAGAAAGAGAAACAGCTTGCCATCGTACACGCCGACAGTGGGCGTGGCCGTACGCGATTCCGACACTACGAGTGGCTCAGTCATCTCGTAGCCCACATTTCGGTCTTGAATGACGCGTTGCACAATGCCGCCCGCCGTCGGATAGAACGCGAAGATCCGTCCCTGATAGCTTGCAGCCACAGGGTCGCCAGTGAGGCCGCCCAGCTCGAGCGAAATGGAAGGCTCCCATTGAAACGGCTTGACCAGCCGGCGCAGTACAAGCTTGCCGGGACGATCCGGCCCGAGAGTCGGGTCGGACTTGGGAGCTTCAGGCTTGGGCGCCAGTCCGTACATCGCGTACGCACGCCCCTTGTGTACGAACAGCCAGGGCGACGTCTCGGTCTTCCCGACTTCATCGCGCCGTCCGGCGCTCGTCGCATAGGAGTAGTTGATATCGGCGCGGATGTGCTTCTCGCCGAAGATGCCGTTCCAGTTCCAATCGATGAGGGTGGTCTTGCCGTTCGGCCTCAGCCGGAAGCGATATGGGCCCTGCGAGAGGAACTTGACCTTGTCGTACGGCAGCGGAATCGTCTCGTCGAGATCGTTTTCCCGCAGCACATAGCCGTCGAGCATCCCGTCGCTGTAATGAATCTTGTTTGGGTCATCCTCGAACGAGTAGCTATAGGCATAGTTCATGAGGCTGGTGTAGATCGGACAAAGCCCCGGCGACCAGAAACCCTCGTGATTCATGCCCATTTGGTGACCGAACTCGTGCATGAAGACCGCCCAAAGCGCGCCCTCGCCGATCGTGCCGCCATCGCCCAACTCGTCGGCCTGGCCCCCGCCTCCCGGCGTGATCTGCATCCAGTGGACAACGCCGCGCCATTTCTCTGGGCGGTACTTGTCGCGGTTCGTCCACCACGCGTTCTTCTCGTCGTCTCCCTTGATGGGATCGAGGTAGATAACGTGGAGGTTTAATCCGTTCTTGCCGTCCACATTTGGCACGTTCAATTCGGAATAAGTCTTCGCCACCCGATCGATCTGCGACTTCACCTTGTCATCCTTGACAGGATCGAATCTCGAGATGAGGCATACGAGGTCGATATGTCGCGGGTCGCATCCCATCGCTTTAAGATCCAAGCCCCGATACCCATGCACTTCCCAGCCATCGAGCAGGCCGTCATTGTCGGTGTCCGGATTGTAGGGATCTGTTCCTAGCGTCTTTTCCTCGTCGTTGGTCAGTCCGTCGTGGTCGATGTCGTTCTCGCCTGCAGTAATGCCTCTGCGCAGCAAAACTTCGTTGCCCGTGTGCAATTCGTTGCCAAGCCGGAATTCGACAAGGTCTTGGTCGCCGTCGTTGTCGAAGTCTCCGAACGCACGAGCCTCCGGGGCTTTGGGCAGCCCGTCCGGAGTCAGGTCGAAGGTCTTTGCGGACGTCCAAATCTTGTCCGCATAAGCCACCATGCCGTCTGCGGCAGCAGGAGTCGAGCTCGCCCGCTCCTCGCCGAGCTTGCCCAACCTTTGATAGGAACGTTTGTCAATCCAGTAAATCTCGCCCCTTCGAGTTTGTCCCACGAGACTTTTGCCGGCGTCACCGATCCACTCCATCCCGGGCGGCACATGGACTCTGCGCGGCGCCCGGCTCGACGAATCGATCAAGAATCCCTCACCAGAGCGCTTCGAGTACGCAAGGATTTGTTTGCCGTCGATGACGGCAAGCGCGCCGTCTTTCAGCGAGCTGGGAAGCGTGGCCCACTCGGCGGTATCCTTGAATTTGCCGTTTTCGAAGCTGCCTGCGAGCCGCAAGGTGTTCCCGCTGAACAAGCCGATGACGTCATCCCCCGGCTTCTCATCGAACTGACCCGCGACCGCGGCCTGGCAATCCTTGCCCCAGCCGGTGACGGCCTGCGAGCCCCCGCCGGACTTGACGCCCTCGACCGTAAGGTTCACATCGATGATGCAGTCACCTGTCGGGTAGATGGCCACCAGGTCCGCAAATCCGTCGCCATCGACGTCCGCTGCGAACGCCATCCTAGGCGGAGCAGCGAATCCAAGCGCCCAAGGTTGGGCAGGAGTAAAGCCGATCAGGGCCGCCGAAAGCGCGCAGAGAGCTGGGAGCACCCAGCCAGTTTGCCATGGCGCACGGGGATGCGCAAGACGCCTGCGAGCAGAGTAACCGAATCGAGCCGGCCCCAAGGTTGTCGAGAATTCAGGCATCGCTCGCCGCCTCGCACGTCCCTATTGCTGGGCGGGCATGGATCGGCAACGGAGGACCTGCGAGACGGCTTTGGGGCGGACGAGCGCCCGCCTACCGTCCTTAGTGCGACGGAAACAGCGCTAGCGCCGCCGCGCCGTACAATCCGGCATCATGATCGAACGGCGATGGGATTAGGCCTAGGCGCTCGACGTGCGGCCGGATCCAGTCGCACAAGCCCACCGACCCGGCAATTACGATGTCTTCCGGATAGTAGAGTCCCTGCAGTGCGGACACCGATCCTTCGAGCGCGAGGACGGCGTCAGCTTTCTGCTGCTCGGTCGGCTCCTTGGTCAGATGCTGCCCGCCCAAAAGCTCTTCATAGGTTTTGCCCAGCTTCGAGGGCAGGTCGTTGACGCGTGGGTACTCCCCCCTCGGGCCCGACCAGATGCGGCCCTCCTGCACGAAGCCGCATCCGACGCCGGTACCAACGGCCAACGTGACGACCCGTCGACCCGCGAATCTCTGTAAATTGGCGTGCCCCCAGGCTGTCGCATGTCCGTCGCCGTGAGAATAGGTGGGCACACCAAGGGTCTCCTCATTGAAAACGATCCCTACCTGGTCCGGCATCAGGTACTCCTTGGCCTTCCAAACCTCACCGGTATTCGGGTCCGTCACACCGCCCGTGCCGACACCCAACCGGACGACGCCATGCTCCGCGGCGCGCCCCCGCATCCAAGCAAGACGGTCCTCGCGAGTTTTCGGATTCGGCTCTCGCTCCACGTCGAGGAGCTTCCAATCGGGCGTGAACACCCCGAACCGCAGCCACGTGCCGCCGATATCGAAGGCGCCGATGTTGCCTTGCGGCGGGGCATCTGGCATCAAAGCTCGTGTGTTCTTCGCCGGGTCGTTCAGCGCTCCGCCCACCACCACACCCACCGCGCCGATACGCAGGGCAGCTTCGACCTGCCAGTGCTGAGTGAAGCGTCCTTCGGCCAAAACGGGTGTCTTCGCCGCTTCGCAAATGTGTCGAAGCAGCTCCAAGTCGGGTCCCTGGGTGGCAGGGTGGTCGGCGGTGTACCCTGCGAGCGTTGTACCGATAAGGTCGGCTCCCGCGGCTGCCGCCGAAAGCGCGCTTTCGAGCGAGTCGCAATCGGCCATTGCCAGTGCCTTTCGCCGGTGGATGTGCGAAATAATGTGCGCCAAATCCGCGCCGTGGGGTCGTGGCCGGCGAGTCCCGTCGGTCGCAATGACTTCACACCCGAGCTCGATCAACGCATCCACGTCCTGCGTAGTCGGCGTGATGTACACGTCCGAATGCGGATACCGCCGCTTCAGCAGGCCGATCGTCGGCTGCCTCAGTTCAGGGCGGATCGATCGGATCGGTTTCACGCCCTCGAGGCGCAGAACGCACACGCCTTGGCCGACGCTCGCCCTCGCCAGGCGCGCCAACACGTCCGGATGGTCGAGCGCCCGATCGCTTGCCTGAACGGAAGCGACGAGCGGACACTTTCGCAGGCGGCCCAGAAAGTTCGTGATCGTCATTCGCGGCGCCCGATTAGAATCCGATACTCTCGGCGTCCACGGAGTCTGCGCTCACCTTCTGGCGCAGCAGACCTTCGAGCTTGTCCGATATCTTCTCGAGCTTATCGAAGTCCCTACCGAACGCGATTCCCATTTCGAGCCGGCCAGAGCCGTCGGCGTAAAGCTCGACGAATTCGGCCGAGGGCATGTCACCGATCGTTTTCACGCTCTTGCCGACTTTCGGATCTCCGCGAAGCACCATGCTGAGATCGAACATGTCCGAAAAGAAGTACGGAACCTGGTCATATGGCGCCACTTCGCCTGCCATGTTCTTGCCCACTCGGTCGCCTTGCCACTTCGCGTTCATGTAGTGCTCGGCGTGCCAGCACTTGCCGAGTTCCTTGTCTTGAAACGCGGCGATATCGCCCGCAGCCCAAATGCTTGGGTCGGCGGTACGCAACGTTTCATCGACCAGCACGCCTTCCTTTGGGTCGACTTCCAGCCCCGCATCCTTGGCGATCTGGGTGTTCTGCCGAACTCCTATGCCGATCACCGCGAACTCGGCCGGAATCCTACTGCCGTCTTTCGTCCGAACGGCTTCGAGCTTGCCCGATCCCTCGAAGCCGGCGACCTCTTGGCCGAGCTCGAACTTGACTCCCTTGCCCTCGAAGTAGCGCTGAAGGAAGTCGCCCAGCGCCGGGCTCGCGAACTTCGACCAAGGGTATTTGTCGATCGCTACGATCGACGTGGCAACATCCTTCGATTGGCAGCTTGCACCGACCTCCATGCCGATGTACCCGGCACCAACCATTACCGCCGACTTGGAATTCGCGATGGCATGGCGGATGCTTTCGGAGTCGTCGACGGTGCGCAGCAGGTGCACGCCGCGCAAGTTGCTTCCTTCGACGGGCAGAGCTATCGGCGAGCATCCTGTAGCCAACAGCAGCTTCTCATAGCTCACCGTCGAGCCATCGGAGAGGTCCACGGTCTTGCTGCCCCGATCGATCCGCTCGGCCTTGACGCCGATCTTCAGCGACACGTTCTTTTCCTTGTAGAACGACGGATCCTTCGACTCGATGTCGGCGGGATCGGCGGGCTGGTAGTGGAGGAAATTCTTGGAAAGTGGCGGTCTGTCATATGGCAGATGCCTTTCGCCGCAGACGATCAACACCGACCCGCTATGATCGACCTCGCGGATACCGGCTGCGGCGCTCGCCGCGCACAACCCTCCTCCGACGATAAGATACTTAACCTTCAGACTTTCTCCCATGTGGGCTATTCTACGTTGTGCGGCTTCTAGAGAGGGCGAAAGCCGACGTCGAGAATCGCCAGACGCTCCAGGTGGGGGCGTAGCCGCCGCTCGAAGTCCCGCCAATCTTTGCCTTCAGCCGGCGACCAGACCACTTCGGCCAGCGCGCAAGCGCGCGGAAACGCCATATACTCCACATGCTTGGGGCCGGGGATGTATTCGGTCCACAGTTGCCCCTGCGCACCGAGAATGTGTCGCTTCCCCGTCTCGCTCAGAGCTTTCGGCAACGGGTCGTAATCATAAACCTTCGATAGGGGGATGTACCCGCCGATCGCGTGCGGCTCTTTGGCGCGGTTGCGGCTTTGATAGTAATCGAAGTACACATAAGGGCTCGGGCACATCACCACGTCGTGGCCCGCGTTCGCTGCCGCGATTCCGCCGCGTTCGCCCCTCCAGGACATCACGGTGGCTCCCGGCGCGAGCCCTCCTTCGAGGATCTCATCCCAACCGATCAGCCGTCGTCCCTTGGACTCGAGGTAGCTGTCCATTTGCCGGACGAACCAGCTTTGCAGCTCTTCTTCGTCCTTGAGGCCCTCTTTGCGCATGCGCGCCTGCGCCCGAGGGCTTTCCTTCCACTGCTTCTTCGGGCACTCGTCACCGCCGACGTGGATGAACGGGCTCGGAAAGATTTCCATCACCTCGTCCAAAACGTCCTGCAGAAACCTGAGCGTAGAGGTTTCCGTGTTGAAAACGTTGTCGGAGATGCCCCACCATGTGCGCACCGGCAGCTTCTCGCCGGTGTTGCCGAGCTTCCGATATGCGGCGATGGCCGCTTGAGCGTGGCCCGGCATCTCGATTTCCGGAACGACGCAGACGAATCGCTCGCCCGCGTAGGCGACGATCTCGCGTAGATCGTCTTGCGTATAGAACCCGCTATGCGGCTCGCCTGTGAATGTCGGCGGATCGTACGTCAACATCGAATCCGGGCGCTTCGAGCCGACTTCCGTAAGCCTCGGGTATTTCTTAATCTCGATGCGCCAACCCTGATCGTCCGTGAGATGAAGGTGCAGCCGGTTCAACTTATGGAGCGCCATCAGGTCGATCAGCTTCAGCACGAACTCTTTAGGCATGAAGTGCCGGCAGACGTCCAGCAGAAGTCCGCGCCATTCGAAGCGCGGCTCGTCCTCGATGTGCGCTCCCGGCACGATCCAATCTGCACCGACGACGGGAGCACGGCGGAATACGTCCGGTGGCAACATCTGAAGCAGGGTCCGCGTACCGTAGAACACGCCTTCGGCCGAGCCGGCTATCCTAACGCCTCGGGAGGAGGAATCGAGCGTGTACGCGGCCGGCGTACGAAGGCTCGGATCGAGCACCAGCTCGATCTCTCCGGATGTGCGAATGGGAATAGCAAAGCCCGTGGATGCCGAAAGCTCGGCGCGCAGCTTCTCCGCAATCCCACCGAGCTCGCGAGTAGCTCCTATCGCCGTCGAATCCGAGATACGATATGCATCTGCCGCTTTTCGGATTAATGCGGGGCGAGGGATCAGCGCGCTGGCGCTCGTCGAAGGTGCCGCCATGGGAATGGAGCATACACCGGTCGAATGGCCGGTTAAATTCACACCTTCGCAGCGCAATCGGGTCCGCGAGGCGTATCTGTTCTAAAATTGCGTAATCGGAAGTGTAGCTGAGTGAAGCCGTTTCGAATCCATATGCTCGGTGGCCTGGAAGTCCACGGCCCCGAGATTGCGATTACGAGCTTTGAATCCAAGCGGGCCGCAGCCCTGCTCGGCCGTGTCGCGTTGCGCGTCGGTCGAGCGATTCCGAGGAGCGCGCTGATCGGTGAGCTTTGGCCCGACGAGTTCGAAGATGCCGCCCGCCCGCGTTTGCGCCAAGAGCTTTTCAGACTGAAGCGCTCTCTGGGTGAAGCCGAGGAGATGCTCGATGTGGGCCGCGAAACGATCGGGCTCGATTGGCAGCGCGTTTCCACGGACCTCTCGGAATTTCAGCTTCTTACGGGAGCCAAGCAGATAGCGGGTTTCGAAAACCGGATCGAGCAGCTCCAAATAGCCGTTTCGCTGGCACGAGGCGAGCTGATGCCCGGCCTTGCCGACCCCTGGGCGGAAACCGAGCGAATCGCCACCAAGCAGGCGCACCGCGATGCCCTCCTCGAGCTGGGAAGCTTGCTCGCCGAAGAGGGAAATCTCGCCGAGGCGGTCATCCATGTGCGCGAGGCGGTGCGGCAGGACCCATTGAACGAGGCTGCCCACGTCGCTCTCGTGAGATTCCTCTGCCAGGTCGGCGATATCGGAGCGGCCCGCGAGGTATGCCGCAACTTCGAATACCGTCTCTGGAACGATCTCGGGCTTCAGCCCTCATCCGAACTCCGGGAAGCGCTCGAGAGCACGCCGGCCGTCCAGGGCAGCCCTAAGCCGCCGCCTGCTCCGGAAGCGGACACCTCGCCGCTGCCCGAGGCCCTCAATCCGTTCTTCGGCCGTGAAGCCGAGCTTGCCCAGCTCCAGGCGCTGATGCTTCCCGGTCAGCCGCTCGGCCCGAGGCTGGTCACGATTCTCGGCATGGGCGGCCTGGGAAAGACGCGGCTCGCAATCGAAGCAGCCAAGAATCTCACGCCCGACTTCGACGACCGCGTAACGTTCGTCAGCCTGGCCGAAGTGAAGGACGGCAACCTGGTCGCTCCTACGATCGCCAAGGCTCTCGGCGCTGCCCCCACCTCGCTAGGGGACCCGTACACCGCCATCCGCCAATTCCTCAAGGGCCGAGCCCATCTGTTGCTGCTCGACAACTTCGAGCAGCTCGCGCCGTCCGGCGTCGGCGCCGTCAAGAAGCTGCTTTCGGAGAACGCGACCCTTAGAGCGATCGTGACGAGTCGCAAATCACTCGGACTGATGGGGGAGCAAATCTTCCCCATCGAGCCGCTGATCACACCCGAGGTGCCCGGCACAGTCGAGCAGATCACAACGTTCCCGAGTGTGGCGCTCTTCGTCGACCAGGCGAAGCGCGTCAACCCGCGCTTTGAAATCGACGCTGCGGCCGCGTCCGCTATTCTGAAAATCGCCCGCGTACTCGAAGGCATCCCCCTCGCGATCCTAATGGCGGCCTCGCGCACGAAGGTGCTCACACCGCAGCAAATGCTCGACGAGCTCGAGAACCGGCTCCGCTTCCTCGTCACCTCGGCCCTCGACGTCGAAGACAGGCACCGCACCATGCGCGGTGCGATAGCCTGGAGCTGCGATCTGCTCCCGGAGCCTGCCCGCAAGTTCTTCTTCCGTCTTTCGGTATTTCGGGGTGGCTGGACGTACGAGGCGGCACGCGCCATCTTGAACGAGCCACAAACACTGGACTACCTCGAGCTGCTGCAGGAGAACTCACTCATCGAGCAGCGCTCGTCGGGTGGTCATGCGCGGTTCCAAATGTTCGAATCGGTCCGTGAGTACGGAGCCGAGCAGCTTTCCGATGACGAGAAGCGAGAAATAGGCGAGCGCCACGCCGAGTATTTTCAGCGCACCGCGGCCGAGGCGCGCCGGCTGCTCGGCACCGAGACGCTTGCCGAATGCTTCCGAACCTACACCGAGGATGGTGCGAACATCCGAGCGGCCCTAGAATGGTGCATCGACCACGACGCCGAAGCGGCGATGCGCCTAGGCGAAGCACTCGCCGCATACGCTGTGCGGGTCGGCAGGCACGTGGAGGCCCAGTCGTGGATCGAGCGCCTTGCGGCGATCGAGCGTAGCGCGACGCCCAATAAGCACCTTTCGGCGCTGCTGTTCTACCGCGGCCTCTTCTGTGCGGACCAGGCGAATTTCGCGGAGTCCCGCAAGTACCTGGAACTCGCCCGGGCAGCTTCCGGCTCGCTCGGAAACGAGCCAGGCGTATTGTGGGCCGACCTCAATCTCGCTTGGCTGGACGAGCTTCAAGAGGACTACGCTCACGCCCTCGAGACGACATCGGACACGGTCGAGGCGTTCCGGCGTGTCGACGCTCGTGAGGGGTTGGCGCACGCTCTTGGCGACCTCGCCTCGCTGCATGTCGCGTTGGGCAGATTCGAAGAAGCGGCTCCTCTGCTCGATGAATCCAGGGCGATTAGGGAAGAGCTCGGACGGGGCTACGGCTTCGCCCATATCTTTCTCAAAACCGGCTCAATGCTGATCGACAAGGGCGAGCTGGACTTGGCCGAGCCCGAGCTGCTGCGCTCGTACGCCGAAAGCCACCGCACGAGGGAAATCCGCCTGCTCTCCGACGCCCTCGGAGAGCTCATCGAGCTTGCGTTGCTCACGGGCAAGCCGGATCGGGCGAGAAAGTACTTGGAAGAGTCCGAGACACTCAGGAGCCGTATGGCCGACCTTCGCGGCCTCGCGCAGCTTCGCGGGTTCTCTGCTCGGCTGAGCCTGCTGGAGCGCGACCCCGAAGGAGCGCTTGCTTACGCGAGAGAAGCATTGGATCGATATGATTCATTGGACAGCCGCATGGGCAAGCTCGATGCGCTGGAGACGGTAGCGGAGGCGCTGCTCATGCGAGGCGAGGCGCAAAAGGCCCGGCAAGTACATCACGCAGTAGCCGAATACCGGGCCGAACACTCGGTGTTGCTCACCCCGCGGGCGATGAGGCGGCGGCGGGAGCTTGCCAGCCGGATATCGAGCGAGGCGGACGCATCGCCACATTGCAAGCCCGCCCTCGAGGACCTCGACGCGATCGCAGCGTTTGCACTGGGCCAGGCCGGTTTGGACCACGCCGACGCATAGGGTGTAACGTATTTGTAACGTGGAAAGCCCGCGGCGAACGCTGCAATGAGACGCTAGGGGCACATCCTAAAATCAACGGTGCCGGGGAGAGCTTGCCCGGGGGCGGAAGAGAATGGAGGAGTGTCTCAAACCGATAGAAGGAATATCGCTACAGCTTTATGCGGAGCTAGTAGCGAAAATGCGCGGCCATGAAGACGACCTGGAGGCTTGCGCGAGGATAGCCGAACTGGCTGGAATCGACCGCCGTCGCTGGTTCGCCGCGATGTCCGGCTGGAATGCGCGAATGAGCGATCCCAACCACGCGCGGCTCGTTTCCCGAACTTATATCGACTTCTATCACGCGGCGGTCGTGTTCGAAGACGAGGGCCGCCAAGACCGCTAGTCCAGCCCGCGAACGACCGCTGTAGGATCGATGCCTCGGAGCATCATTCCCTGCCCGCGCGATAGGTGCGTCTGAATGGTCGGTGGGTCCTCTGGATCGCGCACCTGAACTAGCACGGTGGTCCGCGCTTCAGAGCTTGTGTTAACTCCCGAGCCGTGGATCGTGAGGTAGCTGAAGAAAATCGCGTCCCCCGCCTTGGCAGGAATCGGCGTCGCGTCTTCGATCGGATACTTCTCGAAAGGCAGGTGCCACCCTCCTTCGCTATCGTGCTCGAGCATCCCCAGCTTGTGGCTCCCTGGCACGACGCGAAGGCAGCCTTTCTCCAGTGGCGCGTCGTCGAAGTGAAAGATCGCCGCGATCATGGAATGCCTGTCGTGGGGGAAGTATGGCGCATCCTGGTGCATCGGAAACGGTGATCCCTTCTCCGGCGGCTTAATGAACATCTTCGTATGGTGAAGCTGAACGTTTTCGGTGCCCATGAAGGCCGCGCAGGCGTCCGTGAACCTCGGATCGACGATGAGCTTCGAAAACGCAGCGCTGTAGAACTGCGCGTTGTGGCAGTGCAGGATCTGGGTCTGCTGCGCTTCCTGCACGGCGGCTCGCGCACTGCCCCACGTTGCGTCGATGTTCCCTGTCCTTGACAGCCGATTTGCCAAATCGTGGCACTCGGCGCGTAGCGCTGCGGCCTCGCCTGGGCTCAATAGCCCTTGGACGAGTGCGTAGCCCTCATCTCGAAATTGACGGATCGATTCAGGATTCACCATGGCGCCTTCAGCATGGCCGATTTCCAACCGGAATGCCAATTATCCGACCAAACCGATGAGCTTGTCTTGCAGGGCATTCGCCTCTTCCGACACATTTCCCCGTGCTGGGTCGGCATCGAACCACTCGACGATCTGCCTCGCCCCCTCCGAGAACGGCGTCGTGCACAGGAAGTCTGGTGCCAGCCGCTTTATCTTGCTGTTGTCGAAAATCATGGAGTTCGACTTGTCACCGAGGAGCCCCGCGCCCCAACGCGGGTCATGCCTTGCGATGACATCCGAAGGCACGTGCACTTTGTCGGCTTCCACTCCGGCCGCGGATGCGACGATATCGTAGATCTGGTTCCAGCTCAGCCACTCGTCGGAGGTGATGTGATACGCCTCCCCGATCGATTGGGCGTTCCCGAGCAGCGGGACGAATCCTTTCGCGAAGTCGGCGTGGTGCGTCAATGTCCAAAGCGACGTCCCGTCTCCGTGAACCACCACAGGCTTGCCGCGCCTCATTCGGTCGAGTGTGGTGAACCCATGATCGAACGGCAGAAGCGTCTTATCGTACGTGTGCGACGGCCTCACGATCGTCATCGGAAACTTGTGCTCGCGGTAGGCCCGCACCAGTGCTTCCTCGCAGGCAATCTTGTTCCTCGAATACTCCCAGAAGGGATTATCGAGTAGCGTGGACTCGGTGACCGGAAGGCTCGACGGAGGCGACTGATAGGCCGAAGCGGAGCTGATGAACACGAACTGACCCGTGCGGCCGGAAAAGAGCTCGATATCCGCTTGGATGTGCTCCGGCGTGAAGGCGATCCAATCGACGACGCAGTCGAACGAAGAATTACCGAGAGCCTGCTTCACCGAGCCAGGGTCGCGGATATCTGCCGTGAGCACCTTGGCCCCGGCAGGGGTCGACCGATGCGACTTGCCCCGGTTGAGCAGGTACAGCTCGCAGCCGCGCTCCAATGCAAGCGGCGCACATGCCGAGCTGATAATGCCCGTCCCTCCGATAAACAGCACCTTGGTCGCCATCGACCGAGAGTATCACACGCCCCAAGGATACGTTTCGGGCGCCTCGTCCGAGTCGTGTGGGGCCAGATGCAGGGGGCGCACCGCCTCGGTTGTCGGGAAAAATGCGAACGCGTCGTATCGCCGCGCGAGATTTGTCGGGACGTAGTTCCCGTACCTCTCGTGTGCCGGGTTGTAAACCACCCCGACGGCCCGATTACCGAGCGTCGGTATCGTGCCATACAGATCCCGAGTCACGAGAAGCTGGTTCTGCTGACTGGCCCTATAGAACAGGTCTTCCCAGCTTCCTTCTTGAGCAACCGGAAGGGGCATCTGCTCCATGGGCGCGCCCCAATACTCTCCAGCGATCACGTCACCCTGCCAGGCGCCGAATCCGACGATCACCACTTCCCCTTCGCCGTACTTCTCTCGGACGAGCTGGCCGATGTTCACCATGCCCGAGCGGGCCATGTCGGTGTATCGAGCGTCGCCGACGTGCGTGTTGTGCGCCCACACGATGCCTTTCGAGCCGGGGCCGCAATGCTGCAGCAACCGGTCCACTGTGTCGGCCATGTGCCTATCCCGTACGTTCCACGACTCGTTGTCCGCGCGGATCATCGCTCGGTAGTACCTTTCGGCGTCCACGGCGGCTAGTGCGTTCTGCTCGGCGGCAAAGTGATCCTCCTCGCACTCCTCGGTGCCAGTGCCCGTGGACTGTAGGTCGGCGAGCACACGAACGAGCTCTGCCTCGCAGTCCTTTTGAGCGAGCCTCGTGGACCACGCGTACACCTGCTCGTCGCGCTGGAACGGTTCGAAGCAGCCGAATGCCTCCTTGGCCTCCGCGACAAACTCCTGGTGGCTCTGCTCCAAGTGGTGCAGCACAGCGTCCATCGACCTCCACAGGGAGTAAACGTCCAAGCCGTAGAAACCAACGTGCTCCTTCGCCGCCTGGCCGGCGTTGTGCTTGGCCAGCCACTCGATGAACGCGACGACCTCCCAGTTCGCCCACATCCAGGTCGGCCATCGGTCGAACGCTTTGAGAACGCCGTGGGCGCTCGAGCCCGGCGAGCCGTCACGGACGAATCGATTCACCCGGTAGCAGTCGGGCCAATCCCCTTCCACGGCTATGAAGTTGAACCCCTTCTCCTCGATGAGCCGCTTGGAGATGCGAGCCCGCCAAGTGTAGAACTCGGAAGTGCCGTGCGTGGCTTCTCCGAGAAGCACCGCCTTCGCCTGCCCGATACGTTCCATGAGAGGGTCGAGCGAGGCGTCGTCCACCAACGGATGTGTCGATCGTGTGATCTGATCCAGAAGCGTAGACTTGGTGGCGGTGCTCATAGGGTTTGGGCGAGGTCGGTGATCGTTAGGTTTCCTTGCCCGACCGGAAGTGAGGGCCAAGCGACGCAAGGCTGGTTCCATAGCCCAAACGGTCCGCCGAGGTGCTCCGTAAATGAAAAGAGCCCCCCGCCGATTGGCGAGGGGCTCCATTCGAGGCGCCCTATTTCTTTCGGTGCATGGGGCCCATCACACTCGCCGGCATCTTGCACTGCGAGCAGCAGTACATCGTTTTCCCGTTGAGGTGAACGGCCACCGGGTTCGCAGCGGTTTTCTTCATCGACATGGGCATGTGGCACACGGGGCAGTTCATTAACATCATCTTGTTAGCCTTCGTGTGCTTCATCGCGGCATGCCGCACGTGATGCTTGACCATCTTGCGTCGCTTCATCGGCCGTTTCATATGATGAACGGTCTTGTGAACGACCGTCTTCTTAACGGTCTTGTGAGTCGTTTGGGCAAATGCGCCGGTGACCATCGTGGCCATCGTGAGCGCAGCAACGATACGGACTACGATTGACTGCATCTTCTAGCTCCATTGCTGGGAAGCGGCGCTTCCACTGGCATCATACATCGTAGCGAGCCCTTTCGTTCCCGATTGTGATAACGAACCTATGCAATCAGCTTGTCGATTACGTTGCCGTAGACGTCCGTCAGACGGAAATTGCGACCTTGGTGCTTATAGGTTAGCCGCGTGTGATCCAAGCCCATCTGGTGCAGCAGCGTCGCATGGAGATCGTGGATATCCACCGGATCGGCAACTACGTTGTAGCCCAACTCGTCGGTTGCGCCCAAGGATAGCCCCTTCTTGATACCTCCGCCGGCGGCCCACATCGTGAACGCGTGCGGATGGTGATCGCGCCCGGGGAACGGCGAGCCTCCCTTCCCTTCGTTCATCGGCGTTCTGCCGAATTCGCCGCCCCATACAACTATCGTCTCGTCGAGCATCCCACGCTGTTTCAGGTCTTTGATCAGCGCCGCCGCCGCCTGGTCCGTCTGGCGGCACATTTCCGGAAGGCCGTGCTTGATGTCGTTCGCCTCGGAATCGCCATGGTTGTCCCAGCCTCGGTGGTAGAGCTGCACGAACCGAACTCCGCGCTCGACAAGCCGCCGAGCCAAAAGGCAGTTGTTGCCAAAGCTCTTCTTGCCCGGCTCCGTGCCGTACATCTCGTGAATCTCTTTCGGCTCTTTAGAGATGTCCATGAGGTCCGGCACACTCGACTGCATGCGATACGCGAGCTCGTACTGCGCGATGCGAGTCTCCACTTCGGGGTCGAGCGAGCGATCATACTGGATCTGGTTCAAGTCTCGGAGCGCATCCAAGGTGTCGCGGCGAATCTCGCGCGTCACCCCGTCGGGGTCCGAAACATAAAGCACGGGGTCACCCTGCGATCGGAACTCGACGCCTTGGTACACACTCGGCAAAAATCCGCTTCCCCAGCAAGATTTCCCTCCGTCCGGATTGCTCATCCCCGAGATCAGCACCACGAACCCAGGCAAGTCCTTGTTCTCTGAGCCAAGCCCGTAAGTAAGCCAAGAGCCCATGCTGGGCCTTCCGGGAAGCTGGAACCCCGTGTTCATGAAGAGCTGCGCAGGCGCGTGGTTGAACTGTGATGTGCTCATCGAGCGAATCACCGCAACCTCGTCCGCGATCTCCGCGAAGTGCGGTAGCAACGTCGACACCCACTGGCCGGATTGGCCCGCCCGATGGAATTCGAATGGCGATCCGAGCAGCTTCGGCGTCCCCTTGATGAAAGCGAATCTCTCCCCTTTCAGCAGCTCCTCGGGGCAGGGCTGGTGGTCGAATTTGTTCAGCGTCGGCTTGGGATCGAATAAGTCGAGCTGCGATGGCGCGCCTGCCATGAAGAGGTAAATGACGCTCTTGGCCTTCGCGGGAAAGTGCGGCGCTCTTGGAGCGAGCGGATCGTCTCGACCCTGCTGCCGGCCGGCAGCGAACAGGCTTTCGACGAGCATCGAGGAAAGCGCCATCCCGCCGATTCCGTAACCCACCTGCTTAAAAAATGTCCGCCGGGTGATCTGCTTCAGAATCTCGCGCTCGATCTCGTTCATGGGCACTCTCATTGTATGCCAATTGCCGACACGCGGTTTCGACGGTGCAATCCCGATACCGAGTAAGGCGCCGCGCTTTGTCCCCAAATCGTGCTACGGCCTGACAATGTTTCCGGCTGGTAGTCTTGCGAGCAGGTCGAATTGCCGAAACAATTCCTCCCGCGCAAAGGTCATTACAGTGCGCTGATTTTTTCATTCCGTTTTAAGGAGAACTGTTCATGGTTGCGTCGAGGACACCGTTGCTGGCGTTCGCCTGTTTGGCTTGCGTTGCGTCCGCGCAGATGCGCGCTGAGCGGAATTCGTTTCTAGCCTATCGGGTGACAACTACCCAGGCCCTGGTGCGTGAGGTAAGCCAAAACCGAGACGTCCAACAACGTTTCATGCGCCACTTTGGCATGACTCGGAGCCAGGTGATCGACTACGTTTCCGGCCTCCATCCGGCCCGTCTTAGCGAGAAGACGGCATTCACCGTCTACAGCATTCCCCGCAATGGAATGGTCAAGCAGCACACGCAGACCTTCCGGCGAGGTGAGCTTGTGTTTGAAGATTCGGCTGGAACGCCGGTTCTCATCGCACGATGCGGAAACCCGGTCACCCTGGGCCCGCAGAACCTGACCGAGCATGCAAGGCCGAACGTGCTGGGCGCGGATACGCCAACTACCGACTTGCGAGAGATGGCCGGCGTGGAGCAGCCTGCCGCCGAAGCCCTCGCGCCGTTCGATCTGCTCGCGCCGGGCGTGCCGATACTCGCCGAGCTTCCGCCCGCTACCCAGCCGATCGTGCCGCCTGTGACGCCGCCCGTCGTGCCGCCAAAGCCGCAGCTTATTTCCGGAGGGCCCTCGTTCCTGCCTTTGCTGCTGCTTGGAGGAATCCCATTCGCCCTCAATACGAGCGGCCCGGCTCCCGTACCCGAGCCGGCGTCGGCCGCCGTTCTCGCAATCGGACTCGGGGCCGTAATGTTCCGCCGCGCTAGGAAAGCTCGATAAGCGTCGGGCTCGGCTCGGCATTCATCGATTCGTGGCCGCTCTCAGTAGCGGCTACGATGTTTTCGATTCGCACCCCGAACTCCCCGGCCAAATAGATCCCTGGCTCGATGCTGAAGCAGTTCCCAGGCTCGAGCACTTCTTGGCTGTCGCCGATGATGAACGGTTCCTCGTGCCCCCGCATCCCGATGCCATGGCCCGTCCGGTGGAAGAACTGCGGTCCGTACCCCGCCTCCTCGATGACCTGCCGCGCCGCAGAATCCACGCTGCCGGCCGTAACCCCGGCGCGGATGGCGTCGCGCCCTGCCCTGTGCGCGCGGTACACGATGCCATACACCTCGTGCGCCTTCTGAGAGACCTTGCCGACACCTACGGTACGCGTAATGTCGCTGTAATAGCCGTTCACCGTGCATCCGAAATCCTAAATCAG
>JAICWL010000165.1 GCA_025934835.1 Fimbriimonadaceae bacterium
ATTAACGGCCTGCACGGTCAAATATCCGTAATAACATCCCCTCTCCCCGAGGGAGAGGGGCAGGGGTGAGGGTTTCCGGAATCCTTCGCCCCGAGAGAGAGGGGTAGGGGTGAGGGTTCGATGGCTACAGACACGGAGGCCGCTTGCAGCATCTCCGTGCTCTCAGTCCACTCCGTGTACTCCGTGTGCAACGCATTTCCCGACAAAACCACGCACCACGATAACCCCCGAGGGTGAGGGTCCGAAAGCCGCGGAAAGCGGCCGCGGGCAAGCGCCGACCGCCCCCGCAATCCAATAGCCCGAGATACCGGCTCGTCTCTCAGACCCGAAGGGCGCCGCTGAAGACGACAACCGTCCCCTAAGCCTCATCCTCCTACCCCCCCAAACGCTCCGAGCCGCCAAGAAATCAGCCAGGCCCACGCCTACCCGCAGACCAATCGAGAATCACACCCGCACCAAAACCTCAATGGTAGGCCCGCCAGACAAAATAGGCGCTCATGGCGAACCCATAAATCGCAATGGCGATCCGCAGCTTTTCCGGATCGACTCGCTGAGACAGCCTTGCGGCCGCATACCCTCCCACCAGGGCGCCCGAAGCGAGAATCAGGGCCGGCGCCAGGGCCACCAGCCCCTTGGCGATAAAAATGACGCTCGCGACGAGATTAATAAGAAGGCTCAGCCACGACTTCACCGCGTTCAGCTCGTGGATGGTGCCCTCCATATACAGAGCGAACGCGGCCAGCATCATAATCCCCATCCCGGCCCCGAAGTACCCTCCGTACAACGAGACGAGGAACTGTATGGAAATCCCAGCCCAAACCGGAAGCCGACCATGCTCCGACCGCACCAGGTCGCGCACCCTCTTCTGAAACAGCAGCAGCGCGGCGGCCAGGAAAATGAGCACCGGGATGACCACTTTGAACGTGGCGTTGCTGGTGGCCAGAAGAAGAAATGAGCCTGCCGCCGCACCCAAAATAGTGGGCAATAGAAGCGTCCGCAGGTAGGGCGCGGTCTTCTGGATCAGGTTCCAGAACCCGAACCCGCCGGCCAGCGAGCCCGGCCACAACCCTACCGAATTGGTCGCATTCGCCACTTTGTCGAGGGAGGCGATGGGCATCCCGAGACTTGGCCCCATGCCGATGAGCGTCGGAAACGATACCAACGTGCCGCCGCCCGCAACCGAGTTGATGCCCGACGCGATGGCGCCCACACCGAAGAGCACGAGCCCCCCCGCGAGCGTCATACCCCGTGAATTCCTTCAAGCGAGGAGATCAGATCTCCTCCAAAAGCCCGATCATTTCGAGAGCCGCTAGCGCCGCCTCACGGCCCTTGTTGCCATGCTTCAGACCGGCCCGCTCCAAAGCCTGATCTTGAGTGTCCGGCGTAAGCACGCCCCAGGCGACCGGCACGCCGGTCTCGAGCTGAATCTGCATGAGCGCCGAGCCCACGTCGGCTCCGAGGAACTTCGCGTGCGGCGTCTGCCCCTGCAGAATGCAACCTAGGGCCACAATCGCCCCAGGCGCTTCGTTCGAGTGCGCGAGGCGAGCGACCACGACCGGGATCTCCCACGTGCCGGGCACGTGGTAAACGTCCACGTCCGGGTCGCCATGCCTCGAAAGCTCGTCCAAAGCCCCCTCGAGCAGCTCCTTGGTCACAAGCTCGTTCCACCGGCTGACCACGATTGCGAACCGCTTTCCGGCTCCGTCGACGCGCCCACGATGTTCCCTCACAAGTCTCATTATGGGTGTTTGCGCGCCGGAGGGTCCCGGCGGGGTATCCCCTGGACATGTTGTGGCTCGCGATTATCTGCCTTGGGGCGTCACAGGCGCAGGGGACCGCTTCGCCATACACCCAAGAGCTGAAGGCGCTGGTGACCACCGACCAGGCCGACAGGCAATTCAAGTCCCAGCCTTCCAAGGAGGAGATGGCGCGGATGTTGAAAAACGACGTGGCACGGCTCGCCCGAACCAGAGAGATCCTCATCGAAGCCAAGTGGCTGAGCGCCGACGATTTCGATGCCGCATCTCTCCTGTTTCAGCACGGAGCCAGGTCCGAGGACACTTTGGTGGCGCACGAACTGGCCGCCTGCGCCGGGGCTCTCGGAAAGATCGGCTCGCTTCCAGCACTTACGGAGGACCGGTTACTCATGAGGCTGGGCCGATTGCAGCGGTTCGGCTCGCAGTATTCATGGACGACCGCCGCGCTCGCAGTCAAGCTCAACCCCGTTGACGAAAAGCTCCCGACCGCGGTCACCGACGACCTCAGAACGGATTACTTCGTGCCGAGCCTGGCACTGAGCCGCAAGTTCGGAATAGGCGCGAACGAGAAGGCGATGGACGCCGTATTCGCCCGCGTGAAGATCCGGCGCAACCCCAAGCACAGGCCCGCGGAGCGCCTCGCGCCGGGTGCGATCACGCCCGCCACCGTGTTGGGACTCTACCGCTCGGGGCGGCTGCAGACCGACCGCGACCTTCGAAACGCTGCGGCAGTTCTAACGCGCTCCAAGGATCCCGAGCGGCTGATTCTTGCTCACGAATTGGCGACCCTGGCGCTGATCGAGGGAGACCGGAAGGCGGGACGGCTCTTCGAAAAGACTTGGGACCGGTTCGCCGTGGCGATCGGGCAGAAGCCGCGCTACTCGGCGGGTCTCGAGTGCGCGGCCGTTCGCCGGGTACTGGAGACCGAAAGATGACCGGCATGCGCCCCTCGGCCGGCGAGCGGCTAGCAGCAGCCTTCGACGCGGAAACCGCAGCAGAAGCCGTTCGCGCGCTCCGAAATAATGGCTTTGTGGATCAGCCGATCGACTGCCTCGGACGGAACCAATCCTGCGACCTGCGGCACTAGACGTTGGTCATCTGCCTTTGGGCGACGGCAGGTATAATCTCGCCTCACGCCACGGCAAACAGGCTAACCGGATCGGAGCCCCCAGGTAAAGGCCCGAAAGACCGCCCGGCTAAAATCAGAATATCGGGATGTGGCTCAGCTTGGTAGAGCGCTGCGTTCGGGACGCAGAGGTCGCTGGTTCGAATCCAGTCATCCCGACCAAGTTAAATTGAACCTAGCCAGTCTGGGTTCTATTCTGCCAACTATCAACCGCTCTG
>JAICWL010000110.1 GCA_025934835.1 Fimbriimonadaceae bacterium
GGTAGTAGCCCATTCGAACATCCGTCCGCCTCGTCCGCAGCAAGCGCTGGGCAGCCCACAAGTAGGCATCGCATTTGGCACTGCCGGTCGATGGGATGCGCGTGCCGGGAATAACGCCCGGGCCGCCGAACATGCGCTCGCAGTGAGCCCCGACCATCCGCTCGATCACCCTCAGCCTCGGCCCGCCGGGATCGACGACCAGCCGCGAATATAGTGATCCGGGCGCGGGGTCGTAGCGCAGAGGAAGCAGGTTTTCGGCGCCCGCGAAGCTGGATGCCACGTTCGAGGTCGAGGGGGTTCGCTCATCCCAGACGGCCACGCCTCGCACTTCGCGGCGGAAGTGCTCGATGAGGCGATCGACACTTGGAACGTGGGTCACGGGGACGCCCGCCATCCATCCGCCGGGACGAGAGAGCCATCGCCACCAGAATCGATCGACCGAGCCCTTGTCGCCGATCAGGTTCACATAGAGCCGCGCGGACTTGCGATTGGCCAGTCCTTCGAGCGCGCTGAGGAGCTGTAGGCGGTCCCACTGGGCTCGTCGATCAGCGAGGGTTGTCGCGGGCGCCGCGCATTCTCGCCAGGCATCGAACATCACAACCTCGGGCTGCTGCGGCGCTTGCCCGAGGATCAGCAAACGTTCCTCACATGGCCAGCATATCCTCGACTTATGATGGTGCGCGCCGACGGACGCGTGGATGCTTGTATGCTGATGCCGACCGCCGCGGAGCTTGGAGGCTCGCTCAACCGACGATGAAAGTCCACATCGACTATCGACCCTATGCTGATGAGACGACCGATTGGTCGAAGCGAGGGACCTGGCCGTGCAAGTGGGTCTCGTGCGCGAACGCGGGCGAGCCTCCTTTCGTCACCGCGTACCGGCTGCTGTTTCGAATCGAGCAAGCGAGGACTGTGCGCGCCCACGTGAGCGCCGACGAACGATACGAACTGTTCCTGGATGGTGCGCGCGTCGGCCGCGGAAGCGAGCGCGGCGATGTGGACCACTGGTATTTCGAAACGTACGACCTGGAACTCGACGCCGGGGAGCACACCTTGGTAGCGCGGGTATGGAGCGTTGGCGAGCAGGCGCCCTACGCGCAAATGACTTTGCGACCGGGATTCCTCTTCTCTCCGGAAGACGATATCGAGCTGCTGGGCACGGGTCATGCTGCGTGGGAGGTCAAGCGGCTGGCGGGCTATGAATTCACTCCTCAGCTCGCAGCGTGGGGCACGGGCCTGCGCCTTCATATCCATGGCGACCAGTTCGATTGGGGCTGGCAGGTCGGCGGGGGCGGCGGATGGGAGCCCGTGAAGGTGGACGAGGAGGCGAAGAACGATTCGGCCAACGACAACTTCCCTACTCGCCTGCTGATTCCCGGCGCCCTGCCCGCGATGATGGAGGAAGCCGGCGCCTTTGGCAAGGCTAGGCACGTCAGCGATTCGACAGCCGAAACCCACGACGTCCCGATCCGTGCGGCGGATAACTTACCGGGCGAGGCTGCGGCGTGGCAGGCGTTGCTGACTGGAGCATTTGAGCGCGGGAGGCAGGCCGAATCGAGCGCGCTTACCTCGCTTGGAGGAACGCCGGGCAGCCTTGCGGCTCCGTCCCCTGCCGCTACGCCTCGAGCAGGGATCGTCACAGTTCCTGCTCACAGTCGGCGGCGGGTGCTAATCGACCTCGAGAACTACTTTTGCGCCTACCCGGAGTTGGTGACTTCGGGAGGTAAGGGCGCCAGTGTCCGCATCCACTGGCAGGAGGCTCTGTATAACGAAAAGGAGGCGAAGACCAAAGGGAACCGCGACGAAACCGAGGGGAAATATTTTGCGACCCTGTGGCACCTCAAGGACGGGGTTGGCGATACCTACATCACCGACGGGGGCGACGGCCGCGAATTTGGCTCGCTTTGGTGGCACGCCGGACGCTACGTGGAAGTGCTGGTTACTACCCAGGATGAGCCTGTGACCATCGAGAGGCTCGCGTTTCGCGAAACCCGCTATCCCGTGGAGATGCTGGGCTCGTTCGAGTGCAGCGACGACCGGCTGGAAAGCATCGTACCGATCATGGAGCGCGTTCTCCAGATGTGCTCGCATGAAACCTACATGGACTGCCCCTACTACGAGCAGCTTCAATACGTGGGCGATACGCGGCTGCAAGCGTTGGTCACCTACGTCATCACGAGCGACGATCGGCTGGCCCGCAAGGCTCTGCGCATGTTCGACATATCGAGACTCGTGGAGGGGATCACTTACTCGCGCTACCCGAGCCGGATCAGGCAGATTATTCCGCCATTCTCGTTGTGGTGGATCGGCATGGTGCACGACTACGCGCTGTGGCGAGACGACCTTCCATTCGTGAGGTCGCTGATGCCGGGCATCCGGGCCGTGCTGGACAGATTCGGAGATTGGATAGATTCCGATGGTCTGGCGCAGGGCCCGGACGGGTGGAACTTCATGGATTGGGTCGAGGAGTGGCGGGCTGGGATCCCCGCCGACGGCGACTCGGGCGTGAGCGGAATTGTGAACCTGTTGCTGGCTCTCGCGTTGCGCTACGCGGCGGACCTCGAGGGCTGGATTGGAGAGCCTGAGCTTGCCGCGCGCCATGCCAGGAGGGCCGACGAACTTATGGAAGCCATCGACCGGCGCTTCTGGGACGAGAAACGCGGCCTTTATGCCGACGACCTGGCTCATGTTCATTGGAGCGAGCATGCCCAGTGCCTCGCCGTGCTGGGAGGCAGCCTTTCTGCGGCGCGGCGCGCGCAGATCGCCAAGGGTCTGCAGGGAGACCCAGACCTAGCGAGGACGACCATCTATTTCACCCACTATCTCTTCGAGGCGTACCGCGAGCTCGGGCTCGCGGACCTGCTCTTCGAGCGGCTCGAGATGTGGTTCGACCACGTGAAGAACGGCCTCAAGACCACCATCGAGCATCCGGAGCCCACGCGCTCGGACTGCCACGCTTGGGGCGCACATCCGCTATTCCACTATTACGCGACGATACTCGGCGTCCGACCGGCAGCAGCCGGGTTTCGCCAAGTCTCAGTTCGCCCCATGCTAGGGCCACTCAAGTGGGCCAAGGGGCGCTTCCCGCATCCTTTGGGAGAGATCGAAATAGAAGCGAGCGGCTCGGGCGCCCAAGTCCGCCTGCCCGAGGGCGTAACGCAGATCTAGGCCGCCATAGCGTGGGAGCAGGGTCCGAGGGGGGCTAAACTGGGACGCCTCGACGCCTATCCATGAACCCTCCGAAAGACCTGCGCTGCGAGCACTTCGCGAACCCGATCGGCATCGATTCGCTCCTGCCCCGATTCTCTTGGAAGCTCGATTCGGACAAGAAAGGCGCCTGTCAAACCGCGTACCGGATCCGCGTCTCCTCGCGTCCGGGCGGCGATGGGGACCTGTGGGATAGCGCCAGGGTGGAATCCTCGCAGAGCGTCGATGTGGAGTACGCGGGGGTGCGTCTCGTGTCGCGCCTCCGTGGCTGGTGGACGGTGCAGGTGTGGGATGAGAACGGCCAAGAAGTCGAGCCGAGCACGGAGGCAGTCTTTGAGATGGGACTGCTCGAGCCGGAGGACTGGCAAGCGAAATGGATCGGCGGCGATCTGGTCGGGGGGCCGCGCACGAGCGTCCCGCTGCCTTACTTGCGAAAGACCGCATCGCTGTCGGGCGTGAAGTCGGCGAGGCTCTACGTCACTGCGCTCGGCCTGTACGAGTTTCGAATCAACGGCCGGCGCGTTGGAGACTGCGAGCTAGCGCCCGGGTGGACGGACTATCGAAAGCGCATCCAGTACCAGGTGTGCGAGGTGGCGGGCCTACTCCTCGAGGGTGAGAACGCGCTGAGCGCGGTGCTGGGAGACGGATGGTACTGCGGCAACGTCGAGTGGCGCGGGAGGCAGCTCTACGGCGACCGGCCGAAGCTTCTCGCGCAACTCGAAGTAGAGCACGAGGACGGGGCTCGTACCACGGTCGTCAGCGATGGAACCTGGCAGCACACATACGGGCCTTTGCTGGAGGCCGACCTGCTGATGGGCGAATCGTACGACGCGCGGCTCGAACTCGGCGCCTGGCGGCCCGCCATTGAGCTGCCCGGGCCAGCGGGCAAGCTGGTGGCCATGCGCGGCCCTGCCGTCAAGGTGATCCGAGAGCTCGCGCCTATCGACGATCCGGTCGAGAGGCCCAAATGGCCCCGGCCCGACTTTATCTTCGATATGGGGCAAAACATGGTCGGCCGCGCCCGGCTGAAGGTGAGCGGCCCCGCCGGAACGACCGTGCGCCTGCGGTTCGCCGAGATGCTGACGCCGAGTGGCGACCTGTACACGGAGAATCTGCGATCGGCCAAGCAGACCGACTATTACACGCTGAAGGGCGAGGGCGACGAGGTTTGGGAGCCCAAGTTCACGTTTCACGGCTTTCGCTACGTCGAGGTCAGCGGATATCCCGGCAAGCCGGGGCGGGACGCGATTACCGGCGTA
The DNA here is from genome assembly GCA_025934835.1 of Fimbriimonadaceae bacterium. Taxonomy (GTDB): domain Bacteria; phylum Armatimonadota; class Fimbriimonadia; order Fimbriimonadales; family Fimbriimonadaceae; genus Fimbriimonas. The sequence continues at coordinate 4,467 of JAICWL010000110.1, forward strand.
GTTTTGCACTCGGACACGCCGCTCACCGGCAGCTTCGAGTGCAACGACCCGGTGGTCAACCAGCTTCAGCACAATATCGAATGGGGCCAGCGCGGCAACTTTGTCGATGTGCCCACGGATTGCCCGCAGCGCGACGAGCGGCTAGGGTGGACCGGCGACGCCCAGGTTTTCGTGCGCACCGCCGCGTTCAACATGGACGTGCAGGGGTTCTTCGAGAAGTGGCTGAACGACTTGCAGGACTCACAGTCGGAATCGGGCGAGATTCCTCCGACGGCGCCCACTACGGGCGTGGTCGGCAGCGACGGCGGCCCGGCGTGGGCGGACGCATTCGTTATTTGCCCATGGACGATCTATCTGAGCTATGGCGACAAGCGGATTCTGGAAGAGCATTACCCTGCCATGCGGCTGTGGCTGGAGCAGCAGAAGCGCACGAGCCGGGACTTGATCCGGTGCTATCCGGGCTATGAGGGCTTTTCGGGTTTCGGCGACTGGCTGAACATCAAGGCTGAAACTCCGCACGAACTGATCGGCACGGCGTTCTTCGCTCAGTGCAGCCGATTGATGGGAAAGATCGCCCGCTTGCTCGGGCGGGAGTCGGAGGCTGCGGAGTACGAGGCGCAATTCGAGCAGATCCGAGTGGCCTTCCAGCGTCACTTCGTGACACCCGCCGGCGTGGTGGCAAGCGGCACCCAGACGGCCATGATTCTCGCTTTGCATTTCGACTTGCTGCCGCAGGAGCTTCGGCCGGCGGTAGCGCAGGCTTTGGTCGACGACATCGGCAGGCGCGGCTGGCACCTCAGCGCTGGGTTTGTCGGCTCTTCTTACCTTCCCTGGGTGCTCATGGACGCGGGCCGGCTGGACGCGGCGTACAAGCTGCTGTTTCAGAAGTCCTGGCCATCGTGGCTCTATGCGGTTACGAAGGGGGCGACCACGATTTGGGAGAGGTGGGACGGCTGGACCGAGGAGGCAGGCTTCCAGGACCCGGGAATGAACTCGTTCAACCACTACGCATACGGCGCGGTGGGCGCCTGGCTGTACGCGGCTGTGGCCGGCATCGAATTGGATCCCGAAAACCCCGGGTACCGGCACATCCTGCTGCGCCCGCATCCGGGCGAGGGCCTTAGCTGGGCGAGAGCGGAACTTGAATCGGTTTACGGCAAGATCGTGAGCGACTGGCGCGTGGAGGACGGGCGATTCCATTGGACGGTCGTCGTTCCGCCAAATGCGACGGCAACGGCGTTCATGCCCGCCGGGTTTGCACACCGTTCGCGTGAAGAAGCGCTCTCCTCCGGGCAGCACGAATTCACGCTCGAAATAGCCGATGTCCGCGAAAGCAAATGAAATTCGACGGGAAATGCACCAGGAAGCTGCAAGCTCTGGGCCGAGCCTGATACATTAGCGTTTGTGAGCCCGATGGATACGCTGATCGAAGCCTGGGACGAGGCGCATGGAGAGTTCGCCATCGCCTTTGGCGGCCTCTCGGATGAGGACGTTTGGAGGCGCGCGCACCCAAAGCTGCTGAGCGTCGGCGAGATCGCCGGCCATGTCGCCTATGCGCAGGCCGTTTGGACGATGGGCGGCGGCAACCACTCACCGGATCTGGCGAAGCTTCCGATCGAGAGTCCTTTCCTGCAGCAAGCTTTTCGGTATTACACGAGCAGCGTCGACCATCCGTATGCGCTCGACATGGGCTCCGCCCAGGTGCTGGAAGAGGTGGCGCGAGTACACGAAGCCGCCAAGGATACGGTCGCGGGCAAGGAAAAGGACGAGCCGTACCCCGGCCAATGGGGAACCTGGGGCAACCTCGTTCAGTATCAGGCGTTTCATGTGGCGTACCACACCGGCCAGGCTTACTCGGTAAGGCACTTGCTGGGGCATAAAACCGAGGACAACTAGCATTTCGGCCGCTATGCAAGAATGACGCAATGGCCAGCCACTGGCTCGAACCGACGCGGGAAAACCTCCGAGGCACCTTCTCGAGAGATTTTCCGCCCGTTCTGACCGTCGAATCCGGCGATAGGATCGTGTGCAGCACGCTGGACCCCGGCTGGAACGTGGGCCCGCCAGAGCCGTTCGAGCCGGGCGTCAGTCCGCCCAAGATGCAGCCGCGGGATCCTGAATCGGACGCGGGGCATTGCCTTCTCGGACCGATCGCGATTCGCGGCGCCAAGCCGGGAATGACGCTGGAGGTTCGGATCCTCGAAGTGACGCCCGGAGCTTGGGGTTGGACCGTCTCGGGCGGGTGGCCGCACGTCGTGCACCAGCGGCTAGGTACGCACGAGGGGCCGGAGGCGCGGCTGCTTTGGCGACTGGATGCGGACAAGGCAGTCGGTACCGACCAACTCGGGCGGCAAGTGAGCTTGAGGCCGTTTCTCGGCGTGATGGGTATGCCAGCCGACGTGCCGGGGCTTCAGCCCACTCCTCCGCCGCGGCGCACGGGAGGCAATCTGGACTGCAAGGAGCTCGTGCCGGGCTCGAGCCTTTTCTTGCCGATCGAAGTCGAAGGGGGCCTTCTTTCGATTGGCGACGGGCACGCCCTGCAAGCGGACGGCGAAGCGTGCGTCACCGCGATCGAATGCGGCATGAAGCGGGTGGAGCTGGAGATCGCGCTGCACGATGGGCCGCTTGCCTCTCCGCGCGCGCGGCTGCAGGGCGCCTGGCTCACCCTCGGACTCGACGAGGATTTGACGGAGGCGACCTATAAGGCGCTGGAGGCGATGGTGGACCTAATGGGGGAGCTGCACGGCCTGGAGCGAAAGGATGCTTTGGCGCTTGCGAGCCTTTGCGCCGATCTACGCGTGACACAGATCGTCAACGGGGTCGTAGGGGGGCATTGCGTGCTGCGCGACGACGCGATCCGGTTCTCGGGCTGAGCGCGGCCGCAAGGTATATTAGTGCTTCTCGGCGAGCCCGGAAGTATCGGGCGTGGCGCGGTTTCGGACCTCATCTTCGGGAGGCCGCGCGGGGCTTTCTACAATCTGGTCGGGGCGTGGCGCAGTTTGGTAGCGCGCTTCCATGGGGTGGAAGAGGTCGCACGTTCGAATCGTGTCGCCCCGACCAGGTTCAATTGAACCGTGCCCCTATGAACCTTCAACGGTGGAAGAGGTTCACCAGTTGTTCCCCTATTCGTTCCCCTATCCGGGCCTTGCGAAATGCCGGGATGTCTTCACCTCCGCGAGCGAGCGTTGCCCGCCAAGGCCGCGACCGCGCTCGAAGGATCCGGGAGCAAAGCTAAGAGCTGAAAATCGCACCTGCCGGCAAACGGCTGAGCTTTCGCGGGGCAGGCCGAGCTA
>JAICWL010000012.1 GCA_025934835.1 Fimbriimonadaceae bacterium
AACGCCGAGTCCGCGTCGCTGGCCCACGGTGAATGAAGCCACGCCATCGTGCCGACCCAAAACGTTGCCGTCCGTATCGATGACCTCGCCGGGCTGGAAGATATCCGGCCGTGACTTTCGGAGAAACTCGGTGTAGCCGCCTGCCTCGCTGACGAAGCAGATCTCCTGGGAATCCGGCTTGTTTGCAACCGACAACCCGAGGTCCGACGCCAGCGACCTGGCTTCAGCCTTGCTGCGCATCTCGCCCAAGGGGAACCAGGCATGCCGCAGCTGCTCTTGACCGAGCATGTACAGCACGTAACTCTGATCCTTCGCCTTTGCTCGCGAGCGCAGGAGCCTGTAGCGCCCGTTCATCTGACGGATGCGCGCGTAGTGGCCCGTAGCGAGCCTTTCGCAGCCAAGCTCGCGCATCTTCTCGAGCAGGAGCTCGAACTTGACGTGGCGGTTGCATTGCACACAAGGGTTAGGCGTCCGCCCTGCCGCATACTCGTCGATAAAGTTATCGATGACGGTTCGTCGAAACTCCTCTCGGAAGTTCATTACGTAGTGCGGAATACCGAGCGTTCGAGCTACGCGCCGAGCATCCTCGACCGCGCCCAGGGAGCAGCAACCGGCATGCCGCGGGTCTGTTTGGCTTTCCTGCCAAATCTGCATGGTGAGGCCGATGACCTCGTAGCCCCTTCTTGAAAGAAGCGCTGCCGCGACGCTGCTATCCACCCCGCCGGAGATCGCGACGAGAATGGGTCCACGGGCGCGGCTAGGCATGGCCGTCGAGCACCGTCTTGTACTTCGGCTCATTCAACACCTCGGCGATATTCGTCGAGTCGGACTGCACGATCGACTTATCCGGTCCGATCACGAAGAACGTCGGAGTCGCACGAATGCCTATTTTGTTCGCCGTCTGGAGATCGCGGTACATCCTCTCGAACACCGGGTCCTTATCGTCCGATATCCGCTTCTTCACGTCGTCGATGTTGAACCCCATCTGGCTTGCCACCGCGAACACCTGGTCAATTTGGGTGGGAGGATCGGGCAGCGACATGACGGTCATCAGGTACGGCCAGAACTGATGCTTTTCGGCTGCATATTCCCCGACGAGGGCAGCAGGGGCGGCCATTTTGTGGTCCGGCAGGGACATGAGAGGAAAGTGGCGGTAAACGAGCCGGATCTTGCCCTTATGCTGGTCCACGAAATCGTGCATCTCGGGAGTCTTTTTGCGGCAAACCGGGCAGCACATGTCGGCGAATTCCACGACCGTGATCGGGGCTGCGGGGTCTCCATAAATGTTGGCGTCCGCCGGTACGAGATTGCTGATGCTGACCTCTCCTGAGACTTCGGCCGGCAAATTAGATGAGATGATGACTTCGCGCTGGACAGTCATCGCGATGATGAACAGCAATGGGAGACCGATGGCGAGGCCGGTATCGAGAAGAAGGGGGGAGACTGTTGCCGCCTCGGCGGGCTCGGGATCCGTCTGCGCGAGGACCGCGTAAACGATCAGCGTGATCACCATGGTGATCGCGGATGCGAGGCACCACTTGCAGATCGAATGGATGGTGAAGATCGAGTAGTACTGCAAGTACACGCTTTCGGCGGCGCCGAAGAGGGCCATCAGAAAGCCCGGCAGCACCAGCTTCCTTGCTGTTGCTTTGGGCGCGAAAAGCCGGATGGCCGCAAGGACTGCAAACACCACGTAAGCAGCCAAGCCGATGTAGGCAAGTGGTATGCCCAATACGGCGGATGCTCCACTGTTCAGAACTCGCTCGCACTCCGAGGTTTGGCCGCATGGGGGCTCGATCCCCATTGCCTTGCTCAGAGTCAGAGTGCCCGCGATAAACATCCCCGCAAACGCGAGAACGAGGAGAATTCGGTTAAGAAGTGCGGCCTTCAAGAATATCGATTATAGCTGCCATGGTCTCGGGCGGGTTTTGTTCGCCCGGCGACACTGTCCAACGCTGAATTCCGCTTCGTCGTTCCGTACGAGTTTCGAAACCCGGTAGTGCACAGTTGTGTCGTACGGGTAATGACAAGTTTTCAGATCGCCGTTCGCTGCCCGGACGTGAAGAACCAGGAGGACGTAATGATCGTGACCCAGTCGCTCAATGCCTCCCCGGGGATCGGAATGATCAACGTGGACTATCACAACCACGTCGTTCGGTTCATGACGTCGAACCAGGACGGCGGCAAAGACGCGATCAGCAGGCTGATTGCTGCCGGCTACGAACCGGAAGAGTAGAGCGCGAGTATCCTACGCGGCATGGGGTCGGGGCAGGGCGTCACTGCTACGGGTCTGGATTTGTTGAGGCTAGACGGCTTCTCGCTCCTCCGCGGCAAGTCGATCGGCGTGGTCTGCAACCAGGCTTCGGTCGATCATCAATACGTTCATATCCTCGATCTCCTACATCCTCTATCGAAGGCTGGCCACATCAGGCTGAAGGCGATCTTCGGCCCGCAGCACGGCCTGTTCGGCCACACGCAAGACAACATGGTCGAGTGGGAGGGCGCGGGCGCAGAAAACGCCGGCGTTCCGATTTATTCGCTTTACGGCGACCACCGGATTCCGACCTCCGAGATGCTCGAAGGGATCGAGGTGCTGGTCATCGATATCCAGGACGTTGGCTCGCGGTACTACACGTTCGCCTGGACGATGGCGCACTGCATGCAGGCATGCGAAAGCGCCGGAGTGGCGGTGTTGGTTCTCGACCGGCCGAACCCGATCGGCGGACTTCAGGTCGAGGGTGCTGTGCTCGATCCAGAGTTCGCCAGCTTCGTCGGCTTGCATCCGCTTCCAATTCGGCACGGCATGACGGCATGCGAGCTCGCTGGCTATTTTCGGTCGGCTTTTTACCCGAGGTGCGCCCTAAGCACGGTGACGATGCAAGGTTGGTCGCGGAGCGATTACATTGACGACACCGACGCGCCATGGGCAGTGCCGTCACCGAACATGCCGACCGTGGATACGGCGGTCGTTTATCCCGGCGCATGCCTACTCGAAGCAACGAACATCAGTGAGGGCCGAGGCACGACACGCCCGTTCGAGACGTGGGGCAGCCCTCTCGTCAACGGTCCGGAGCTGACGCGGGCCCTAAACTCGCTCAACCTGCCAGGAGCTCACTTTCGCCATCTAGAGTTCCAGCCGACGTTCCAGAAGTACGTTGGACGCACTTGCCACGGAGCGTTCACGCATGTGCTCGAGCGCCGAGGCTTCGAGCCGGTGCTCACCTACGTCGCGATCATGCAGGAGATCATTCGGCAGATTGGAATCGTCGACTCGAGTCACCTGCCTGTCACGGAGACGTTCGTGCCGGATGGCGAGGAGACGAAGCTGAGCGGATTCGCGTGGCGCCGACCTCCCTACGAATACGAGCGCTCGAAATTGCCGATCGACATACTCGCCGGGAATGCCTGGCTGCGTTCGGCCGTGGAATCGCTTGTGCCTTTGGCAGAAATCCGCGAAAGGTTCTTGGCCGAGTGCTCGGAATTTGAGCCGATTCGACGTGCCCACCTTTTGTACCCGGTGTAGGCCAATGCTGCCATTTTATGGCCTTTGGAGAGAAGCACTTATAGTTTATTGCCGTGTTGCCTTTTTTTCCTGAAAACCTTAATATTCGTATGCAATCATTCGGGTGTAAGTCGGGCTCAAGAAGGGTTCGACGGCCTTGGGCGGACTACACGGAGGTCGCCGCGCCGGGTCACCACCAAGCAAGCGGGACATCATGAACAGGGCCTTCACTCTTATTGAACTTCTCGTCGTCATTGCGATTATCGCAATACTTGCGGCCATTCTCTTCCCGGTTTTCGCGCAAGCGAAGGTCGCTGCGAAGAAAGCCGTCGCCATCTCCAATCAAAAGCAGATCAGCCTTGCGCTGCTGCTGTACACGGGAGATTACGACGACACTTATCCTCGTCAGGACAGCTGCGTCGCCGGCAGCTCATTGAATCCGGATCTCGTGAACGCGCCGCACAACAATCCGGGTGTAGGCTGCACCACGAAGTCGTTTTACGATCGCGTCAACCATTTTTCCTGGCAGAAGTATCTGATGCCGTACTCGAAGAACGAGCAGCTCTTCGAGCATCCTCTTCGACAGCACGACACCACGAACTGGAACGTGAACGGCGAGCTGTATGGCTCGTTCGCTCTTAACCTGGGCTTCACGGGAGCGCTAGACACGAACGCCGGCAACACTCCGAACAAGGCATTCGGCAACCGCGTGCCTTTCACCGGAGGAACTCAGTCTGGTATCCCGAACGTTTCTGCGGCGGGCATCCTGATGGAGTACCCGGTGGGGGCGAGCTCGGTGATTCCAACGATGACCGACGACAATGCGCCCTCGACGAGCGCTTTGACGGCGTACCCGGTGGCGGTGCGGGAGTACTGGCGCTATAAGCTCATGAAGGGCACGGTCACGGATTGTGTGAACGGCACTTCGGGCACCGAGCCCGACCCGCAAAAGGTAGCAGCGGGTGGCATCATCATCGGATTTGCCGATGGGAGCGCGAAGTTCATGCAGGCCGCCGCGTTCCTCGGCAAGACGCCGACGAAGGCTGAGATCTTCAACGGCGGAGACTTCAGCTTCGGCAACGACTGCTCGAACTTCAGCGGAAACCTCGGATATACGGTGATCAACACGAACATCGACTATCCGCTGTGGGGCTTCACAAGATAATGAGACTGGCCCTGGCATTTGCGCTGATCGCCTGCGTGATCGCCACCGGCTGCAACGCAGGCGTGACCGAGTCCGACACAGCGAAAATGAGGAAAGAGTTCTCCCAGGCAAACTACGAGAAAGCGATGATCGCTGCGGGCAAAGGCGCGCAACTCCAAAAGGAGAAGCAGGCCGCGGCATCTCGCGGCGAGCAGTAGCTTCGGTCGGGACTGAAAGGAGAGAGGGCCGGCGGCAAAGTCGCCGGCCCTTATTCACATTCGGCTTCCGCTATAATGTCGCCAGTGAAGCTGGCGGTATGCATCGTTCACAATCGGGACAAAGGGCGAGTGACCGACGAGCTCATCAAGGCCGGTTTCAAGTTCACGGTGATCGGCTCTACCGGCGGTTTTCTTCGCGAGGGGAATACCACCATCCTCATCGGCGTCGAAGAAACCGAGATTCAACTTCTCCAAAAGCTGCTCGCTCAGAATTGCAAGAGCAGGGAACAGCTTGTCAATGTCATGCCATTCGAAGCTGCGCCTCCGGGCGCGTTCATTCCTAGCCCAGTTAAGGTGCCCGTAGGGGGCGCCGTGATGTTTCTCCTGAACGTTGAGCAGTTCCACCGATTCTAGGCTCGATCAGCTAGTCGGGCTCAGGTCGGCCAAACGCGTTATCCGGTCCCTGGCGTCCCGGAGCTCGGGTGTTCACGCGGTCCTTCTTTACGGTCCGGAAGGGAGCGGCAAGTCCCAGCTTGCTGCCGCGCTCGCGGAGCTGTGGCTCTGCCAGAACCCGGGCCCCGAAGGGGCGGACGGTGAGTGCAGAGCATGTCAGGCGTTTTCACGCGGCACGAGCGTGGATGTTCTGCGCATCGCTCCCTCGGGTCTCAGCCGCATCATTCCGAATAGCGCGATCACTTACGACGCTCAAAAGAAGGACGAGCCGCAGGCGCCACTCGTCGAGTTCTTCCGCACCCCGCCTATGCTGTCGAGGCACAAAGTGGCGATCATTTCCGACGCAGACAGGATGAATCCCGCTGCATTCAGCGCTCTACTGAAAACGCTGGAGGAGCCGTACCCGTTCGCGAAGCTGATTCTGACGACCTCGACGGTGCGCTCGATGCCTGCGACTATACAATCTCGCACGCTCGCGGTTGCGTGCGAACTGCCATCCAGTGAAGAACGCTCGAAGCTATCCTCCGGACTGCCAGATTCGGCCATTCGGCTTTCCGAGGGTGCGCCGGGCCGCATCGCGCGCATTTCGGAAAAGCCGGGACCGTATGTCAAGCTGGCGAACTTCGCATCAGGATTGGCCGACCGCTCGCCCGGCGAGGCGCTCGTCGCCGCCGAGGAGTTCCGGGCGATTGCCGATGAGTTTGAGTCGGTCGCCGGCGGGGCCCGGGCGGGCAATACCGAGGCGCTCGAACTGCTTGCCATCCAGCTTTCCGGGCCGGAGTTGGCGCGGCCCGAATGGACAAGGGCGGTGATCGAAGCGCACCGAAGAATTCGGGCAAACGGCTCGTTTCCGATCGTAGCGGACGCGCTGTTCGCCGAGATCCTCGAGCAGCGTGCCTAGCGGTCCCTCGTAACCTCACTGCAATCGCTCGGGGACCCTTTGGTTGGGAACCCGAACTCGGATATGATGCGTACTACGCTCCAGATTCAGGTAACTGAGATGTTCTTTTCGGTGACGACAGAGAGGGTGCCCGCTAGACTGAACAGGGCCGCGCTTTTCGATGACCTCGTGAAGCAAACGCACCGGCAGGCTTACAGCCTCGCCTTCAGATTGACCGGCAACTCTTCTGAAGCGGAAGACCTCGTCCAAGAGTCGCTTGTACGAGCCTATCGCTTCTTTCACCGATACGACGAGTCGCTTCCATTTTCTAGCTGGCTCTATCGGATCATGGCGAATGCGCACATCGACATGGTGCGCCGCCGGGGCCGGTTGAGAACCACGAGCATAGAAGGATCGGGCGCCGACGGGTCGTCCACTTGGGATCTACCGGATCCCGAAGCTTCACCGGATCGTTTGATGCTCGAAAGTGCGCTCGACGAGCCGGTTCAAACGGCACTTATGGCGATGACGCCTGAGTTTCGTACCGCGGTCCTACTCGCCGATGTGGAAGGGATGGCGTATGAAGAGGTAGCGGAGATCATGAAGACGTCTGTCGGGACAGTCCGATCGCGGATTCACCGAGGTCGCAAGCAATTGCGGTCGCACCTCCTCAAGAACGCTCCAGAAACCTACCGGAGTTTGTGCGATGAACTGTAAAACCGTCCAGTCTCATCTCTCGGCCTATCTCGACCGAGAGCTTTCCGGCGAGGAAATGCTCGATATTCGCGCGCACCTTTCAGAGTGCTTCGTGTGCTGCGAAGAAGAGACGGAGCTCAGATCTCTGAAGCGCCTGCTAGGCAGGCTGCCGGCCATCGAGCCTTCCGGTGACTTGGAGCAAAGGCTCCTTGCCGTCGTGGGCGCAGCCCGTACCGGAGAGCGCAAGCCGGGCCGCCAGGCTCCGTTTGTGCTATTTGCCGGGGTGACGGCGTGCGCCATGGCGATCACACTCGCCTTCCTTTCTAAGAGCCACACGACCCCGGCGGAAGCGACCATGCAGTCGCAAGACATCGCCTTCGAGGCGCAGCGTATCCACGATTACACCGGAGGAGGCGATGCCTATGGGGCTCCGATTGTGTCCGCCGCAAGCTATGCCGGCCGCTAGGCCAAGAGGCGCCGCGAGCTTGGCGGCGTTCGCTGCTCTCGTGCCGATTTGTGGCGCTTTCGGCTTGCCGTGCGCACAAAACCACGATAGCTTCAAGGCTCGCGAGCTTCTTGCAAAAAGTCTCCGGCGCGCATTCGACGTCAACGTCGTCGCGATCATCATGCAGCGCGATGCCACCGACCCCGGCACGTTCCAACGCGTCAAGGTCGAAAGGGCAGCAGACGGGCGAACGCACCATACGATCTTGCAGCCGCTTCGGCTCCAGGGAGTCGAGTCGGTGGACGATGGCGACCGAATGCGCGTGTTCCTCCCGGACCGGCGGATGATGATCGACCAGGATTCGCCCCAACACGATTTTCCGGACCTTTCGAAGCGGATGAAGCTTGCTTCGAAAAACTACACGTTCCGTATCGAGGGCAAGCCGGTCGTCGCCGGCCGCCAGGCCTGGACCGTCGAGGCCGTACCCCGGCACGACGAGATGGACGTGAGGCGATACGTCATCGACGAGAAGACCGGCTATCCGCTTCGACTCGAAACCATTTCCGGCGAAGGGAAGCGAAAGCTGTTCTTCGACACCAAGGAGATCCAATACCCGGAGAACGTGGACGAAAGGGTTTTCACCCTGCGCCCGCTTGGCGGCGTCAAACTGATCCGGTACGACAAACCGAAATTCATGGCTTCGGCATCCGAATGCGCGTCCTACGTCGGGTTCACGCCCGTCGAACCGGAGTCGCTACCATTCGGCTTTATCGTGCAGGAAGTCCAGTACAACGAAACGCCGGACTGGCGCTCGATCGCGACACGGCTGACCGACGGCTTGGCCCGCGCCACGGTGTATCAGTGGCGCCTTACCTCGAAGGAGGTACAGGTTAGCTCGCTAGAAGACTCCACCGTTCTAGACCGAGATGGAGTGCGATTCATGATCGTCTCGGACCTCAGTCCAAGCATTCGCGAGCGCCTGCTCCTTTCGTTTGCAGGACGAGCGGAAGTCGATCCGTTCGAGTTTTGCGCCATGAAGGTCCCATCAGGGGCATGGGCCGTGGCCTTTTGCTCGGAACTCCCCGGCGGCGCGGATTTGTTGAAGCCTTTAAAGGCCTTCAATGGTGTGGCTGTACAGCCAATCTCAAAGAAGTGCGCCAATGTACCCCGTTGGTAAGCCCAAACGCCTAAAACGCACGCGGGCAAACCATCGTCACGAAAAGTAAAGAACCATGAATCCACAAGTCAAAACGTCCAAGAGCGTCTATATCACTCTGACTGCCGGCTTCGCGCTCGGAGCAGTTGCGATGGCCGGCGTGTTCAGCGGAGCCGTGACGACGAAAGCCGCCGCGCAGCAGACCATCCTGCCGCGGACTGCATCCGCCATGACCAATGAGAGCATGGCCGAGCTTCGAAACCTCGACAACTCGTTTGCCAATTTGGCAGAGTTCGTGGGCCCGGCCGTCGTCGACATCCGTTCCACGACAACTCGCCGCGAGGGCCCCGATGGTCAGCGAATGCCGATCGCCGGCGGAGAAGGCTCCGGCTTCATTTACCGCCCAGACGGATACATCATCACGAACGACCACGTGGTCGGCGGTTTCGACGAAGTCAAGGTAACCCTCCGCGATGGTAGGGAATTCAAAGGCACGGTCCACCGAGCGCCAGACAGCGACATCGCCGTCGTGAAGGTCGACGCGACCAACCTGCCCACCCTCAGCTTCGCCGATAGCACGAAGATTCGACCCGGCGAGTTCAGCATGGCGGTCGGCGCCCCGTTCGGCTTCGAGAACAGCGTGACCGTAGGACACGTCAGCGCCCTGGGGCGAGCGAATCAGATTGGCAACAGGGCCTACACGGACCTGATTCAGACCGACACGCCGATCAATATGGGCAACTCCGGCGGTCCGCTGGTCGATGTCGAAGGGCAGGTCATCGGCATCAACACCGCGATTTTCAGCCCTACCGGTTCGAACGCCGGCATCGGGTTCGCCATCCCGGCGAACCGAGCGCGCCTCATCGCGGACATGCTTATTCAGAACGGCAAAGTCACCCGCGCCATGCTTGGCTTGGTGCCGGTCGACCTCAAGGAATATGAGAAGAAGGAGCGCGGACTGGACGGCGGAGCCCTCGTCGAAGAGGTCTCGCCTGGCGGCCCGTCTGACAAGGCCGGGATCAAGAAGGGCGACGTGGTCGTCAAGATCGGCTCGACGCCTATTCAAAGCGAAGTAGCGCTTCGTGACCTGATGTTCACCTTGCAGCCGAGCAGCACGGTACCCGTCGAGATCGTACGAAATGGCAAGCATGAGACGGTCAATGTGGCGCTTGTGCCTTACACCGCTCCGAAGCCGGTGGCGCAAGAGCAGCCGAACTTCGAATATCGCGGGCCGCGAAGCAATCCGTTCTCCGATCCATTCGGCGACTTCCCGGGCTTCCCGAACATGCCGAACTTTCCGAATTCGCCGAACGACACGACGCCTTCCACGCCTCGCAATCACGAGGGGCCGGCGAAGCTCGGTGTGGGAGTCGGAGACATCACCGATTCGGCTCGGACGCAGTTCTCGATTCCGTCGAACGTAACGGGCGCGGTCGTTGGATCGGTCGAGCCTGACTCGGTAGGCGACCATATCGGCCTTCGGCCGGGCGACGTTATCGAGTCTTTCGACGGCAAGCCCGTTACCAGCGCAAAGGCACTAGTCGACGCCATGAAGGGAGTGAAGTGGGGTGAGACCCGCCAGCTCAAGTTCGGCAGATTCGGCCAGGGTGAAACCATGCAGAGCACAACGGCAGTCACCTTCCGCTAAGCCTCTTGCACATCAGCGGGGCATGGACTACAAGTCCATGCCCCGCTTTTTCTTGTGCTACTGCCCGGTGCCGGCCGAGCCGGCGGTCAGGATGACCGGCGGGAGTCGTTGCCCAAGCGCATCTAAGTGCGCGCGCCGTCGGCGGACGTCCATCAGGACGCCGGCAGCAGCGTGGGGCGCAGTCCGCGGCTGAAGGAATGCCTGCTTGAATACCGGCCACATCGGCTCGATATTATGCGACAGGTCGAACACCATCACCCCTTCGGTCGACCCGCACGCGGCCTGGAGAGCGTCCTTGAGTCCGTTCGGATTGTCCCGGAAATCTTCTAAGGATATGCCGCAATAGGTCCACGTTTCGTCTCGCGCCAGGCGGTTGCTGAGCATGCCGGCGCCTTCGATGGTTGCGCCGATCGGCGTGTTCTTGCCCATCGCGTCGTAGATCGTGGCGGTCGTGTAGTAGCAGCCGGATATCAGGAAGTCCAGCATTCCAGCAAGGCCCGTCTTGCGATACTTTGGTGTTAGAAACCAGAATCCCGCTTCGGTGTCAGGTGCAGCGTAGTTGTTCCCGAGTGCCGGATACTCGCCGTACCACGAACCGACATACAGACCGACTTGCGTCGTGGGTCGCTCCTCACGCACGATCTGCCTGACCTTCGATACGAAGCCAGAGAGAGTAGCTGCTCGGAAAGCCATCCATTGATCGTAGTATTGGCCAGGACGAACTCCGCGAGTGAGGTCCGGGTTTAGGGTCAGCTTGAACACGTCGTCGGGCCATTTCAGGCTCTTGCCAAGCTCGTGCTCGAACTGCTTTCTCGTGACCTCGCTGAAATCGGCTGAAAGGCCCGCATAGCGTAGACGATCGTCGTACAGAATCCCATCTACGTCGTAGTTCTTCACGACCTCCCGGGCGATTGAAAGCTCGTAAGCTTGCACCTCTGGGCTGTTCGGATTCACCATCAAAGGAATCTGAGATTTCGGCCGTTCACCGATTGGGACGAATACCGGCAGCGTGTCGAACTGAAGCGGTCTGCCGGGAGCGCCATGCAGCCTCAAGAAGTCCGCGGCTTCACCCGGGGGGCCGTACAAGATCACCCCACCCTTTGGAAGGGTCGGCACATTCGCGCCGAGTCCACCGCCCTCGAATCCGTCGACAACCTCGCCGGTCTTGCGCAGCGTAACAGCGAAGGCGCCCGCCTCGGCTCTTGGCGCTTTGCCGACGTCCGTACACACTTCGATCTTGTCCGCCTCGGGAACGTTTAGCTTCGCAGCGAGCGGAAACTTTGCTCCCGACCCATCTTCGATGATCGGCTCGGTGTCGTAAAGCACCGTCTGCCAATCCTTTCGCTCGTAGCCAGGGCCGACTTGGAAAAGCTGATGACCTTCGCTGAACGCGTTGAGGCTGACGAAAAGGCTGAGACCATCCGCGTGCGCCTCGCGCACCATCGGACCGAGCGGGTCGAAATCTTCCGGCAGCGTCTGCCCGCGCCACTCGCGCAGTTTGGGAGCGATCTTGCTCGGGTACACGACCTGGCCCGAAATCGGCTTGACATCGAACACGATTGTGTTGAACCCGACGTCCTTGATTTTCGCGACCAGCGCCTTGATTTTCGATTCTGTGTTGTAGCGATCGATATTCGCTGTGGCATCAATCCACAGGATACGGGCCTGCAGGTTCATCGACCTCGCCGTTTGAATGGCCAGGCCAACACCGTTGGCGTAGGTGTCCAGCATTACACTGGGGATCGTCGGGAGGGGCGCGGCGAGCTCGAATCGTGGCGGATTGGAAAGCGCCACCCCGGCCGCAAGCGCGGTCAAGCCAAACATTGTATTCCTTGTACCTTGTCGGGCGCAGAGAGGCGAATTCTTAGGCAGACGTTCAGCGTGCCTCGACGGGGATTCCGTTGACCGCTCCGACCGCGAACACGTGATCGTCCTTGTTGATCAGGGGGATTGTCACCCGGCCCGTCGCTCCGACGTCCTTTGAACCTTGCCAAACCGGGCTCGTGGTGTCCCGCCAATACACCACATATCGAACGCCCGGCGAGGTCCGCCAGGTTATCGTCGTGTCGTGACCCTGGGCGCGGTCGATTCGGGGCTCTTCGGGCGGGGGCCCAGCCTGCGCAAGGGCCGAAGCGGCAAGAAGATTTAGGCGGGCAACGTTGGCCGTATAATTCGCATCCACGAACTCGGGCAGATCTTGGTCGGTGTGCTGTCTCGAGTACTCCTCGTCGACTTCCACGAAGCGTACGGCGTTGAAGCCCTGGTTGTTGAACGGAGTGTGGTCTCCTCCGCGACCGAAGCGATCACGCCGAAATACGAGCTTGGGAGAAAACCCTCGTATCTTGCCCCGGCTAATGAACTCGATGAACCGGGCGAGCTCGCGGCTGTTGTGTGGGTGCGTCGACGCCGGCAGGGATTCCTCGCTGAAAAGTCTCACGTGGCGGCTGTCCGACTGGCCGGCAGTGTTGTGAGTGTTTCCAACCATGTCGTTGCTGAGCACAGCGTCGATGGGCCAATGCTCCTCTTTCGCCCGTTTGGCCAGCGCCGTCGAGCCCAACAGGCCCTGTTCCTCCCCGCTGAAGGCGACAAACGTTAGCGTATGGTTCCAGTGCCGCGCCGCCATGACCTTAGCGAGCTCGAGCGTCAGAGCGACCCCGCTGCCGTCGTCGTTGGCCCCGGGCGCGCGTCCGGACACCATGTCTCGAACTCGCATATTGATCGTGTCGAGATGCCCTCCGATCACGATTCTTCGGTCCGTATCACCCGGCAGGGTACCGATAACTTCCACGACCTCTTTGGCCTCGGGCACCCGTTGACTCGGATGAATCTCGTATTTCCAAAGCTCGACCTGCATGCCGGGGATGGCGCGCATCTGGTCCGCGACCCAATTTGCGGCTTCGGTCAGTGTCGGATTGTTCGTATTTCTGTCGTGCCAGGACGCCAGCTTATCGACGGTGGCCCGGATCCTGGCGGGCGAGATGGACGGCATGGAAGAAGTTTGACTCACGGCCAGCGCGACGACGAGCGGAATCGCGAACATGGCCTATTTAAGCACGGTGAAGCATTTGTCGCTAGACGGGCAATCTGCCGATGTGTGCGCCTTGCTCGGATGCGTCCAGGATCCAATATCTGCTTTCCAAGCCGAACCGGCCAAATGCGGCCTTCATGCCGCGCCCGATCCGGTCGTAATGGTCCCGAGCAAACGCGATGATGCCTGGGCCGGCTCCGCTGAGCGCTACGCTGATGGCGCCCGCCGCCAAGGCGGCCTCTTTGGCTTCGCACGCGCCAGGGATCGCGCTAAGTCGGTAGGGCTCGTGGATTCGGTCGTTCATGGAGCGGTGCAACAGGTCGTCGTCACCGAACCGAATCGCCTCGGCAACTAGCATGGCCCTGCCGATGTTGTAGATGGCGTCGGGTCGGGTGTAGGTGCTTGGCAGTGCAGCTCGAGCTTCGGAAGTCAAATAATCGAAGTGCGGAACGCACACAACGGTCTTCATTGGAACGTGGGGCACTCGCTGGGTCAGCACGCCAGTACGATCGGGCACGACAATTACGAAGCCACCGAGCAGCGCCGGCGCCACGTTGTCTCCGTGACCCTCGATCTCGGTCGCCCGCTCTAGGATTTGCTGTAGTTCGAGCTCGCTAGGATCCTCGCCTTCGAGAGCGCGCCTTGTCGCTGCCGAAAACAGAAGTCCTGCGAGAACGGCGGTCGAGCTAGACCCCAAACCGCTGGCGACCGGAATCGTGTTATGACACACGATTTGAAAACTCTCGGGCGCCTGTTCGCCCAGTTCCCGAAGCATGATCGCGGCGACAAGGTTATCGGCGCCTAACGGCAGTTCGTCAGCGCCTTCGCCGTGCGAGACAACCGAGATTTCGGACCCGCCGAGCCTGAATTCGAAGGTGTTCCACAGATCGAGCGCCAGTCCCATGCAATCGAAGCCGGGCCCAAGGTTAGCCGTGGTAGCAGGAATGCGGACACGGATCATGCCGGCACGCCCGCTTCGGACGCAAGAGCACGCAGGAGTTCGTCGAGGTTCGCGCCGATCCGCACCACTTTCGGCGTCCCGTCGAACACCGAGTCGGGGTCTTTCAGTCCGTGACCGGTCAGCACGCAAACCACGTCCCGCTCTCGCGCATCCACATCGCCATTACTCATGGCCTTCCTAAGTCCTGCGATGCCGGCGGCGGAGGAGGGCTCGCAGAACACGCCCTCGAGCTCGGCGACGGCATGGTACGCCTCGAATATCTCCTCGTCGGTGACGCTCAAGATAAGGCCGGCCGATTCTCGGACCGCGTCTTCTGCCTGCAGCCACCGGGCGGGGTTGCCGATCCGGATTGCGGTTGCCCGCGTTTCAGGTTCTCGGACGATTTCGCCTCGGACGATCGGCGCGGCGCCCTCGGCCTGTGCGCCCAGCATCTTCGGCCTTTCGCGATCCGAATTCTCGCAGAACCCGAGCCAGTAGGCGCTGATGTTTCCAGCGTTCCCTACGGGAAGGCAAACGAGGTCCGGCACACGACCGAGTTGCTCGACGATCTCCCATGCCGCCGTCTTTTGGCCTTGCAGCCGCGCCGGGTTCACCGAATTCACGAGCGCGATGGGCGCCCTTTCAGCAGCCAAACGCACCAACTCCAGAGCCGCGTCGAACGATCCGTCGATCGCCAGAATTTGCGCACCATATGCAGCCGCACCGGCCAGCTTTCCCATGGCGATTTTGCCCTCGGGGATCAGCACGCAGCAAGTAATCCCGGCCCGGGCGGCGTACGCCGCAGCGCTTGCGGCCGTGTTGCCCGTGGAGGCGCAAATCAGCGCGGAGGCCCCGTGGTGAACGGCTTCGGTTACCGCGGCCGTCATTCCGCGATCCTTGAACGATCCGGTTGGATTCATCCCCTCGCACTTGAGCCAAAGCTTTGCGCCGCCACCGACCCACGCGGAAATCCTTGGCGCGTCGATCAGTGGAGTGTCGCCTTCAAACAGCGTGATCGGCGTCGCGGACTGCGAGATCGCCATACGCCTTCCATATTTGTGAATGAGCCCTCGATAAGCCATGGATCCCTCTTCTAGATATTGGCTGCACGGCTCGCGGCGCCGAGCAGTTTTGCGAGGATCGTTCAAATAGGCACAAGGTCGCGATGTTTTGAATTCGTGGGCCTTTCGGACGGTCCTGGGCCGCCTGCTCGGAGGTTTCCTAGCCGATAGAGCAACCATGACCGAACTCTCCAAAACGCTTTCATACAACTATGTCTTTCGAGGCGTGCCCAGCGCAGTCGTGTCGGGCATCGCCGCACTGGCAGAAGTCCGCCGGTTCGAAGGCGGTGATACAGTGCTGCGCCAGTTCGACAAGGGGCGCGACCTGCTTATCATCTTGGATGGGGCAGCGGTAACTCGCACGTTCTCGGGGGAAGTCGTCGCCGAGTTCGGCCCGGGCAGCGTTTTGGGCGAAATGGCGCTTATCGATGGGGAAGCGAGGTGCGCGAACGTCAGCGCGAAAGGGCCGCTACGAGCGGCCGTGATTTCAGCGGATACGATCCTTTCGATGATGGATGCGCGGCCCGACGTGGCGGGGACTATTTACTCGAATATTGCCAAGGTTCTGTGCCGCAGGCTCCGATCGATGAACGCTCTGGCAGGCGCTTCACGCGAGCGCGTGTCGCTTTAACAGTTTATGGCTTCCGGTTCAGCCAATCAACTGATATAGTGATGGCGTGGCACCGCTCGATTTGCCGAAAGCCCTTGCGTTCAACTACATGTTCCGCGGATTGTCCGAGGCCAAGCTGCTGGAGCTGACGGAGTTCGCGCTTATCAAGGATTACCTGGGCGGCGACCTGCTCGTCCGGCAGTTCGATTCGAGCTCCGACGTGCTGATTCTGCTGGAAGGCAAGGCCATTACCAAGACGTTTTCCGGCGAAGTCGTGGCGCACTTCGGGCCGGGCAGCGTGATCGGCGAAGTATCTCTGATCGACGGCCAACCAAGATCGGCCAACGTGGTCAGCGTTGGCTCATCGAAGGCCGCGATCCTTCCCGCGGTGGTCATTCGGCGGCTGATGGACGAAAATGCCGCAGTAGGGTATCGGATAACTTCAAATATCGCGCAAGTGCTCTGCCGGCGGATCCGATCAATGAACGAGCACGCTGATTCCCTCGTGCCATCGAAGCACGATCTGACCTCCGTCTAAACGCAGCCTGGCGGCTGGGCCGTACGCCGCGTGCGGAAACAATGCATGCCGGCGCTCCTTCAATAGATATATTGCGGCGACGCTTAGTCGCGCAAACAATCTAAGAAAGGAGAGCGAATTCAAATGCTGAAAACATGGACTGCAGCCGCTTTAATGGCGGTCACCGTGTGTGCAATGGCCCAAAACTACATAGGCACCAACGGCAGCAACTCAGAGCACGGGATCATGGTCGACCAAGACCTCCGTATGCAGGTTCTTCAACGGTCCGACATCCTTCGGCCCGCAGACGAGGTGTACATGGAGAGCTTCCTCGACAGGCTTCCCAGCAACCAGGAGCGAGTCGTTGTGAAGGCGCTCGCCAACACCCGCGCGGCAGCATGGGACATCCGCGATCAGATGGCCTATGCTCCAAGCACGGTGACGACCACCACGACCGACACGACCGGATCGGGTACGCCGAACGAGGATCAAACGAAGCCTCAGGTCACCAATTCCAACACGTGGACCGTGACCGAAGAGACGATGGCGCCGATGAGACTGGTCGTTCAGCGCCCTGAGCCTCGGGACGTTTCTTGGCAGGAAGCGCGCGACATTCTCATCTCGGGCCTGGATACCAGTGAGCGAGCGATGTTCTCCGATCTCTGGTTCAACGCCCCTGAGGAAGCCAAGGACGCCATGACCCGATATGTCATGAACTCGGCTTCTTGGGCCGACATGCCGATCTACCGACACGCCTGGATGTATCACCCGGGCATGTAGCCTAAACGTCTGCCGGATCTCTCTCGTGGAGGGACCGGCCTTGGTTCCCGGAGCTATCTCGCTCCGGGAACGCTTATCATAAGAGCATGTGTGCCCGCTACTCCTTGGCAGCGATTCCGGAGCAGATCGAGAGCCTGTTCGATATCGCGCCGACGGGCGACCTCGAGCCGAGATACAACATCGCCCCGACGCAGCAGGTGCCTGCGGTGGTGGAGGGCAAAGCAGGGCATGAGCTCCGCTATTTCCAGTGGGGACTGATCCCCTCTTGGGCGAAGGACGCTTCGATCGGCCATAGGCTCATAAATGCGCGATCGGAGACGGCGTTCGAGCGGCCCGCGTTTCGATCCGCCATGGAGCGCCGCCGCTGCCTCCTTCCCACCTCTGGCTTTTACGAGTGGCGCGAGGCCGACAAAGCCCAGAATCAGGCGGCTTTTGATGGCATGGACACAAAGCCTCGTAAGCCGAAAGCCGGTCCGAAGCAGCCTTATCGCTTCGAAGTCGACGGCGGCGAGTTGTTCGCGTTCGCGGGGCTGTGGGAAGTGTGGGACTCGCCCTCCGGGGAGCCGATCCAAACCTGCACGATGCTGACGACCAGCGCAAACCATCTGCTTACGATGTTTCACGACCGAATGCCCTGCATTCTGACGAAGCAGGATTTCGATGTCTTTCTCGATCTATCCATGGGGCGAGAAGAGTTGGCCGCAGTCTTATCGCCGTTCCCCGACGAGCGGATGCGAGCGGTTCCCGTCAATACTGCGCTGAACAACCCACGAAACGAAGACCCAGACCTGGCTTTGCCGGTGGGACCCGTGCTCACTGCGTAGCATAAGACCATGAGGACCGCAGAGCTGCTCATCGGGGGGCACTTCGTGGGGGGCGTTTGCGACCAAACCACGCCGAAGCAGGTCGTGAAGGACCCGTTCGACGAATCCACAGTTGGAGTTGCGGCCGAAGGGGGTCGCCAAGAGCTTCTGGGGTGCATCGAAGCCGCTCATGAAGCGTTCG
Organism: Fimbriimonadaceae bacterium; assembly: GCA_025934835.1. Taxonomy (GTDB): domain Bacteria; phylum Armatimonadota; class Fimbriimonadia; order Fimbriimonadales; family Fimbriimonadaceae; genus Fimbriimonas. The sequence continues at coordinate 18,084 of JAICWL010000012.1, forward strand.
GGTCTTGGCGGAACTCGCCCCGGCATGCGCGCCAAAAGCTGCTGCGCGACATAGCAGGGAAAGTTCGAGAGCGAGCGAATGAGCTGTCGGACATCCTTACCCGCGAGGTCGGCAAGCCGATATCCTGGTCGCGTGGAGAGGTATCGAGGCTGGCGTTGACGTTCGACTATGCCGCCGATCTGCTGTCCACCTGGGGCGTCGCGCAGCTTCCGGTGGATATGGATCCTCGCGGCGAAGGGTATCGATGTTTCGTAGATCGTTTCCCGGTGGGGGTGGTGTTTTGCATCACTCCCTATAACTGGCCGTACAACCTGGCGGCGCACAAAATCGCACCGGCGCTCGCCACAGGCAACACGGTCGTTCTCAAGCCGAGCCCGCAGTCGTCGATATCTACCCTGACGATGGCGCGCCTGATCCACGAGGCTGGTTGCCCGCCGGGCGTGGTGAACGCTTGGAATGGCGACACGCCGCTTGTTGCCGAGGCACTGCACGACCCGCGAGTCAAAATCGTCAGTTTTACGGGGTCCGAGGCGGTCGGCTGGCAGATCAAGGAGGCGACGCCCGGTAAGAAGGTCTCGTTGGAGCTGGGCGGCGACGCTTCCGCTGTAGTCATGCCAGACGCCGACCTAGATTGGGCCGTGAAGCGGATTGTGTCCGGAGGTTACGGCTATGCCGGGCAGGTATGCATCTCGATCCAGCACGTACTGATTCACCGCTCGGTATACGAAGAAGCGGTAGACAAGCTGACCAAGGCCACAGATGCATGCCCGACCGGTGATCCCAAGCTCGAGGACACCGTGTGCGGGCCGCTGATCTCCGAGAGCGCGGTCCGTCGGGTGACGCAATGGGTTGACGAGGCGCGCAGCGCGGAAGCGAAGGTTCTGGCGGGCGGCGGAGTCGAAGGCAACGTCATGCGTCCGACCCTGCTCGAAGCCGTGCCAGATGGAACCAAACTGTCGACCGAAGAAGTGTTCGGTCCGGTGCTCACAGTCCGCCCGTTCGATGACCTTGATGAAGCTATCGAACGCGTCGATCGATCACGGTTCGGTATCCACTGCGGCATCTTCACGCAGAACATTCGGTGGGCCGAGGATGCTTATCGACGTCTCGACGTCGGGGCCGTGATCGTGGACGACTACCCTACGCTTAGATTCGACAACATGCCTTATGGCGGCCAGCGGAGGAGCGGTTTCGGACGGGAGGGGCTCGCCTACGCGATGGATGAGTACACCGAGCCGAAAGCTATGGTGGTTCGGGTTCGGCCGCTGTAGACTCAGCGAATGGACCTGAAAGTCGAGGAGAATATCGCTCGGGCTTCCACGCTGCCGAGCGCGTTCTACAAAGACCCGGCGATCTACGAGGCTTCCAAAGAGGCGATATTCGCCTCGAGCTGGCAATTCCTCGGAGACACGGATTCCTTAAAGAGCCCAGGTTCTGTACATCCGCTGATTCTGCTCGAAGGCTGCTTAGACGAACCGCTCGTCGTCACCCGTGATATGGACGACTCGCTGCACCTACTGAGCAACGTATGCACCCACCGGGGGATGAGCGTGGTGGAGGGCGCGGCCGTCGAACGAAGCCTTCGTTGTCGTTATCACGGGAGGCGATTCTCGTTGGACGGCACGTTCCATTCGATGCCCGAGTTCGACGGTGTCGAAGATTTCCCTCGCCCGTGCGACGACCTGCCCAAAGTGCCATTTGGGCGATGGGGCAAGTTGCTCTTCGGTTCGGTGCGCCCGGCGGCGCCGATCGAAGCGGTGATCGAACCGATGCGGGAGCGGATGGCGTGGCTTCCTTTGACCGAGTTTTGCTACGAGCCGTCGAGAGCTCGGGAGTATATGGTCCACGCTAATTGGGCGCTCTATGTGGACAACTACCTCGAGGGTTTCCACATACCGTACATTCACGCCTCGCTGAATAGCACGCTCGACTACGAGAACTATTCGACCCATCAGTACGCTTGGTCGAATCTGCAGTTCGCTGTGGCCAAGGACGGGGAAGAGGTTTTCGATCTGCCTGAGGGCTCCCCCGACTTCGGGGCGAGAATTGGCGCCTACTATTACTGGGTCTTCCCGAACACCATGTTCAACTTCTATCCATGGGGCTTGTCGATCAATGTCGTTCGCCCGCTGGGGCCAGAGCTCACAAAAATCTCGTTTCTGCCGTACGTTTGGCGCGCGGAGAAGTTGAACCGAGGCGCAGGAAGCGCGCTCGACCGAGTCGAGCGAGAAGATGAAGCGGTCGTGGAAGCCGTGCAGCGTGGGGTGCGCTCGAGGTTTTACGACCGGGGCCGGTTCTCGGTCCGCCGGGAGGCGAACGTCCACCAGTTCCATCGGCTCATCGCGCAAGCGATGAGCCGGCCCGAAAGCTAGCGCTTTCGGAAGTGGTACGGCACACTCTCTCCCCGACCGAGCGATCGGCCAGTGAGCGAAGTCCAATAGGTGAACACGCCACCGTCCTGCATCGACTTGACGAGCACCGGCTGGGCTCCGCTGGTGCCCGCGTCGGCGCGGATCGTGTAGAGCCCACCTTTAACCTGCGCGTCGTCTTGGAGGATATACGAGATTTTCGAACCGTCGTCGCTGTACGCAGGTGCGTATTCGTTATATGCCGTGCTGCTCGTCACGCCGGTCAGGCCGGTGCCGTCGGCCTTAACTGTGAACAGGTCGAAGGTGCTGTTCGCTCGGTTCGAGCAGAACACGATGTGCGACCCGTCGCGGCTCCAGCTCGGATAGCTGTCCGAGAATCCGCTACTGGTCACGAAAGACGGACTTCCGGCCCAAATGCTCGAGATGGCGATCTCGGTGCTGCCCGAGACGTCGGCAGAATATGCGACGCGCTGGCCGTCGGGAGAGATCGCTGGACCCTGGCCTTCGCCGATCAGGTGCACGGGCCCTCCGTCCAAGTTCACCGCGTAGATGTTCGTCGTCAAGAAGTCGGTGGTCGCGGAGAAGATTGCCGTTCGGCCGTCTTGAGAGATTACGATATCGTACACGGCGCCATATAGGGGATCAGCGACCTTGGCTGCTCCCTCCAACGAGAATTGTGTTCCGCGGTAGATCCCGAAGAATCCATTGGAGGCTGTCGAGCCTGCGAAGACGACGTCGCCTGTAACCGGGCTATAGGCAAATGCCTGGACCGATTGCGATGTGGACGCCAGCAGCCTGTCGTTCGAGCCGTCCGGCTTGACTGCTCGGAGCTGTGTGGTGCTGACCGTCTCCTCGGTGTAAAGGATCGTGTCGGGCGGCAACACGCCATTGACGAAGCCGCCTGTTCCCGTCGAAGGGCTGCCTGTTGTCTGGCCGGGGTTATTCGTTCTCACCCCGAGCGCCGAGCCCAATCCCGCGCCCCCGCACCCGGCAAGCGCCCATGCGAGCGAGGCCAAAGCAATGGCGCGCGCGCAACGCGGCCTGATCGACGGCTTACATTTGATCACAGTAAGTTTATCGGCAAGTTCGCCCGGTTATCGCATGCAAAATCGGGTGCTGAAGGGTCAGTCGAACAGGTTTCCGGCCGGCGCCCTGTTGCCGAGCATCTCCCGCGCGGCGGCGAGTGAGGACGACGACACATGCTCGCCCGAGAGCATCCTGGCGATCTCCTCGGCGCGCTCCGAAGCGGCGAGCGGACGAACTCGCGTGGCCGCCCGGCCGTTCGATTCGACCTTCTCGATCCGATAATGCGAAGTAGCCCTGCTGGCGATTTGGGGCAGGTGACTGATGACCAGCACCTGGTAGTGCTGTCCCAGCTCTTCGAGCTTGTTTGCGACGGTAGCGGCTGCCCGTCCGCCAAGGCCCGCGTCGATCTCGTCGAAGACGAGGGTGGGTACGCCGGCGCGTCCGGCTAGCGCGCATTTGATCGCCAGCATCACCCGGGACACTTCACCTCCGCTCGCGATCTTGCTCAAGGGTCGGGGGATTTCGCCCGCATTGGCGCTGAAGTAGAACTCGACGTCGTCTAGTCCGGAGGCCGACGGCTCCCTCTCGCGAAAAGTGACTTCGAACAGCGCGCGGTCCATAGCCAAGTCGCGGAGCTGGGCCTGGACCAACTCCGCGAATTCGAGAGCCCCTGCTTTTCGCAGCATGCTCAGCTCAACGCACGTCTGGCGAAGTAGCTGCGACGCTCGGTCGCACTCGGCAAGGAGGTCCTGCTCGCTCGTTTCCGAATCCTCTAGGAGCGCTAGCTGCGAACGAGCGTCTTCAAGGAACTGCAAGATTTGCGCCTCATCGTCTCCGTACTTGCGACGAAGGCGCGTCAGCTCATCCATTCGCGCCGCCGCGGCGTCCAGAGCGGCGGGGTCGGCCTCCAGCGAATCGGCGTACGACCGCAGCTCACGCGCGGCTTCTTGCGCTTCCACCCATGCTTCGCGAAGCTTGGCCAACGGCCCTTCGAGACTTGGGTCGAACTGGAGGACTTGATCGACGTCCGTAATCGCTGCCCCAAGCTGGTCGATCGCGCAACTCTCTCCTTCCTGAAGTATCTCGATTGCCCCGAACGAAGCGTTTGCGAGCTTCTCGGTGTGTTTGAGCCTCGATAGGCGGTTTCTTAACTCGTCGAGCTCGCCCTCCACCGGTGAGACCGATTCGATCTCGTTGACCTGATAGCGGAGCAGATCTATTCGCTGCTCGCGATCTCGCAGGCCCGAGCGAAGCTCTTGGAGCCGCTTGGACGCGGAGTCGAACGTAGCGTGCGCCGCAGACACGCCGGCTCGCGCGAGTGTCGCCCGCTCACCGATCCAAGCGTCCAGATAGCCGATGTGCTGCGCAGTATCCAGAAGGCTCTGATGCTGGTGTTGGCCGTGTAGATCCACGAGCTGTTTGCCAAGCTGGCGCAGCACGGATACTGGCGTCATCTTTCCGCCGATCCGACATTGCGAGCGGCCCTCTGCGGCAACTTCGCGCTGGATATATAGCAGGCCGTCTTCCAGCTCTACGCCGAATTCGGCGCAAGTTGCCAGGGCCGGATCGTCGCCCGATAGGTCCAGCACGACGTTCACCGATGCGCGCGGCGCGCCCGTGCGCACGAGCTCGGTATCCGCTCGCTCGCCGAGAGCAAGCTCGATCGCGTCGATGAGCAGCGACTTCCCCGCGCCTGTTTCGCCGGTCAGCACCGTGAAACCCGGCCCGAGCTCCAAGCGGGCTTCTTCGATGATGGCGAGGTTCTCGACACTCAGTTCGACGATCATCGGCGGATAGTTTCGGCGGTCACTACCAGGTCCCTGCGACTTTCGGCCCGAGGAAGTTGGTGAGCTGCTCCACATGGTACATGTCGTGGCCCACGAGCATCTCGACAAGATCGCGGGCGGACAGCGGCCCCCGCTCCGTGTGGATCGCAACCTTCTCGAAGTCTTCCGGCCTGAGTGACTGTACGTACTCTACGGTCTTACGCCGCTCGCGGTCGAACGAATCCAGCTCATTGGCAACGTCGGACTGGTCGTACCGGCGCTCTTTGGCTCTTCGGGTTTCGTCTTCGCCAACGATCTTGCTTCCTGGCCGCTCCACTGCCTGACGCACCCGCTCGCGCAGGAGCGGCTCCCAGTCGGCGAGGTGCGCGACCACCTCACGCGGAGAGAATCTCGTGAGGTCCAATCGCTCGTCTAGACGCCCTTCGGGAATCATCGCGACGAGCCGGCGGAAGGCCAGCGGGGAGAGACTGAGGCCCGGAATGAGATACGGATTCATCGCCTTGGTGAGAGTACCGCCGAGCGGGGCCCTCGGTCGGGCTCAGCCAGAGCGGGTACTCTGGCGAGTTAGAAGAATGAGGATTTACACTTCCGAAAGCGTGAGCGAGGGCCATCCGGACAAGCTTGCCGATCAGATTTCGGACGCCCTGCTAGACGAGTGTTTGGTGCAGGACGAGAATGCCCGGGTGGCCATCGAAACGCTGCTGACGCGCGGCCTGGCAGTTGTTGCAGGTGAAGTAACGGTCGAGGGATACATCGACGTCGCGGACATCGTTCGGCGGACGATCAAAGAAGTGGGCTACACCGATACGGAACTCGGCTTTGACGGCAACACTTGCGGAGTCATGGTGGCGCTCCAAGAGCAGTCGCCCGACATCGCTCTTGGCGTGGACGTTGGAGGCGCGGGCGATCAGGGCATGATGTTTGGCATGGCCACTGACGAGACGCCGGAGCTAATGCCGCTCCCGATTTCTTTGGCCCACGCGCTCACTCGCCAGTCGGCCAAAGTCCGCAAAGAAAATCCCGAGCTTGGCCTTAGACCAGATGCGAAAAGCCAAGTGTCGATCCGCTACGACGAAAAGGGGCCGCGCGCCATCGAGACTGTGGTCTTCAGCCAGCAGCATGGGCCAGGCATGGAAGATTCCGTCAAAGACACCGTTCGCACGCGAATCATCGAACCGGTTCTAGAGGAGTACTCCGAGTACGACCAGACCCGCATCGAGACGCACATCAACCCGACAGGCAAGTTTGAGATTGGCGGCCCACAGGCCGACACCGGCGTGACCGGCCGCAAGATCATCGTGGACACCTACGGCGGAATGTGCCCGCACGGCGGTGGCGCGTTCAGCGGCAAAGATCCTACGAAGGTTGATCGCAGCGCGGCTTACATGGCGCGGCATCTCGCCAAGTGCATCGTGAAAGCCGGCCTGGCCCATCGAGTCGTCGTTCAATTTGCGTATGCCATCGGCGTTGTCCAGCCTATTGCGCTGAACATCGAAACCTTCGGAACCGAGACCGTTGCACCGGAGGAGATCGAAAGGCGCGTCCGTAAGAACTTCGATCTTTCTCCGAAAGGCATCATCGAGCATCTCTGCCTGAAGGAAACGAAGTATCTGCCTACTGCCAAGAATGGCCATTTCGGCAACCCGAGATTTCCCTGGGAGCGCACCAAGGAAGCCGAGCGGCTGCGCTAAGCGGGCGGCACTGCGCCGACCATCGATAGCGCGAGCCTTGCTGCCCGAGTAATCGCATCCATCGGACCGAGCAGTTGGTCCAACTCGTGAAACGCCGCGAGCTGAGCCTTGCGCTCCGGCGTAGGCGCGAGTAGAGGTTCCAGACTCGAGCAGATCGCCTCCGGGGAGGCCTCGTCTTGGAGCAATTCCGGCACGGCCGGGCGATCCAGCAGGATGTTCGGCAACGCGAAGAACTTCGGGCGCTGAATCCGTAGTAGTCTGGTCTCGGCGAGCATCATCGGGCTGAGACGGTACACCACAACCATGGGGCATCCCATCAGCGCCGCCTGGAGAGTAGCCGTGCCCGAGCATACAATGCCCGCGCGCGAGCGTTGGAGCACACCCGGCACGTCGCCCTCCGTAAATTTGTCGCCGTGCCGGTCGGGGGCCAGCTTGGTCCAAACCGAGCGCACCGCGCCGGCCCCCAAGTTCGGCGCAACCGCGAACTCGACGACGAACGATCGGTCCTTGGCAAGCCGTTTAACAGCCTTGGCGATCGGCGGGAGCACCTCGGAGATCTCGTGCTTCCGGCTACCGGGAAGAATGGCAATCTGCTCACCTTGAGTGCGGTCGCCGCCGTTTTTTGCCGCCTGAGCCATCAGCTGCTTGATCGGATGACCGAAGAAAGAGGCGTGGCCGCCCGCTTTGTTCAACAGCTCGGCTGACCACGGAAATGGCGTGACGATTTCGTCCGTTACGTCAGGCAGGTCAGCTCCCTGGCGGTCACGCCGCCACGATCCTGGCGGGATGAAGTACATCACCTTCCAGCTGTGCCCTTTGGCGTGCCGGGCCAAGCGAATGTTGGCGTAGCCGAAATCGATCGGTATGAAGAGCCCCGGTTTGCCGCTCGCGAGCTCTCGTTTCGCTGCGCGAAAGCCGACTAGTACGCGAAAATACACGCGGGCGGCTTGGGTGACGGACATCGCGCCCCAGTTCGAGGAGCGGGCCACCATCTTCGCCCGCTCGGCGGCCATGAGCGGGCCGCCGACCGCTTCGAAAACAGGGCTCGAGAATCGCTCTCTGGCCTCGGCAGACGCCAACCGAAACAGCACGCGCGGAAGCGAGCTCACGAGCAATCCTTGTAGGAGCGGATTCGGGGCAGGAATGCCGAGCGATTCAAGCAAGGCGTCGAGACGCCCGCGCTCGGCTGCCGGGAGCTTTTCCGATGGGACCAGCGCATGGTTCGAAGGGAACCGAGGGTCGGAGCGAATTGCAAGCTCGAAGATTTCCTGCTCGCGTCCACGCAGGAGGAGTCTCATTTCCCGCATGAGCGCCGCGCCGTAGGCATCTCCACTGGCTTCACCGGCCGAAAGAAAAATGCGCATGGGTCGCGCCTGGCCGCTAGTGCTGGTCTCCGCGGCCGTTCTTGCCCTGGTATCGCCGCAGCTCGTACGCGAGCAAGTATTCGACCTCCGGCGTCAGGGTCACCTCTCTCTGCACGATCTCGATCGCGTTCCTCAGGTTGAGCTGAGACTTAAACAGCAGCTTGCACGCCTTATGTAGGGCTAGTCGAGTTTGCGGCGTAATGCCATACCGTCGAAGGCCGATCGCGTTGATGTCGTGGACCTCGTCGCGCATTCCGTCGACGATCATGAACGGTGGCACATCGCGCGTGATTTTTGAAAAACCGCCGACCATGGCCACTTTGCCAATCCGACAGAACTGGTGGATGCCCACCATGCCGCCGATATTCGCGAGCTCTTCTATGGTCACGTGTCCGGATACGCCCGTGCTGTTCGCCATCGTCACGAAGTTCGACACGGTCACGTTGTGGCCCAAGTGGCAGTAAGCCATGAAGAAATTGTCGTCACCCACTACGGTGGCATTGCCCTCGCCTGTGGCCCGATGTATCGTCACGTATTCGCGAAAGACATTGCGGTCGCCGATTCGCAGAAACGTGGGCTCGCCTTTGTACTTCCGGTCCTGCGGGTCGCCCCCCAGGACGGTGCCTTGGCCGACAAAGTTATCCGCGCCTAGCGTCGTGCCAGTCTTGATCGTCACGTGAGAGTCGAGGGTGCAGCCCGGCCCCAATACGACGTTCGATTCGACATTGCAAAACGGCCCGACGATGACGTCGTCGGCGAGTTCGGCGCCAGGATCCACCACAGATATCTTGTGAATCTGCGGCAAGGCTAGCTGTCCCTTTCCTTGAGCTTGAATGTCATGTCCATGCTCGCCGCGACATCTCCGTCCACGGTCGCAACGGCATGGATTTTCCCGACGGTGCCGCGCATCCATAGCACCTCCACGTCGATGATGAGTTGGTCTCCCGGAACGACCGGCCGCTTGAATTTGACCTCGTCGATGGCCCCGATGAGCGGGATCATCCCCTTCAAAGTCGGCATTGCAAGGAAGATCGCCGCACCGACCTGAGCCATGGATTCCACGATTAGCACGCACGGCATGATCGGCTTGCCTGGGTAGTGGCCCTGGAAAAACGGCTCGTTGAAGGTTACATTCTTCAGCCCTTTGCAATACTTGCCATCCTCACTGATCTCCAGGATCCGGTCGACGAGGAGCATCGGATAGCGGTGGGGCAGGAACTCGAGAATCTCTTCGATGGTGAACAAGGACTAGGGTCTCCGAACTCGCGCACAGTCTACCGCCGAGCCTACTTGGCTCGTCGGCGAGTGAAGGCGCGCAACTCTTCCGGACGGTCCCGCAGATGAGCCAGCAGCGCCCGTCTTTTCTCGGCGCCGCGTCGGGTGGGCCCGGCGGTCGGCAGTAGGCCCGGCATGATCCGCCCGACGCGATGGTAGATGCCAACCCACCGTTTCTTTACCGCATCCGGAGATGCGCCCAAGATCTGGGCGATTTCGTAGTCGGTGAAGCCATCGCGCGCCAACAGCAGGATCTCACGCTGCGGTTCGGTGAAGTGGAACCGAGGGGGGAAGTAGGTGAACATGCGCACCAGCCAGTAGTTTTCCGTCGTCAATGCGTCCTCGCGCGTGTTGCCCACCAAGTAGGGGCGCTTAGGCTCGGTCGTCATCTGTCGATCCTTGGCCCATTGGGCGTAATTGTTCAGCAGCTTCACGCCGCTTCGGTACGCCAGGTCCAGAATGTCCGCCTCGACCTCGCCGAATAGCACACGAAGCTTATGACCGCCGTGGCGTTCGACGAAAGAGTTCACGATGAACCCGCGCAGATTGGCGGCCGGCTCCGTCAGATGCTCTTTCCCCTCCCAACCGAGGGCGCAAATAAGCATGTTAACTCCGTCTTCCGCGTTCTTGATTCCGAAGTCGGACTCTTTGAGCAGCGGAGAGTGACCAGCGTCGATTCGCTTGCGGATCTTCGAAAGCACGTAGGGCTCGTAGTCGTGCACAAACGCCGCGTAGCAGTCATCCTCTATACCGACCGCGCACATCACCGCCTTGACCTTTTGGGTATTGTCTTGACTGAGGTCCTCGGCAACGACGCCGAGCATCGCTCCAGCGTCCCAGATGGTCTGCCATTCAAGCTCGATCTCGCGCATCCGAGCGTCGTCGCGCTCCCACGAGTGGCACAAATCGAGCAAGGCGGGCAAGTCCTCTCTACGAATTGGCCTTGCGACTAGGTGCATCGAATTGTTTCTATTGTGACTGCATTGCTGTGGTGTCGCCTGACATTCGGCCATAAAATCCAGCCAAAAAACGATAAGGGCGCGTTGCTTCGCGTTACGCTTGTCGCCTAATGCGATTGAATAGGTCCTGGAAAATGGCGTTCCTAGCCACCCAGCTTGCCGACCGCACCGGATGCCGGCTACTCTCGAAGCGCCAGGTCAAATCTTCCGCGAGGATGGGCGACGGCACGACCTCGGCGCGAACGAAGGCAGGATCCGCCAGCCAGGCCGTGGCTGCCAAGTCCCAAATCTCCTTTTCGTAGCCAACCCTATCCAGCCCATGAGATTCGAACAATCCGGTGAGGAGGCGTCCGACCGGGCCGCTCGAACCAATATCGCGCTGGAGGCCAGGGAACCCGAGCAGCATGTGAGACGCTACTCCCAGGCAAGGAATGAGGATGAGCGGCACTCCCGAATCGAGCAGCACTCTCGCGGAATTCGGATCTTGAGATAGGTTGAATTCGCGCGCATGGGGCCAGCCCAGGGCGTGGCCACCGAGCCAGACCACGACAATCTTTCGAATGATTTCAGGCGCCAAGAGGATGGCCGAAGCAACGTCGGTCGCCGCGGCCGTAGCCACGACGTACAAGGGCAGATCGCTCTCCCTCGCGAGCTGGACCAAGTGCTCGGCCGCATCGCTGTTTACGGGCTCGGGACGGTCGGCCATGAACCGGCGCGAGCCGCGCAGCACATCGGGCGGGTTCACCGGATCGAGGGCTTCGAGGACGCGCAGCGTCTCGCGGTAGCTCTTCTCCATGCCGTCTTCCGGCCCGGAAGAGCGCTCGTTGCTGAAAGGCGCCGCATAGATCGCCCGTATGTCAAATCGCTCGGGACAAAGGAGAGCATGCGCGATGGCGAACTGGTCGTCCACCTCGTTATCGGTGTCGCAGTCCATGACCACCCGCAGGCGCCCGGACGGGTATTCGAGCCGGCTGCGCAGCAGGTCGAGGTCCGGCGCTGGGAATGTCATTCGAAAAGGCTCGCCGCGAATTGGTCCGGCTTGAAGTCCTTCAGATCCTCCGCTTTCTCGCCCGTTCCGATCAGTTTCACGGGAATCTTGAGACGTTCGTAGACGCCGATCAGCGCGCCGCCTCGCGCGGTTCCATCCACTTTGGTGAGCACGAGGCCGGTAATCCGTGCGGCCCTTAGGAATTCCTCGGCTTGGCGGATAGCGTTTTGACCCGTGTTGGCGTCGAGCACCAGTAATATTTCATCCGGCTTCCTGCCGAGGGCCTTCTCGGCCACTCGCACGACCTTTTGGAGCTCTGCCATAAGGTTCGCTTTGGAGTGCTGCCGGCCGGCGGTGTCGGCCAGCACGAAGTCGATTCCTCGTGACCGGGCGGCCGTGATAGCGTCGAAGACCACCGCGCTCGCATCGGATCCTGGCTGCGACCGAACGATTTCGACGCCCACTCGGTTCGCCCAAGCTTCGAGCTGATCGATAGCGGCCGCTCGGAACGTGTCTCCGGCTGCGAGCATGACCGAGAACCCTTTGCGCTTGAGCAGGTGAGCGACCTTGGCGATCGTGGTCGTCTTGCCCACGCCGTTAACGCCGACGAATAGGAAAACAGACGGCGGCTCGTCGCTGTACTCGAGTCCCGCAGGACCTTGCGAGCGGAAGCGGTCGGCTATCTCCTGCTGTAGCCGGACCTTCATTTCAGTCGGATTGGTGACCTTCTCCTCTCGAACGGCGCGCCGAAGCGCTTCGAGAATTTCGTGGGCGGTGGTGACGTTCGTGTCCGTTTGAAGGAGCGCTTCCTCGAGCTCCTCATAGAACTCGTCGTCGATCACACCTCGGCCCATGATCCGGTCATACCGCTCCATCAGCCGCTTGAACATCTCTCGAAAGGGTACCTGCTGGGGTCCCAGTGGTCAGGCTGCCGGCTGGAACTCGCAAGGACCCGAATTGATCGAACTAGGCAAGCGTTTCATCGCTGAAAGAACACAAAGGGAGAGAACAACAATGTTAGAGGCTATTATCGTCATCCTCGTAGTCCTGTGGGCGCTTGGATTCTTCGCGGTGCATATCGGCGGAGCATTCATTCACCTGCTTCTGCTCATAGCACTCGTGGTGCTTGTCATTCGATTGTTTGCACGCCCGGCTGTCGTGCCCTAGAACGTGCGCCGTTCAATAACGTTCGAGTAGAAGAGAAACGTCGAATCCCGCCGCAGCCCCGAAAGAGCCTGTCGCTGAAAAGCAGTTGCAGGTCGATTCGGGACCGCGGCGTTCTTGCGTCATCGAACGGCCATGGGCGGCAATGCGCCGGGCAGGCGATCGGCCCCTTCTATGCGGCCGTTTTCTCGGTTGGCCGATCTAGAGCCTGGAGGTTGTCCGCGACGATCTCGATGATCTCGCGGGGGTTGCCGTCCTTGTCGGTGAACCGCCTTGCTTCGAGGCGACCGTCGACGGCGATCAGCCGGCCTTTCGTCACATATCCGTGAACGAAGTCGGCAACCGAATTGAAGCCCTTCACACGGAAGAAATCGGCATCGCGCTCCGAGGGGTCGGACGGCTTCATGCGCTTCTTGACGGCAATTTGCAATTCGACGACGCTCTTGCCAGTGGCAGTCGTCCGATGATCAGGCTCGCGGGCAACGCGCCCAACGAGTACTACACGATTTGTCATTTCGCGGTCTCCTTAGCGGCTCCGGGGTCGCTGGCTACATTGTAGCACTAAATAGCGCACATGCGTCTACTATATAGACTCGCGGAGCGAAAAAAAGGCGGCCACTTTCGGGCCGCCTAATAGCACTTTCTGTCAGTGCATGAACTTGCCAATGCGTAGTAACGAATCTGAGTGAAGAAAGTTTAGCTATCCAAAGCTTTTTCTGAAAAAGCTGCCGGGGATTCCCGCGCGCCGCGCATGGAGCCGCCGGCCCTAAGATTCTTGCGGTTCGTTCCGATAACACCTATGGGCCTCAATGGGCCCGGCGAGTCCATGGATTGGGCGAGCCCTCAAAGCGAAGGGATGCGCGGGCGAAGAACCGACCGTGCCGATGTTAGACAATCTATTCTCACCTCAGCTTAACAATCTGCAGCGTGCCATGAGCCGTGCCTCAGAGCGGCAATCGCTGCTAATGGCGAACCTCGCGAACATCAACGTGCCCGGTTACAAGCGGCGCGACATCGACTTACACATCGAGCCGGACGACGACGGCAACTCGTTCGAATCACACTTCGCCCAGCTTAGGGCCCGACAGGCGCAGAACTCTTCGGATCAAACGTCCATTCGCCCGGACGGCAACAACGTGGACATGGAGAAAGAGGTCGTCTCCATCGCCGACACCGAAATGTACTACAGCGCCGTCAGCGACCTTGCAACGAATTACTTCTCGAATCTGAAGAGCGTCATCCGCGAAGGACGCTAGTCACCCAGTAGCAGCCAATCCCCATGAGTCTCAACAGCGCAATGAACACCGCGGCCACGGGCCTCTCAGCAGAGAGGTTTCGTATGGACGTGATATCGGTCAATATCGCGAACGCCAACTCCACGCGCAGTGGAACGGGCCCGGCGGGCGACCCCTACAGGCGCAGGGAAGTTGTGCTGAAAGGCGGCTCGGAAGGGCCGACCATCCAGGCTGTCCTTCAGGACCCGCGGCCATTCAACAAGAAACTCGACCCCGCCAACCCGTATCACGACGAGAAGGGTTTCGTCGACGTGACGAACGTCGAGCCGATCACGGAGATGGTCGACATGCTTACCGCCAGTCGCTCCTACGAGGCGAACGTGGCCGCGTTCAACACCGCGAGAGGAATGATCAAGAGCGCGCTGAATATCGGAAAGGTTTAACCACGAGAATCGGCCCCTGACACTGGCACCCCATGCGCATAGCCACCAACCCCGCGATAACGTCCGCAATGCAGGACGGCAAGCTCGCTGCCCCGACTGGGCAGGCGGGAGCACCGGGCGAAGACTTCGCCCAGATGTTGATGGACGGGCTCAAAGACGTGAACGACTCCCAGCAGCATGCCGGCGAGCTCCAAACGGACTTGATCACGAATCGACGACCGGTGGACTACCACGACGTGATGATCGCGATGGAAAAGGCGAACACGACCCTCCAGCTCACGATGGCTGTGAGGAACAAGATCTTGGACGCCTACCAGGAGATCAGCAAGATGCAGGTGTAGGAAAGGGTTGAGCCTTAGGAATCGAGTCTCGAATGTTATGTGTCGAGACCCTAAAACCGGCTCTGCCTTCCGTCCTCCGGTCGCGAAAGCGACAACATGGGCAGCTTTTTATTTCGGTTGAAAACCTGGTGGGACGCTTCCGAGCGGTCGCAAAAGGCCGTGCTGATCGGAAGCGTTGCGTTCTTCGCCGTCCTCTTCGGCGGGACGTTCTTCTTTGCTTCAAGGCCGAGGATGACCATGCTCTATGGCGGCCTCTCCGACGCCGACAAGTCGGTGATCGTCGAGCAGCTTCAATCGCAAGGAATTGCGGTCAAGTACGACGTGCCGGGGACGGTCGAGGTGCCGGAAGACAAAGCCCAGGATGCCCGCATGATGCTCGCTGCGGGTGGCAAGGTGCCCAAGTCGGCGCACATGGGCATCGAGGGCCTGGACAAGATCGGCCTGATGACGACACCGGCCCAGGAAAAAGAACGCCTGAAAGCGATTTTGGAAGGCGAGCTGGCGAAGACGATCGAGACTTACGACACGATCCAGGCAGCCCGTGTGCACATCACTTTGGGCGACAACTCGCCGTTCGTCGAGCAAAGGCGGCAAGCCACCGCGAGCGTCAGCATCACCGAGGCATCGGGTGCGACGGTGACCCCGGATCAGGGCAGGGCGATCGCCACGCTGGTGGCAGGCTCTGTCCCCGACCTGGACGTCAAGAACGTCTCGGTCGTAAACCAGCGGATGGAGTTCGTGTTCAACGGCCAAGACGCCGACAGCACGAAGAACGTGGCCGAGTCGAAAATCGCCATGGAGGACACCGTGGCGCACAATCGCGAGCGGGAGCTTCAGCGAACCCTCGACAGCGTGTTCGGTGTCGGCAGCACGGTTGTGTCTGTCCGATGCGAACTGGACCTGGATAAGCAGCGGTCGAGCGCGCTGACGAGAGTTCCCACCGACCCTATCGAGAAGCAGACGGTCAAGGAGGAGATGCCGATGGCTGGCGGAGCCTCTGGCGCCGCAAGCGTCGACGTCGGCAATTCGGCGGCGAACAAAGCCGGTGACAAATACACCAGCCAGAGCTCATCTCAAACACGCATGGTCAGCGAGACGACCACCGAGACCGAGAAGGCAACTGGCGCTATCAAGAGCATGGTGATCAACGTGCTTGGCAACGAGGACAAGATCAAGGGCCAAGACCAGGCCAAGCTCGAAGATTTTCTTCGCCAGGAGGTCGCGAACAAAGGCGCGGACAAACTAAATTTCCCGGACCCGAAAGTCGAATGGGTCAAGTTCGACACCTCTACTGCGGTCGCTGCCGCCAAGGCTGGCACCGAGGCCACCTCCCAGGCGCGGGTTCAGCAGGCGTTCTCGATCCTACCGATTGCAGCGCTGATCTTCGTGGCGATCATGGTTGTGAAGAGCCTCGGGAAGTTCGCCAAGGGCATCTCGCAAGAGGGCGGGGCTTTGAACTATCCGCTCGCGCTCGAAGGCGATGCGCTGGCCGGCGCGCAGAACCTGATCGCAGCCATCGATGGAGCGAACGAGGGCTTGGCGCGCTCACGCACCCACCCGGACGGCAAGCCGATGACGAAGGAAGAAGAGGAGGAGGCGATTCTCGTCGAATCGATCAAGAACCGCGTGCACATGCCGCTCGAGCAACTTAAGAAGATGGCCGCGGATCGACCTCAAGTCGTCGCGATGCTGATCAAAAGCATGATCCTGGAGGAGAGGCGATGAGGAAGAACAAGGACGAGCTGACCAACCGCCAAAAGGCGGCCGTAATGCTCATGGTGCTCGGGCCCGATAACGCGGGTAATGTGATCCGGCACATCGAAGAGGAGCATATCGAGCAGCTCTCGCTCGAGCTCGCTCGCCTCGACAAGATCTCGCCGGAGCAGCGCGAGGCTGTCATCTCCGAGTTTTACGAAAGCGCGGTCGCCCAAGAGTTCATCGCAGAAGGCGGTGTCCATCAGGCTCGCCAAGTGCTGGAGTCCGCGTTCGGCGCCAATCGAGCCGACGAAGTGATCCAGCGCGTGGTCGCGACCATGCAGGTGGTGCCGTTCGAATTCCTGAAGAAGGCGGATCCGGCGCAGGTGCTCAGCTTCATTCAGGACGAGCACCCGCAGACGATCGCTTTGATTCTCGCCTACATGCCGGTCAACAACGCGGCGATGATCCTGAGCAAGCTGCCGAGCGATCTGCGGGGAGACGTCGCCGCGCGCATTGCGATGATGGAGCAAACGCCGCCTGAAGTCATCCGGAAGGTCGAGCAGGTGCTCGAGAAGAAGGTCTCCAGCATTTTGAACCAGGAAATGTCTCAAGCCGGCGGACCAAAGGCTCTGGTCGACTTGCTTAACAGAGTGGATCGCTCGACCGAGCGGGTGATCATCGAATCGCTGTCGGAGAACAGCCCAGAGCTCGCCGAGACGGTCAAGAACATGATGTTCGTGTTCGAGGACATTGTTCAGCTCGACGACCGCGCCGTACAAGCGATCCTGAAGGAAGTCGACATGCGGGAGCTGGCCACGGCTCTCAAGAGCGTCGGGGGCGAGGTCCAGAACAAGATTTTCCGGAATATGTCCGAGCGAGCGGTTTCGATGTTGCGCGAGGACATGGAGTTCATGGGGCCAGTGCGGTTGAGAGTCGTCGAGGAGTCCCAGCAAAAGATCGTGTCGATAATCCGCCGGTTGGAAGAGGCCGGAGAGATCACCATTGGCAGGACCGGCGAGGAAGACGTCCTTGTCTAAGCCCGCGACGCGAAGGCCCATGCAGCAGGTGGGCTCGTTCCTCGACATGCTGCTGCCAGTTGCGGCGGTGGCAGATACGGCGCCCGTTGCCCGGCGACGAAAGCTCACGCAGCGAGAGCAACTCGAGCAGGCGTTCGAAGACGCCAAGCTGAGAGGGTATCGCGAGGGGCTCGCAGCAGGGCAAGAGGATGGCCGAGCGATAGGGGCTCAGATGGGCCAGCGAGAAGCCGCCGAAGAGCTGACGCGAGCTTCGAGCATCGAAATCGAGCGATTTTGCCGCGAGTTGCAATCGGTCCTCGACAGGGTCGACGACGCGCTCGAACGCTGGAAGCGAGATGCGGAGTCGCGCCTCACGGACCTTGCGATAGTAGCCGTGCGCAAAGTGCTTTCATCGGAGCTCAATATTTCGCGCGAGTCCGCGCTTGGGATCGTTCGGGAGGCCGTCGCAGAGGTTACTCATTCATCCAAGGCCCGGATTCGGCTCAACCCGTTCGACCTGGAAACGATCAGCGCCTACCGTGAGCAAATTCTGGCGGCCTCGGCCTCGCTAAGAGGCGTCGAATTCGTAGCGGACGAGAGCATCGAGGCAGGATGCATCATCGAGACGGATGGCGGCTTGGTGGACGCCAGCTCCGGTACCCGCCTGCTGCTCATCGTGAACGAGATGGAGGACGCGGCTTGACGTCCGTACCGACTTTCTCGCGCCTTGCCGACGCGATCGAAGCTGCTCCGAAATTCCGAATCCTGGGCAAAGTCGTCGACGTCGTGGGCCTCGTCATCGAATCTTCGGGACCGAACGCCCGCATAGGCGACCTCTGCTGGATCGAAGGAGGGACCGCGGAGTCCACCGTGGCCGCAGAAGTCGTTGGTTTTCGTGGCGACCGAACTCTGCTGATGCCTTTGGGGGAGCTCTCGGGAATACGCGCCGGATGCACCGTGCGGGGAACAGGTTCTTGCCTGCGAGTACCGGTGGGCTCCGGCCTGCTCGGTCGGACCATCGATGCGCTCGGTCGCCCGATGGATCAGTTGGGACCGATCCGAAGCACAGAGTCCTACCCGATTCTGGCCCAACCTCCGGGCGCGCTCGAGCGGCCCGTGATCTCGAGACCGTTTTGGACCGGAGTCCGAGCCATCGACGGCATGCTCACGCTTGGCGAAGGGCAGCGGCTCGGCATCTTCTCAGGATCCGGAGTGGGCAAGAGCACGCTGCTGGGAATGGTTGCACGCAATTGCGACGCCGAAGTGAACGTAATCTGCCTGGTCGGCGAGCGAGGCCGCGAGGTGCGCGAGTTCATTCAGAACGATCTTGGGCCGGAGGGCATGAAGCGGAGCGTCGTGGTGTGCGCCACTAGTGAGCAGCCCGCCCTAGTGCGCATAAAGTCCGCGCTTGCTGCTACTGCCATCGCGGAAGCGTTCCGGGACGAAGGACGCTCCGTGATGCTGATGATGGACAGCGTGACTCGCTTCGCCACTGCGCAAAGGGAAGTAGGACTCGCCATCGGCGAACCGCCCAGCACGAAGGGGTACACGCCGAGCGTGTTTGCGGCACTGCCCAGGCTCATGGAGCGCGCGGGTATGGGCAAGAGGGGCGCGATCACGGCGCTGTACACCGTGCTCGTTGAAGGGGATGACACGAACGAGCCGGTAGCCGACGCCACTCGGTCGATCCTCGACGGGCACATCGTGCTAAAGCGACAGCTCACTGCGAAAGGCCACTACCCTCCCATCGATGTGCTTCAGAGCCTGAGCAGAACGATGCCGCTCGTGTGCGATGACTCTCAAGTGGCGCTCGCCAACGAGGCAAGAGAGCTCTTGGCCGAGTACGACGAGATTGAGGATCTGGTGAGCATCGGCGCTTACAAGCAGGGATCGAAACTGATCGCCGACCAGGCGATCGAGCGCGTGCCCCACATCGTGAAGTTCTTGAAGCAAAGCAAGCAGGAGGGCTCGCGGTCAGAAGACACGCTCGCCCTGATGGAGGAAGCCGTTCGTGGTTAATTTCGAATTTGGGCTACAACGCGTGCTGGACTACCGCCAGATGGAAGAGTCATGGGCGAAGGACGCTTACCTGGCCTCCAGAGCCGAGCGCGTGGAATGTGAGCAAACGATCCTAGAGGTGATCGTCAACAGATCCGAGTTTCTCGCCCAGCCAGCCAATACCCTAGGCGAGCGGCAAGCTTTGGAGAGAATGCTCGAGCGTCTGGACGGCGAGGAGCGGGCCCATCGGATTGCTCTCGAAGTGCTGGCCAACGAAGAGGAGCAGGCGCTGCAGACTTGGCATGCCAAGAAGCGCGATCTAGAGAGCTTGGTCAAACTTCGCGAAGCCGAGTTCGAGGAGTGGTCGATCGAGGTCGCCAGACGCGAGCAGCGCGAGCTGGACGAGTGGACGTCGATGCGGAGGACAGGATGAGACCGATGACACTCAAGCCGCTTGGCCCTGAGGGTATCGAGCGGCGCATCCAAGAGATCAAGTCGCGGATATCGTTCCTATCCGGTAGCGCGGGCTTTTCCCAGGCGCTGTCGAACGCGGGGCTCCAGCCGATGCCGATCCAAGGCTCGATCTCGGGCGGCCCGGGCTCGTCCCCCATGAATCCGTTCGGTCCCGGCCTGAATGTAAATCCGCTTTCGGACAAGTATCGACCGATGGCCCAGCGGATCGCCGGCGAGGAGGGTGTCGATCCGCAGATTTTCGATGCGTTGATTCAAACGGAGAGCTCGTACGATCCGAACGCTCGCTCAAAGGCCGGCGCGTTGGGGCTTGCACAGCTCATGCCGGAGACTGCCGCCTCGTTGGGCGTGCAGGACCCAATGGATCCAGAGCAGAGCTTGCGTGGCGGCGCGCGGTACCTGGCGTCGCTGATGAATAAGTTTCACGACCCGAAGCTTGCGCTTGCGGCATACAACGCCGGCCCGGAAGCGGTCGTGCGCCACGGCGGGGTTCCTCCGTATGCCGAAACCCGGAGCTACGTCGACAAAATTATGAGCCTGGCTAACGGAGTAAGAACGCCGTGAAAGTCGCAGCCATCGCCTGCGCGGTCTTGGTGCTGATCGTCGGCGCGGTAATTGGGCTCGGCATGGCGGGAATCGTCAACATTCCTGGCCTGTCACCACCGAAACTGGTGAAAAACCCTCACGCCGGAAAGCCTGTTCTAGACCCAGCGACGGGGAAGCCGGTTCTCAACCCGAAAACTGGTAAGCCGGAGGTGGAGCCGAACATGGTGTCGGCGGAAGAAGCCCAGCGTATCGCAAAGCAGGACGCGGTCAAGCAGGAAGCTCAAAATGACACGGCGCCCGCAAAGCCTGTGGTTGCCGCCAAGAGCACTCCATCCGCTATTCCTCGAGTCATTCCGAAGCCAGACGAAGACGCGGGCAATAAGAAGCTGGCTTCAATTTGGGAGGAGATGGATGCGACCAAGCTCAAAGATGTGGTCGCCTCTTGGAAGCCGGACGAGCTTGCGAAGGTCTTGATGAAGATGGACCCCGACAAAGTGACTGAGCTGCTTTCGACTTTGGACCCGAAGAAGGCGTCCGATTTGAGCCGTCAGCTTCTCAAGCTCGGTTCCAATCCGCCCAAGACGTCGTCCTAGGCTTGACCGGGGCCCACGTTGGGAGGGCCACCCTGTCCGTCGCCGCTACCACTGTCGCCGCCATCGTCCGGCGGGCCGACGGTCGGGCCGTTGTCGGGCGAGGGTTTATCCCCCATATCCGGTGATGTGTCGCCCGTGCTCGAATTGTCCGGAGCGGCCATCTCGTCCACCGGCTGCTCTTCGGCTGCCTTCTTGGCGTGCCGATGGCGTCGCTGGCGAACGGGCTCCTGCTTCTTGACCGTGACGTCCACTTCTGGCTCGGGCCTGGCTACGCTCGCAACCGACTCCGGGGGCTCGTTTGTTGCCGTAGTCGGAATCTGACGGTCGCTGCCCGTGCCTGCGCCCGGAATGTGCGGACCGATGAAAAAGTATCCGCAAACGGCTAGTGCGAGGGGAAGGACGAACCACTTCATGAACAAGCCAAGGGGAGAGAGTCTCATGCCAGCCACGTCCTATTTTAGCTTAGGTAACCTCTTCGGTCCTAGATGCCGAGTCCGATCGAAGCTTACGAAGAGGTGCTCCAGCTTCAGATAGGCCTGCTCGAAGCGCTACCGCCGACCTCTGGGAGCTACCCATATCCGAGCTTGGGCATTACGGGGCAAACGGAGTCTCGCCCTTTTCGGGCAGCAGTTCTGGAAAACGCTTACCTGCGCCTGGTTGTGCTTCCCGAGCTTGGCGGCAGGATCATTTCACTTTTTGATAAGCGAACGGCGCGCGAATCCCTGCCTGTGCGCGAACGACTCGAGCCCGAGGCTGGAGGAGATCGAGGCGCATATCTTCCGGACGGAATCCAAATCTGCCTGAGTCAAGGGCACCGCCTGAATTCGATGGGTCCTGTTCACGCGGCCATCCACGCCGGCGAGGAATCCTCGGCGATCTGGCTGGGTGAATTTGGCGCGGGTCAACCTTACGGGCTCACCGCAAGAATCTCGCTCGAAGCGGAGAGCGCTGTCGCGCGGATCGAGTGCAGGATGCACAATCGCGGTTGGGACCGATTGCCTTATTCCGGAGGGTTCAGCCTCGGGTTTACCGGCGAGGAGCCGAGTTCGGAGTTCTGGCACGACGCTCGAATGGACATCGGCCTAGCGTGGCTTCCCGTGGACCGAGGATGGGAAGCTTGCTCCCTAGAAGCTGGGTGCGTTTTCGCTAATCGCTTTGCAATGGATGCCGAGTTGTCGCCGCGCCAGGTCGATGCCTGGTCTGTCGAGCTTCTTCCGGTGACGTCGCTGGGTGGAATCTCTGCGGCATCCCGAGATTTGGCGGCTTTTTTGACTCCGGAAGCCCTCCGTTTGCAAGCGGCGCGAAGGCTGCCAAACCACAAAGTGCTCATCCTGACGAAGGACGGCCAAACTCTTGAAGCGCCCGCGGATTTGTACCCTGAGCACATTCTCGAGCTTCCACTCGACGGTCTTCCGTCCGAGCTGACGGAGCTTGTCGTTATGTCCGATCGGAGGGAGGAGGTCCTCCGGTTTGCGGCAGCGGGGGGCGGCGAGCGCAGCGACCTTCCGAAGGTGGCGATGCGGGCCGAAGTGCTCCCGCCGACCCAGGATGAGGCAGCGCTTACCCGTGCGACATTCAATGTCTCGACCCGCCACATCGCGTGGACTCGGCTAGGCATGATATCGTTGGCGCAAGGGGACACCGCTGAGGCGGGCGAGCGCTTCGAGCAAGCGCTCCTATATAACGCCGACGATCCGCTGCTGTGGTGGGAGGCGGCGGCCGCAGCCCGAGTGGCGGGACGTAGCGGGGACGAAGAGCCCGCCGAGCTACTGAATGCGCACTACCTCTCGCCGCTGGAGCCCGCACTGCGCGCTGAGGCTTTCCTTTCGCAGCCAGTAGAGCCGGGCAAGGAGCCTAACCCGCTGGTCGCTCCTTTGGATGAAGCCCCAGAAAGCTACATCGAAGTAGCGGCTATGCTCGTGGAGCATGGGCTCTTGAGCGACGCCACGCGCTGGATCGACGAGGCGCTGAGGCATGCGGACCTTGCCATGCTTCGGATCCTGCTTGCTTACTGCTACCTTTCGGGCAGCAGGATGGCTGCGGAGGCCGCCTCCGAGATTCAAAAGGCCGAGGCTCTCGGGCTTCCCACACCGCTTCCGTGGCGCAGAGTCGAGATCGACGCCCTACGGGCTGTTGGCTCGAGATTCCCCGAGGCTGTCGGCATTCGGAAATGGCTCGAGCTGGCTGAGCGACTCGCTACTCGAACGCCTCGAGATACTTGAGGCCGGTGCCGGTATTGAAAAGCACGACGGTTTCGGCCTCTCCGAAAAAGCCCATTGCCCGAAGAGCCTGCGCGGCGGCGAGAGTGGCCCCTCCTTCCGGGGCGGCGAAAACGCCGGTGGCTTTGCCCATTTCGCGCACGGCGTCAATCATCTGGTCATCGGTCACAGTCACGGCGATCCCACCGGATGCGCGGATGAGATCCAACATGATGAAATCTCCGACCGCTTTCGGCACGCGAAGCCCTGAAGCTCGGGTGGCGGCGTTTGGAAACTCGGCAGCGAATCTCTCTCCCGCGTCGTAAGCCCGCACGATCGGCGCGCAGCCCTGCGCTTGGACTGAAATCATCTTCGGCCTTTTGTGGTCGATCCAGCCGAGCCGCTCCATCTCGTCGAAAGCCTTCCACATTCCGATCAGGCCGGTGCCGCCGCCCGTCGGGTAGACCACCGCATCTGGCAGGCGCCATCCCATCTGCTCGGCGAGTTCGTACCCCATGGTCTTCTTGCCTTCGACCCTGTAAGGTTCTTTGAGCGTGCTAAGGTCGAACACCTCGCCGGAGGTCCGATCGACTAGGTCGCGCACCCGAACGCCGCAGTCGGTAATCAAACCATCGACGAGCGTCACTTCGGCGCCGAGGGACTCGCATTCGATGGCGAACGCCTTCGGAGTATCGCGCGGCATGAACACGTGCGCGGGGAGACCCGCCTTTGCTGCGTATGCGGACATGGCGCCGGCCGCATTGCCCGCGCTCGGTACTGCAAGCCGCTTGGCTCCCAAATGCTTGGCCATGGATACCGCGGCCGACATGCCTCGAGCCTTGAAGCTACCGGTCGGGTTCAGTCCTTCATCCTTTACGTACCAATTGCGGCCCAGCGCAGGGGCATGATGCAGCGGTGTAAACCCTTCGCCTAGCGAAACCGGCTCACAGTCCGGAAGCACTTCCCGATAGCGCCACATCGTGGGCTCACGGCCTGCAAGCTCGCTGCGGTCGAAATGAAGCTCTTCCAAATCGATGTCGACCTTGAGCGGCTTTCCGCATTCGCACAGATTGATCAGTCGGTCCGCAGGGTATTCGCGGCCGCATAGCCAGCAGGTGAGGCGCGTGGGCACGGTTCGAGTGTACAGCCCAAAGCATCGCAGGAAAACCGCTCGCTCGCATAGAATCTAGAGTGGGCGCTCCGGCGTTTCGCTGCCGAGAGGTTGGCAGCATACTAAGCATGATGGATGTGATGCTGGAAGTCGCTCTCGAACCGAATGTGACTGCGCCTCGGTACGAGTCCGAAGGCGCCGCAGGCATGGACCTTCGCGCCTCGGAGTCGGTAGAGCTGGCTCCTATGCAACGCAAGCTCGTGGCCACGGGGGTGCGGATCGCGGTGCCGCCAGGATTCGAGGCGCAGGTCCGCCCGCGGTCGGGGCTGGCCATGCGGCACGGCGTCACGATGGTGAATTCGCCGGGAACAATCGATTCGGACTATCGTGGAGAAATCAAATTGATCATGATCAATCTTGGCGAGACTGTCGTCAAATTCGAACGGGGGGAGCGGGTTGCACAGCTTGTTGTCTGCCCGATTGCGCGGGCCGAGGTGAGAGTCGTCGAGACTTTGGACGAAACCGAGCGAGGAACGGGCGGCTTTGGCAGTACGGGGACCTGATCGAACGAAGGTCTGCGAACGCTGCTTCGCAGTCGTTGACGCGGCTCTGGCAGCATGCCCGGAGTGCGGCGCGCCGCTCGGTGGAGATATCGAGCAAGCGACCGACACGGCGATGTATCCCGAGCTCGCGCGCGCCAACGTGCTACGCCTGCGTGGTGAGTACAAGCAAGCCGAGCAAATCTGCCTAAACATTCTGCGTCGGTATCCGAACAACGTGACCGCACACACGCTGATGGGCGATGTGTATAGCGACCTCGGTGACCTAGAGAACGCGGCGCAGTGGTACGAGCTTGCGCTGGACCTCGACCCGTCCTCCGAGACCGACAAGCAGAAGCTCGAAGCAGTGCGCGAGCAGATCCGCGCGAGAGACGCCGGCCAGGCGACCAACGAACTGGCGGTTCCAGACCACACCAAGAGCACCCCGGCTTTGCTCGGGCTTGCCCTTGCCATCTTCGCGGTGATCGCCATCGGCGCCTTTATGCTCGGACGAGGAACTCAGGTCGCGCCGGTCGTGAGAAGGCCGATCTCGGCGCCGCTGGAGTCCGCGCCGGTGACCGATCCGGCATCTAGCGCACATGGGCTCGGCGTGCCGGGGCTCAATCCCGCGCTCGAGGACCGGACTACGATGCAGACGATAGCGCAGCATTCGCCGCTGGGGGCTCGCCTGGTGTCTGCGATCACAGACCCGCGAACGAAGAATCTCACGCTGACGATTGCGGTAACGGGCTCGGACGACGACAGACGGATCGCAGCCGAATTGGCCAAGACGGCAGTGGACCAGCTTACGGACGCATCGGTGGTGACGGTGCGGGTCGTGCGTTCGGACCATTTGGATTACGTCGCCGATGTCCAGCGGGAGAAGGTCCTGCAGGTCGAGACTCCGCAGTGGCAGGCGTCCGCGGCATCGCCCGATGCTTGGATCACCAGCGTGCTCATGAACGAATGGACACCGCAGACGCCTTCTTCAGAGCCTGCAGCCTCTTCGCCTCCTCCAACGTCAACGGGAACGAGCCCTCAATCGCCATAATCGAAGGGTCATGCGACTATCGGTCCAACTGTACACCCTCCGCGATCAGCTGTCTTACGACGTTCCCGGCACCCTCCGCCAAGTGCGCGGAATCGGGCTCGAGTGGGTGGAATTCGCGGGAGGATACGGCAAGAGTGCGTCCGAATGGAGGACGATGCTCGACGGCGAGGGCCTGAAAGTTTCCGGGAGCCACATCGGAATCAGCGCGATCGAGAACGAGTTCGATCAGGTCGTCGAGGACTGCAAGATCCTGGACAACGAGTTCGTCGTCGTACCCTGGGTTGCCGAGAAGGACTACGAAGGAGGTTGGGACGCCTTTGGACACAGGCTCGAGGCAGCCGCGGCGAAGCTGAAGGACCAGGGGCTGCAGTTGGCCTATCACAATCACGCTTTCGAATTCACGAGGGGCTCGAACGGCAGGTTGGGCCTGGAAACGCTGTACGACTCGACCGCGCCGGACCTCGTGAAATCCGAGTTGGACGTAGCGTGGGTGCAGATCGGCGGCGGAGACCCAGCCGCATGGATCGAGCGCCTCAAAGGTCGCATTCCTCTCATTCATCTCAAGGATTACAACCCGGACATGACACCGCAGTGGCAGCCGGGCGGCGAGGGAGTAGTCGATTGGAACGCGGTGCTTGCGGCGGCCAAGAACGTGGGAGTGGAGTTCGGTGCGATCGAGCTCGACGAGTCGCCGGGCGACCCGGTGGAAGCGGTTCGCAGCAGCTACCGGTTCTTCTCGGGTCGTGGCTTGCGCTAGCCATTGGGCTTAGTCCCCGCATCCACGGGTTCGACGCGCTTGCAGCCGGTACACTCTGGCCATGAAAGTCGCCGCGCTGCCCTTCAACGCCTTGGAAGGGACGAAACCTGCCTACGGACGGCAAATCTCCGCATTCGCCGCCGAGCAATTGCGGGCTCACGCCAATGCCGAAATCAATTCGGTGAGCTTCCTGACGCAGATTCAGGAGCCAGACGGCGTCCGCATGGCGTTCGTGAACATTGGCGACGACCTGCTACCGTACGAGCAGCTCAAGGACCTCTTCCAGCAGGCTGAGGTCGACGTCGTCATGGACGGATCGATCAAGGTGACGGACGACGAGATCGAGCTGACCACGCGATTTTCGGGCAAAGACAGCGAAGAGCCGATCGCGCTCGATACCCAGAAGTTCGGCAAAGCTGAAATCTTCCAGAAGCTCCATTGGCTG
This sequence comes from Fimbriimonadaceae bacterium, assembly GCA_025934835.1. Taxonomy (GTDB): domain Bacteria; phylum Armatimonadota; class Fimbriimonadia; order Fimbriimonadales; family Fimbriimonadaceae; genus Fimbriimonas. The sequence goes on from JAICWL010000012.1 coordinate 45,149, forward strand.
ATCAAGAAGCTAGGCGACGTTGCGGAAATTGGCCTTCCCGAGCTGCTTTCGGGCGAGACGATGGAATTCGGAACTGACGATCCCGAAGCGTTTCTCGGATTCTTGGAAGGGTACGACTCGCTGAACTACATCCAGCAGGCGAATGGAATGGTCGCCAAAGAGTTCAGCCCGGAGGGCGCCATCGAAGCGCTGGTTGCCTCCGTAAGCGCCGACCCCGACTTCGAGGGCCCGTACCATGTATTGGTCCAGCTCGCTCGCGCTTGCGCGCACTTTCGCATTGGCACTCCAGAGATGCTCGAAAAGGCGCTCAAGAGGCTTATCGAGCTCGTGCCCGACGAGATGGGCGCGTATTTCGGCCTTGGAGAGGTTTATGCGTCGCTCGGCGACCATGCGCGCTCGGCCGAATGGTTCGAGAAGGCGATCCAGGTGCAACCCGCCGGCCAAGAGGACCCGGCACTATTTACCCGCCTCGGCCTCGCTCAGCTTCAGTCCGGCATGCCCGTAAACGCCGAGCGCAACTTCCGCAAGGCGATGGAGAAGGAAGGGGACGACAAGCCCTCGGCCGACTACCTTGCCGGCGTCCTGCAACAGACCGGGCGCGCGCACGAAGTTCCGGGCATGTGGAAGAAGATCGTCGACGCCAATCCCCAGAATGCCCAGGCACAGGCCAAGTATGCCGTCTCCCTTTACCAGGCCGGCAAGGAGGCGGAGGCCGAGAAAGCGTTCGAAAATGCGCTCGACACGCTCGAGGACACCACGATCGTGAAGCGCTATTACGCTCCATTGCTCGTGCAAAAGGGTGACTACGACCGCGCGATGGATTTCTATGAGGACTGCATCGATGTCGCCCCGAACGATGTTCAGCTCTTGTCGGAGTACGCCGGCACGCTCGAAGCGGCCGGAAGGGAATTCGAAGTGCCCCCGATTCTCAAGAGCCTCCTTGCGAGCAACCCCGATCCGAATACCCGCGCCAACGCTCTCGCAAGGCTGATCGAATTGGAGCAGCCGAAGCGGGCGGAGAACGTCGACAATGCCCGAAAGAAAATGGAGGAAGGGGACTTCGCTGGTGCGATCCAGATCCTGAAGCCTCTCCGAAACTGGCTCGCCGATTACTGGAAGCTTTGGGGAATGCTCGCATCGGCTTACAATCAGACGGGACAGTTCGAAGAAGCCGAGGAGGCGGCGAAGCGGCTTTTGGAGCTCTTCCCTGGTTGCGAGCCGGCCTACGGAGAGCTTGCCACCGCTCTGAACGGAAAGGGTCAAACCGAGGAGGCCTACCAGATGCTTCGGTACGCCGCGGCGAACAATCCGAGCTCCCTTCCGATCTACGTCAACTTGGGCTTGGCGGCGAAGCGCTCCGGGCGGCCCGATGAAGCCAAGGGCTTGGCCAAGCAAATCCGGGAGGCCGTGGGGCCCAATCCCGAGCTGGAGCCGGTGCTCACCGAGATGGAGACAGACTAGGCCGCACGCATCGACGGCATGAACGCACGAGGAACAGGCACGCGTAAGCCGGGCGCAACGCAAGAGCAGCATGCGCCCCTGTGGATCAAGTGCTTTGTGCTCTTCCACTTGCTCGCGATCACAGTATGGGCGCTGCCGAACCCGCCCCAGGGCATCGTGGACGGGAAAGTGGAGCCGGCAGGAACGGACTGGATTCTTGTTTACGACAAGAAATACGTCCAGCCTGCGCCCCCTTTCCAGCAGTATCTGATCCTGACCGGCTTTTGGCAGTACTGGGACATGTTCGCGCCCGACCCCGTGCAACAGGATGTGTGGTGTGATGCCGAGGTGCTGTACAAGGACGGCTCGAAGCGCCGCTACGGCTATCCTCGCATCTACGATCTCCCGATCCTCGCGAAATACCCCAAGGAGCGATATCGCAAGTTCTTCGAGCGTGCTCCCGACCCGACCAGCGCGTTCCTTTGGGCGCAGTTCGGCCAAAGGATTGCCTATCTGAACGCCGATAATCCCGCGAATCCGCCGGTCAAAGTGTTTCTCCACAAGCATGTGCTGCTGATCTCCCCTCCTGGCTTGCCGCAGGCGACCCAGTACACGGACCAGCAGTACTACGTCCACGTCGTCGACCAGCGTCGCCTCGCTAAGGACCTGGCGAGGGGCTAATGAGCGAGCCCCAGGAAAGTTTTTGGGAGTCTGTGAACCGATATTGGTTCGGCCGGGGGTCCCCCACCAGTCTGGGGCTTCTCAGAATCTGCACCGGCATCCTCACGTTCATCGATCTTTCGCTGCTGCTTCCGGACTGGAAAGCATGGTTTAGCCAGGTCGGCTATGTGCCGACATGGATTGGCGCCATGTTCATGAACCAGCACATCGAGGCGTGGCCGAAATCACCTTTCACGCTCCCGCGCACCGACATTTTCGTGGCAATCACCGATCCTCGGATCAGCTTCGCACTGTACGTGGCGATCATGGTGTTGGCGCTGCTGACGGCGCTCGGACTTTGGACGCGCGTTAGCTCGCTTCTTCTCGCGGTCGGAATGGTCTCCCTACAGCACCGAAACGGGGCCATCCTGCATGGCGGCGACACCGTGCTCCGGCTGTGCGTATTGTATGTGGCGATCTCGCCGGCGGGGAGGGCGTGCTCGATCGATCGGTTGATTGCGCTGTGGAAAGGCCGAGAGAGCCCCAATCCAGTGCTCGTTTATATCTGGCCCCAGCGGCTCGTGAGCTACAACGTCGCACTCATCTATTTCACAACGGTGTGGCTCAAGACCTTCGGGCACCTCTGGCGCAACGGCACGGCAACCTGGTATCCCGCCAGGCTGAACGAGTTTCACCGATTCCCGGTGCCGGCGTTCTTCAACGAGCTTCCGATGGTGTACATCACGACCTACGGGACGCTCGCCGTGGAGTTTTCTCTTGCTACGCTGGTGTTCTTCCGGCCGCTGCGAAAGTATTGCGTGCTCGGCGGCATCATGCTGCACGCTTCCATCGAGTACACCATGAACATTCCGCTGTTCAGCTACCTGATGGTGTCGATGTACATCTGCTTCTTCGATGGGGAAGAGATATCAGCCTGGGCGGAGCGGGTCGGCCGGCAGCTCAAGGGGCTGCATGCTTCGATCTTCTTGCCTCAAGGCACCAGGCTTCGTCCGGCTGCGGCGGCGTTCTTGGACGCGGTTGACCCCCTGAAAGTTGTGAATTATCTCCCGGGCCACGGGCCGACCTGGACTGCGGAACCCAACGGGCGGGCCGCGCACATCTCGTGGACACGCAGCTTGGGTGCTTGGGTTTTCGCCTGGGTTCCCGGGGTCTGGCCGAAGATTTTGGATGCCAGCCTCGAGCCCGCCAAGGAGGAGCCGGTTGATCCCGCCAAGCAGCGTGCCAAGACGAAGAAGCATGCTTCCAGGTAAAAGCCAGTCATGCGACCTTGGCAATTCGGCAAGCCCAAGAATCCGGGCTTCGGAATCAGCAAAGGCTACTACCTAACCATCCTCGCTTCGAAGGCGACCCTACCATCGCTGCTTGAGATCGCCAACCCTGCGGGTACTGGCGGCGCTGCTGTGGGACTGGCCGCCCCACTCGCGCCCGGTGCGGACCAAGACTCACTCTCGACGCCCATCGAGCGAGGCGCCTATGTGATTGCCACAAAGGACCGCAAGACCGTGATCAAGATGCTCGTGGTTAGCAAAGAGGAGGCCGGCTTCGACCCGGAGGAGTTCGTTCGCAGTTCGCTTGCCGCAGTCGCAGAGCCGGAGATGATCGCCCGGATCCGCGGCACCTGGAACCTCTTGCAGCTTACGATCGAATCTCACGACCCGATGGTCTACGCATCCCTCGATTTCTATCTGGGGATCGCGGTGCGCCTGGCAATACTCAGCGAGGGTGTAGTCGCCGATTCGATCTGCATGAGATATCTGCTGCCGCAGGATGTCATTCACCGCGACCGGCTGGAGCCCCAACTCGACGCGCGCGACCACGTCGCGGTGCACTTTAGAACCTCGGCCGGCGCTATCCATTGCTTCACGCTCGGAATGCAAAAGTTCAACTTGCCGGAGATCGAGGTCGCCGGCTTGCTCGACGCCGACCAGGCTGCAGCAGAGGCGTTTATGATCACCCTCTGCGAGACGATCCTGCTCGGAAGGCCGCTCCGGGAAGGGGATAGGGTCGGCGCAGACGCAGATCCGTTTGAGGTTCGAGTAGGAGGCTTCGACAAGGCTTTGTGGGAAGGCATTCCTGTGTTCGAACTGCTCCCGAGCACCCGCTCGACGGCGACCGACGCGCTCGCCGCGTGGGCCGGCGAAGCCAAGCTAAAACCGCGCTAGCCGCCGGCCTTTGCGCTCGGTTTTGGCAGGCGCCGCACGGCGTATCCACGGCCGGCTCCCCAGCTCTTTGGAAATCCGTCCGGCTTCGCATAATGAAACCGGATCGAGCTGCTGGCGATGACGTGTCCACTACGATCGACCGAATCGGTGCCAACGCTCGCGAACAAGTGATTGTCGCGGCGGACGAACGCGGTCGTGCGCACCGTAGGGGCGGACACTTGCAGGATGTCGCACGGCTTTCCGTCGACCGCCCCGGCTCCAACTATGCGGACAGTTGCGTTTGTGGGGAAGAGTTCGCTATACGGCGCGACGCGTAAGAGAACATCCCGCAGCAGAGGGTCCACCCGGAACCCGGCCTCGGCCACCGTCGCAAGGATTTCGTGGGATTTGAGCGGGCCCTTCATGATCTTCGCCCCTCTCTTGTCCACGATCGTCAGGGTCCGGCCGTCGTAAAGCCAAGACCAAGATGGGTCCGATTCGCCAATCCTCGCGCCGCTCCAGTAAAGATGTTTTGCCCCTTCGGCGCCATCGGTGTCGATGCGCGCCGATCGCAGCGCCCCGTATGCGTTTTGGGTAGATCGGGCGATTCGCTCTGCCTCGTGAGAAGCGTATTTCGGCGGTCTCTCCCGCTCTGTGAAAACTTTGACGATGCGCGCGTCCTTCGGGACCCTGGACGTGCTCATTCGCGGCGTATGGTACGAAAACTTCCAATCGACCGTCGTGCCCCCCGCTCGAGATTCGAATCCGGCTAGGTGATGCTGGGAGTCGAACGCGAGCTCAGTGTACGCGCGCTTGCCTGCGAGCGTCGATTGCCTCGAGATCGTAACCTTGCTGCCGCGAGCGCTCACAGCCCACCCGGGCAGAGACCGCATGCCGGAAAGAAATGCATCCAGCACCTTCGGACTCAGGCTGATCTGCACCGGGGCATCGAGCTCACCGAGGGCTGCGGTCGCCCGCTGTAGAACGGTGGACGCCGCCGGCAGGGGCCGGCTCAGTGTCTCGTTCGCTCGGGAATCGTAGGCGACCATCTTGCCGGCTGTTATCCAATAGCTGCGGTCGGTGCGGTCGAGCTTGCCCCGGGCAGGCTCCTGGATCCTGATCAAGAGGGGCCCGTTGCCGACGTAGTTCAGGAAATACGAAGTTGAGGAACGGTTCGTGGGGGTACGCACGTTCGTGGCGATATCGACCGCGATAGACCGCGCGCGTCGGCTTTGCGCGATGCAAGAATCGATGAGCTTGGCGACCTGAGGCTGGGGTGCGAGCGCGAGGGTGAGCAGTGGCATGGATCGCAGATAAAGGTACCCCGCGAGTGATTCAGGCTTTGCCGAGGCCGGCAGGCGTACGGTTGCGCCCTAGATACCCGGCGAGCGCAACGACCGTCACGACGTACGGCAGCGATGCCCAGGCCTCGGAGGGCAGGATGACGCCGAGCAGGCGCGAGCCCTGAAATTCAACTTGCAGTGCGTTGAAAAAGCCGAACGCGATGCAGGCGAGTGTCGCGGGGATTGGTCTCCAACCTCCTATGATCAGCGCCGCCAGGGCGATGTACCCTCGGCCCGCGGTCATGTTATCGGAGAATGCCCCGGTTTCGGCCACGAGCATCGCTCCGGCGACGCCCGTGAAAATGCCCGTTGCGACCAGCCCTACGAATCGAACTCGGAGGGGATCGATGCCGACGAGGCGCGCCTTGTCCGGGTCACTGCCGACGGCCAGAAGCCGCAAGCCGCCTCGCGTCCAACGCACGTAGCAGAAAACGAGAATCGGGAGGACAAGGGCTGAATCCCGGAAGAACCAGGGCGAAAGGTGTGGGATCTGGCCCGTCTTGGTAGGGTCGGCCAGCGCTGTGTAAAGGAAGTTTGTTCCACCGGCAGCAATCGCGTTGATCGACATTCCTGAGATCACGTGATCGATGTGATACACCTGGGTGGCGAGCCAATGGAGCAGGCTCATCGCCATCGCCGCTACGATTCCGCAGCACAATCCGCCGATCGGGCCGACACGCGTTGCGGCGATAGCCGTTACTGCGGCGGACATCAGCATCATCCCTTCGAGGGCGATGTTGATGATCCCGCCGCGCTCGCTGGCGAAGCCTCCCATTGCCGCCAAAATGAGCGGGGCCGCAAGCAGAAGAGTGTCGAGCAGAATCGAGCTTATCCAGGAATCAGGCAACGACCACCACCCTTCGGTATCGGATCGCTGCGGCGATCAAAATGATGAAGCCGAGGATCACGAACGTGATCCCTTTCGGAACGCCGTTCACGGCAAGCGACGTCCCACCTTTCTCCAAGGCTCCGAACAGCAAACTGGCGGGAAGCACTCCCAGCGCGTCATTGCCCGCCAATAGTGCGACTCCGAGCGCGTTGAATCCGTATCCGGGCGAAAACCCCTCATAGAACCGCCCCTCGTAGGCAAGCACCTGGAGAGCTCCGGCAAACCCCGCGATCGCCCCGGACACGGTCATCGCCCAAATGGTCACCTTAGTCGTCGAGATCCCCGCAAAGCGTGCGGCGACCGGGTTCGCACCCACGGTTTCGAGCTCATAGCCGGCCACGAATCTGCGCAGCCAGAATGCCAGTAGGATTGCGCCAATAACGCCGGCAAGCAGTGCTCCATTGACCTGGAAGGGACCTGCATCGACGAGCGGCGGCACTCGGGTCGAAGAGAGCACATATGATGTCGTGCGAGACTGCTGCTGCGGATCTTTGAACGGTCCGGCAACAAGCGCGCCAGTCAGCAGGACGCCAACACTGTTCAGCATGATCGTCGTGATCACTTCGTGGCCGTTCCGGTACGCCTTGATGAGCCCCGCTGGCAGCGCCCACAGCCCGCCGGCCACGAAGCCGGCAATACAGGCAAGCGCCATGCCGGCAAAGCCAGGCAGTCGGCATGCGATCACGGCGGCCGAAAGAGCGCCGACCAGGAACTGACCGTCGGCGCCGATGTTGAAAAGCCCTGCCCGCAGCGCGACGAATACCGACAGCCCCAGCAGCAACAGCGGTGTCGTCTCGCGAAGCGTTCCGGTCCAAGCTGGAGCGCTTCCCATGCTGCCTTTGAAAAGCGTCACGGCTGTGGCGCCTGGCCCCGCTCCGGCGACC
>JAICWL010000043.1 GCA_025934835.1 Fimbriimonadaceae bacterium
GCGCCTCGGTCTGGGAGTCCAACGACGAGGTGGCTTCGTCCAGGATCAAGATCTTGGGATCGGCGAGGAGCGCCCGCGCGATTGCCACCCTCTGCTTCTCCCCTACCGAAAGCTTGATTCCATCTTCTCCGATGTTCGTTTGATATCCGTCCGGGAACGACTCGATCGCTTCGTGAATCGCAGCGGCCTTGGCTGCTTCGATGACCTCGGAATCCGTGGCAGCCAGCCGGCCGTATCGAATGTTCTCCATGACGGTCGTGTTGAACAGGATGCTTTCCTGGGCCACCACTCCGACCTGCCTGCGATAAGTAAGGAGCTGAGTGTCGCGCAGGTCGATTCCGTCTACCCGCACGCTGCCCGACGTGGGGTCGTAATGGCGCAGCAGCAGGCTGGTGATCGTGGTCTTTCCACTGCCGGAGAAGCCGACGAGCGCGATGGTCTGCCCGGGCCGGGCATGCAACTCGATCCCTTGGAGCACCGGCTGGCCGGGCTCGTATTCGAACCAAACTTTGTCGAAGCGCACATCCCCCTCGATGGAAGGCATCGGCAGCGCGTCCGGCTGGTCCTTCACCGGGTTTGCCGTATCGAGGGTTCTGAAGATGCGGTTGAGCGCGTTTTGGGCCCGGGCGATCGGGTCCAGGGACACCAGGAACCGCACGATCGGGTTGTAGACGTAGTTCACCGCGTAAAGTAGAAACATCACGAGCGTTCCGGTGCCGATCTTGCCCTCTATGGCGAGTGTGCCCCCGTACCAGAGAACGAGGCCCGTCGCAACGCCGCAGAGAGCGTCCGCGGTCGTCCATAGGCCGCCGCCCAACGCGCCCTGGCGCACATTCAAGCCCATCAGGTCGCGCGTGGTCACCATGAAGCTGCGAGCCTCCCAGCGCTCCTGGCCGAAGCTCTTGACCGTTTGAATGCCCGTGAGCTTCTCCTGCATCTGGCCGAACATGGCGTCGCGGCGAGCCCGTATGTCGTCGCTCGTGGTTTGCAGCGGCCGCAGGAATCGGCGGAAATTCCAGACATAGAGCGGGATGATCGACAAGCTCATCAGAGCCAGGATCGGATTGATGCTCAGCAGCACCACGAGCACGATGACTAGCTGAACCGTGTCGCTCATCATGGTGGTGAGGTTCGAAGTGATGAGCTGGTTTACCGTGGCGGCGTCGTTCATCACGTTACTAATGAGCTTGCCGACCTGATTCTTTTCGAAGTAGGCGAGCGGCAGGGTCTGCATATGACCGAGCATGCGGTCGCGGGTGCTGATCAGGAACCTTTGCCCGAGCAGCGAGATGCACACGGAGTTCGCGTAGCCGAGGCAGTTTTGCGCAAGGCTGAACCCTACGATGTACAGAAGGTACATCGTGGTGTTGATGGGCTCCCCTTTTTGAAGGCGGTTTACGATGTCGCCCAGGATCAGCGGGGGAACGAATCCGAAGGCGCTTTGCGCCATCGTGAGACAGGTGCAAATGGCTATGAGCCCCCGAAAGGGCTTTAGCTCGGATGCAAGCCGCCGCAGCGTTGCGGCGGATCTATAGTCTTTCGTCTCATCGGTGCGTGCCATGCGCTCCGGCTTTCATCTGATACCGATACCCGCTTTCGCCTCACGGAGTCACGGTTTCCCCCTAAATAGGTTCAAGCGCGAAGATCTAGCACCGTAGAGCGGAAGTCGGGCACCCGTATAGCAAAGCGAAGGTCGGAGACGCTCGCGAGCGTGATGGCCACGTCGCTGCGCTCGGTACGGAGCTCGAAATGAATCTCGTCGGCCGCGAACATTCCGATCTCGCCCTCGGAAAGCGCCAGCAGCTCGCCCAGATAGCACGTGCCTTCCGCGATCTTGTTCTTTCCGTCTCGCACCTCGATGCCCACGACCGTCGATCCGCTCTCCTGGTGGAGGTTCCGCATCGCGAGGGTCATGGCCGAAGGCGCGTGATCGCCGGTCAAAAGCGATTGGCTCGTCATAGTTCATCCCGGCGCCCTCGGGCGCCCATCATCCCATCTACTCTGACTGCTCTTCTGTTCGCTCGTTCTACGCTATTTTATGCCGGTTTGGAGCCCGTACATGGAACTTTGTCGTGTTTATCGGTGTTATATAGTTCGATATGGATATATTCCATATCGAGTGAGGAGCAACCGAACAATGGCACTAGTCGAAGCAAGGGAAAAGACCGTCGTGGATTCTGCGCGCACGCGCGTATCGATCCGCAAGTACGATTCGCGGCCCATCAGTCGCGAGGAAATCACAAGCATCGTGGAGCTTGCGGGCAAGGCGCCCTCCGCTTTCAACGTTCAACCTTGGCGCTTTATCGGCATCTCGGATCCGGCCACTCGCGCCAAGCTGCAGGAAGCGGCGTTCGGGCAGCCGCAGGTGGGCGAGGCTCCGGGACTGCTCGTGCTCACGAGCGATATGAAGGCAGCGCTCGCCGACTTGGACTCGACCGTGCACCCGGACATGCCGCAAGACCGTCGCGAGAAGGTGAAGGAGACCGTGCGCGGAAGCTTTGCAGCGATGACCGAGGACGAGCAGCGAGCATGGGGCCGCAACCAATCGAACATCGCGCTGGGCTATCTGCTGCTCGTCTTGGAGTCGCTAGGTTACGGCTCGTCTCCGATGCTGGGATTCGACCCGGCTGCCGTTAGGGATATCCTTGCGCTAGAAGAGCACGTCGAGATCCCCGCAATCGTCGCCTTCGGCTATCCCGCCGAGAGCGGCTTTCCTCAGCACCGGCTGCCCGTTGAAAGGGTGCTTCGGTTCGTAGCATAAGGAGTGTCGATGCCTGTAACTGGAATTCATCACGTCACAGCAGTGACCGCCACGATCGTCGAGAATCTGAAGTTCTACACGGAATCGCTAGGCATGAGGCTGGTCAAAAAGAGCGTCAATCAGGACGACGTTCGGGCGTACCACCTGTTTTATGCGGACGCCGCGGGTTCACCCGGAACCGACCTCACGTTCTTCGACTGGCCGATGTCGCCCGCGAACGTACCCGGGCCCGGAACGATCACCGCGACCACCTTGCGCGTGGACGGCGGACTGGACTGGTGGGAGAAGCGCCTGAGCGAGCAGGGCCTGATCTCGGAGCGGGACGAGGACGAACTCGGGCTCGAACGGCTGTCGTTCGCGGATCCCGAGGGCCAATCTCTCGAACTTGTCGACGCGGCGGGCCTCCCTGGTGCGGGAAAACCTTGGACGGCGAGCGTGCCGGCCGAGCGCTCGATCCGCGGCATCCTGGGGGTTGAGATCGCGACCTCTCGGCCAGACGCCACAGCGCGTGTCTTGACGGAGCTGCTGGGGCTTCGTATGGAGCGGAACAACGAGACCGCAGTATTCGAAACAAGAACGGACGAGTCGGTAGGTCGAGTGCGGCTTCGCCCAGTATCTGGCCGGCTCGGGAGGGTGGGAGCCGGCGGCGTGCATCACGTTGCATTCCGAGTGCCGGACGATGACGCCCTTAACGAGTACCAGCAGCGAATCGAGGCTGCGGGGTTGCAAACTTCAGGATACGTGGACCGGTTCTGGTTCCATAGCTTGTATTTTCGAGAGCCTGGCGGCGTGCTCTTCGAGCTCGCCACCGACGGGCCCGGTTTCACTGCGGACGAAAGCTTGGAGAGCCTCGGGAGCCACTTGACGCTCGCTCCATTCCTAGAGCCGCAGCGTGCGGAGATCGAATCGCATCTTCGCCCGCTTCCGGAGCCGGTGGGAGCGAAATAAAAAAGCAGGGGGCCGTAGTAGCCCCCTGCTTCAGTTGCTGCTTTAGAAGAGCTCGAGCAGCGATGCCTCGTCGATCCGCAGCCTGAACGGTACGGCCTGGAGGCGCGACGGGAAGACCGCGCGGTCGATAACCGATACTTGGCCGTTCGGGCCCACGTACTTGGTCATGTCCACCTGGATGGTGGTCGTTCCGTCCGTCTTCTTGAGTGGACTCGCCTTCACGACATCGTACTGCCCGGTGTTGAAGTTGTACATGTATACGAAGTTCGTGGCTGGGGCAAGCGCGCTGGTGACGAGCGTCAACGTGAGACCGAAGAGTTTCGTGTTGCCGTTATCCAGCGTGAAGTCCATTTGCGCTGCAGCCACGTTGCCGGGCGCTGCGCGGACCGACGCCAGGCTGTAGTAGCGCTGGTCGGTGGCAGCGACGTCGGCGACTCCGCCCGACGCGCCGGTACCCTGGTTGTTGTAGATTCCGATGGTGCTGACGGGGACCTCCTTGGGAGTTCGCACGATCAGCGACTTTTCGAAAGCGTCGAAGTCAATCGGGCCCCATCCGGTAACGGTGTCCCAACCCACTGTCGCCACCGACTGCTTGCCGTTGGGCAGCACGCCGTTCGAACCGGAGGTGACATCATAGTAGATCGACGAGTCGCCGTCCTCGGCGTAGATTCGCTCCTGAATACGACCGAGCCGTTGCTTTCCAAGGAGATTCGCGGGCAGGCCGCCGTCGTTGATTAGCTTCTGCTCCACGAGGGCGATGTTTCCCGCACATATCGGCGAAGAGAAGCTGGTGCCATCGCCGGTCGCCAGTTGACCGCCGAAGATGAAGTCGTATGCGCCGTCCGGGCTCGCGGCCTGAAGCGCCACATCGGGCCCCATGCGGAACGGTATCGACGTTGGCACTCCGGCGCCGACCTGCCAAGTCGGCCGCTTGTTAAAGGCAATACTGCGCGTGAACCAGCCGCCGCCGCTGCCGTCCCAGCCAACTTCGGTTTGCCGGTTGCCGGCCGCATCGGTGGTAGACACGGTGCCTCCGACCTGCATAACTTCCGGATCGATGACCGGATAGATGAACGGCTCGGTGCCGGTGCCAAAGTCTCCGCTGGCGCACAAATAAGTGATGCCTTGAGCGGCCATCGACAGGTGCACGTTGTGCCCGGCAATAGCCGATTGGTCGTCGAGGTTCCAGCCATAGCTTTCGCTGATGACGTCGGCCTTGTTGTCGTTGGCTTCCTGGGCGAGGACGCTGAGCTCATCGCCTCCACCGTCGTAAATGATCTCTTGGGCCAGCGGCGCCATGCCGAGGGGCATTTGGACGTCCAAGTCTCCCTCGCCGGCAGGCGTGCCATTTTGCGATCCGCCCTGCACGGTGACTACCGACACATTGCTGCCAACTCCGCCGGGAGGCGTCGGAAGGCTGAACTGCGAGTAGAACAGCGGCACGTTCGAAAGTTGGAAACCATCCCAGCTCGAAATGCCGATCGTGCGGCCCTCGCCGTGGAACCCGTCCGTCCAGAGAGGGGCGGAGTTGTACAGCGTGCGCGTCTGAGAAGGCGTAAGCGAGCTGTGGCGCGGTTTCGTGTAGTTTTGGAGACCGCCTACATGCTGGATGTACGGAGCGATGCTTCTCGGAGCCTTCAGGGGCCTCGTGTAGGAGAAATAATCGACTCTGCCCGGCTCGTTCGGATTCTTCGCATGGAACCGAGAGATCGAAGTTTGGAAGGCCGACTCCGCTTGCGCGGCCGTGCAGTCCGCCAGGATCGTCATTCTGTTCTGGGCGACAAGGCTGATTCGGAACCCCTTGCTCGTGAGGTAGCTAACAACCTTCTGCACGTTAGCCGCGGACTGGCCGAAGCGTGACCCGACCTCGGCCGGGGTCAAGAAGCGCAGATAGTTCGGGCTATGCGGGTTGTTGACGTCGTCTACGAACGCCTGAAGGGCCGCGGCGTTTGCCGGCGGAATCGCGACCGACACGTGCATCGTGACGCTCGGATCGATCTTGCCGACTAGCACGGATCGGCCCACCGCAGGCGGCACCTGGTCCTTCAAATTTGTGAAAGGGCCCCCTTGAGCGGAGGATAGCGAAACGATCCCAAAGAGACCTATGAATGCTATCGGCGCGCGAAGCGCCACACCATGAAAGATACGTGAATAATTAGAGCTTGCCATTTCGCCCTCTTCGAGTGGTTACCCCATTGTACGATGTACGGACCGCTAAGAATAGTTCGGGTGTGCGTCAAAACGAGCAATCCTGAGCCATGTGGTGGCTGATCGGCGCCGATGTGAAGCTGACTTAGAGACCGAGCGAGCGCGTTAAAAAATCGTTACAAAGCTTGTGAGCAGGGTCCAGACGGCGAGCGAGCGATACAAAATCGTCGAATCTCGGGTAGCTCTTGCGCAGCTCGTCAGCTCGCAGTGCGAATATCTTGCCCCAGTGAGGCCGCGGACCAAACGGCGCGAGCGCAGCCTCGACGCGCGGGACCAGGCGCCGCACCAAGTCCGGCTGTTTTTTCCAGGTGAAGTGGATGCAAAGGCTCGCTCTACCGAAGCTGGGGCTCATCCAAAGATCGTCGGAAGCGACCGTCCGGATTTCGGAAACATGGATAGCGGGAGCCAGGTTCCCCGCGATGCCGCGTATGGCGCGAAGAGCGTCGATGCCGCGACCGAGCGGCACCAGCCACTCGCTCTGCAACTCATCGCCGCTGCTTGGCGTGAACTCCATTTTGAAGTGCGGCAAGCGCTCATATGCCGGCCCCGGCTCGTTCATTTGCGTCGTGCAATAGTCGGCCGGCATGCCGGGCAGCGGGTGGCGCTGGGCATCGGCGCGCCTGGCTCCGAACAGATCGTCCGCAGCGGCCTCGCCGACGAGCTTCACCCAGACCTGCTCGAACTCGTCCCCGTTCCAAGAAGTAAACAGGCTTACGCTGTATCCCGCCGAGAGCACCGCCTCGAAGTTGTCCTCCAGTGCCTTGAATGGGAGCGTTTCGTACACTACCTGCCTGACATCGAAATCCGGCACGACCTCGAGGGTCACGCGGGTTACGATGCCAAGGGCTCCGAGATTCACCACCGCGCCCTGGAATTCGGAGTCCTCTGGTCCGATCTCGATTCGGTCGCCGGAAGCCGTGACCATCTGCAGGCCTCGGACGGCCGTTGCGAGGTTGCCGTTGCGGATTCCAGAGCCGTGGGTGCCCGTAGCGCATGCGCCGGCGATAGAGATGTGCGGGAGGGAGGCAAGATTACGAACCACGTACCGCTGTTCGTGCAGCGACCTGCACAGCGCGCCGTACGTGACGCCGGACCCGAACTCGACGACTCCGCGATTGGGATCCACTGGCGACATGCCGATTAGCTGGTCGGTGCATATCAGCACTCCTTCGGTATCTGCGGCATCGGAAAAGGCGTGGCGAGTGCCGAGCGCCTTGAAGCGCTGCGCGCCCCGAACGAGCGCCTGGATCTCCTCGACCGACTCGGGATGCCGGATAGCTGAAGCGCGGTAGGTTAAGGCGCCGGCCCAGTTCTGCACCGCGGTGGCGCTCATGCATCCACCCGTTCACGGTATTGGACGGCTTCGGCCAGATGAGCTTTGGAGACGCGATCGGCCCCCTGGAGGTCTGCGACCGTGCGGCCCACCTTCAGAATTCGGTCGAAAACCCGAGCAGAGAGGTTCATCCTGGCGAGCACCACGCGCATGAAAGCATCCGATTCTTCATCGAGCGGAACGGTTTCGCGAAGCTCCTTGGGCGCCATCTTGGCGTTCGTGCAACCCGGGCCCAGGCGGCTCCATTGGAGCTCGCGGGCTGCCACCACCCGCGCTCGGATCGCCTCGGAGCACTCGCCTTGCTGCATTCCCAGCAACTCATCCGGCTTGAGGCGAGGCACCTCGATGTGCAGGTCGATACGATCCATGAGCGGCCCGCTGAGCCGTCCCAGATACTTGCCGCAGGTCGAGGGATTGGAGACGCACTTCTGCTCCGGATACCCCTTGTAGCCACATGGACACGGGTTGGCCGCTCCGACCAGGATGCAGGCGGCCGGAAACGTTATCGTATTCGTAACCCGCGCGACGGTCACCTCGCCATCTTCGAGCGGCTGGCGGAGCGCCTCCAGCACCGTTCGGTCGTTTTCGGGCATCTCGTCCAAGAAGAGCACGCCACGATGAGCCATCGAGATCTCTCCGGGCTTCGGGTTCTTGCCGCCTCCCACGATGGCTGCGTAGGAGGCGCTGTGGTGCGGCGAGCGGAATGGTCGCTCCCATATCAGCCCCGTGCGCTCCCCCTTTTGCCCGGCGGCGCTGTGCACCCGAGTGACCTCGATCGCTTCGTCGAGGGTCAGCGGGGGGAGGATGGTGGGCAGCCGCCTTGCAAGCATTGTTTTGCCGGACCCGGGCGGGCCGACCATCAGCACGTTGTGGCCTCCCGCGGCCGCAATCTCTAGCGCGCGAATCGCGTGTCGCTGACCCTTGACGTCGCTATAGTCCACGGCGTATTCGGCCAGGCGCGTCTCGGGCCGGTCATCGAATTTCTGCGGAGCAACCAGCCCGGAGCCGTTCAGCAGCTCGACCGCTTCCAGCAAATTTCGAACTCCGTACACCTCCAGGCCCACGGCAACCGCGGCTTCGGCGGCGTTTTGGCGAGGAACAATCAATCTCTTGAATCCGCGCTCGAGCGCCATCAGCGCCACGCTCACGGCGCCATCCACCGGGCGCAGGTCGCCGTCCAAACCCAGTTCGCCCAGAAGCAGTACATCGGCAAGCTCCTGCCTTGGAACGAGGTCCTGAACGGCGCATATGGCCACGGCCATGGGAAGATCGAGCCATGGCCCCTCCTTGCGGATGTCTCCTGGCGCCAGGTTGCACATGATCCGGCGCTCAGGAAACTGCAGGCCGCTGTTCTTCATCGCGGTCCGCACGCGCTCCTTGCTTTCGCGAACGGCATTGTCGGGCAGGCCCACGAGCACGAAGTTGGAAGTCGCGTCGGTGACGTGGCCCATAAGGTCGGTTTCGATGACGATCGGAAGGGCCTCGATGCCGATGAGGGTCGCCGAATGGGCCTGGGAAATCATGCAGACCATAGTTTGGAGCGAAACTCCGGATCGCGCAAGGCCCAAGCGAGGCTAGCCGTCCAAGAGCTCGGCGCAGCGAAGCGAAAGCTCCCACCCGTCGCCATGATCCTGGGCGCTCCATGCTGCTGAAAGAGCGCAGCTCACGAATGCCCATTTGCGCAACCGGCCGCGCTCAAACCCAAGCTCCTCGGCAAGCAGGTCGAGGCGACGGTCCAACATGACCGGAAAATCGAATGCGGCGACCGGGGGCCAGAGAGGGTTGCGCAGAAGCGGGCCGACTTCGGCCTCCGGCTCGGCGAGCACCCCTTTCGGATCGATTACGACCCAGTCGCCTGCGCGGCCAAGCAACAGGTTGTAATGCTGCAGGTCGCCATGGATGAGCACGCGGGGCCCCGAGCTCTGGGTGAGGTCCAGCATCGTGGAGCGGGCTCGCTCCATGAGGCCCCGGGGAAGCGGATGCGCGGGGGTGTCCAGCGCGCGGTCGAAAGCGCTTGCCCAACGCTCGATAGGTTCAAATTCGGCCGATTCGGGCGGACGCCAAAGCTGCTTCATCGCGCGGGCGGCGATGCGCGTCGCCTCGTCGTCCCGTTCCGGGCTCCAGAGCGACGCGAGGGTGGTTCCGGGCCGGATGCGCTCTAGAAGCATCGCGCCCAGGCCGGGGTCGGATTCCAACAGCCGCACCACTCCCGGCCCGGCCATGTGCCTTAGCGCCGCCGGCTCGTTTCCATCTGCCGCCGGCCTGAAAGCGAGCTTGAGCACAACCTGCTGCCCATTTGGCTTCACGCCTGGCGCTGCATAGCCATACGACAGGTTCTCGAACGGCTCGAGCGACCTGAAGCACCACCTATTCTCCAACTCGCGCACCAGCTCCGGGATCGAATCGAGCCAAGCGGCGCCTTGCCGGCCGCCTAGCTCGAGGATGTTGCGTCTAAAGGCATCGTTCATAGCAGCCTGCGGAATCCGCGAAAGCTTCCAAGTATTTACTCCGGGACCATGCTGGAAGCCGCCATATTCGACGCCGACGGGACGCTATTCGATGTAACTGCGCTGCAGCACGAAGCGCTCAGCCGCGCGCTGGCGCGGACCGGCTGGGAGATCGGCAACCGGCGGCTGAGCCCTGAGATGTCCAGCGCGCAGAAGCTCCAGGCACTATCGGAGCTTCGAAGTTTCCCGACCGACTGGCACGAGGAGATCCACCTGATGGAATCCGAACACCTGTCGCAAGTCATCGAGGAACGGCTCCAGCCATGTCCAGGGGCGAGAAAACTGCTGCTTGCGCTGCTCAGGCATGGGCTAGGCGCCTGCGTGGTGAGCCCGATGGATTCCACTCAGACCCGAGGCGCGCTGGCGCGCCTCGGGCTATCGGATTTGGTGGAGGGAGTGTCGCAAAGCGCTTGGGACTCGTTGGGCGGATTCCGTTCGGGCGCCGAGGCGATTGCGACGAGAGTCGGCAAGTGCGTTGCGATCGTCGGAGGCGACTACGCCGCCCAGCGGGCGCGGGAAAGCGGTGTCATGGCTGTGGTGCGGGTGGCGGGGTTCCAGGACCTGCACGCCGGCGTCTTGGGCGATTTGAGGCGGCAGGGCATCGGATCCCGATTCGCTGGAATGATGTTGTAAGGACGTCGATGCTTTATCTTCACCGAGCCAATAGCCTCGAACGGATCGAAGAGGCGAACGAGCGAGAGATCGGAGTCGAGCTGGACGTGCGGCTTTGGGACGGGGAGCCGGTTCTTTCGCATGAGCCGCTGCGGATCGGTGACCGCCCGATGTCGGTCGTGGATGCGGTCGCGCTGATCGAAGGCGAGGTCGTGCTCGACTTCCGCGAATCCGAGATCGTGGCGCCGGTCGTGAAGGCATTGCAGGGCGCGGGTCAGGATCTCGCCCGGTTCTATGCGGTGGATCTGTTCGTTCCGGACATGCTGGTCGCCGAGCGACTGGGGCTCAAAACGCTTGCCCGGTGGAGCGCTTACGAGCGCATCGAAGGGCCGTTTTGGGGCCGTTGGGTCGACTACGCCTGGGCGCCAGGCATGTTGACTGCCGCGGAGTCTCACAGCTTCCTCGTTTCGCCGGAGCTGCATCGCCACGATCTCGATGACGAGTTCATCGAAGCAGCAGGCAGGCTCGGGTATTCGCACATTTGCACCGGTCTTCCAGATCGCTGGGCGGCATAGGAAACATCTCCTCGTCCCAAACTGCCAAACTCGGCTAATGGAAATAGCCAAGCTGGGCCGCTCGGGCCTTCGAGTAAGCCGACTCTGCCTGGGCACGATGAATTTCGGCCCGAAGACGACCGAGTCGGACTCGTACGCCATCATGGACCGAGCCCTGGATCACGGTATCAACTTTTGGGACACGGCCAACGTATACGGCTGGAAAAAGGGCGAAGGCGTCACCGAGCAGATCCTCGGGAGGTACTTCGCGCAGGGGGGTGGGCGTCGCGAGAAGGTCGTTTTGGCCACCAAGGTTTACGGCGACATGGGCGATTGGCCCAACGAATCGCGCTTGAGCGCGCTGCACATCCGGCGTGCCTGTGAGGAATCGCTCCGCCGCATGCAAACGGACTACATCGACCTGTATCAGATGCACCACGTTTGGCGCGATGCGCCCTGGGAGGAGATCTGGCAAGCCATGGAGCTGCTGGTTCAGCAGGGAAAGGTTATCTACGTTGGCAGCAGCAACTTCGCCGGATGGCACATCGCCAAGGCGAACGAGGCTGCAAAACGACGCAACATTCTGGGGCTTGTCAGCGAGCAGTGCCACTACAGTCTGCGAGCGCGCAAAGTCGAGACGGACGTGCTTCCCGCCTGTGCGGACTACGGCCTTGGCGTGATCCCTTGGAGTCCGCTGGCGGGTGGCTTCCTGGCGGGCAAGCCGAAGGCGGATGACAGCGGCCGCCGCAACGAGGGCGGGACCGCAGAAGCGATGCAGAAGGATCGGGAGCAGCTAGAAAAGTGGGAGACACTTTGCGGGAAGATCGGGCAAGCGCCTGCGGATGTCGCCCTGGCGTGGCTATTGCACCAGCCGACCGTGACCGCGCCGATTATCGGCCCGCGGACGATGGAGCAACTCGACGGTTCGCTGAGGGCTCTGGAAATAAAGCTCGATGGCTGGACGCTCGCGCAGATCGACGAGATATTCCCGGGCTACAAGACCGCGCCGGAAGAGTTTGCCTGGTAGCGGCTAGCTCGCGGAAATGCCGAACGCCTCGGGCTCCCGTCTCGCTCGGCGGAAGCCCGCGGTACGAAGTCTCGCCAAGATCCCGCTCGTCAGCTTGGCGCCGTGAGCGCTGTCCGGGTCGCCGATGTAGTGGAACAACCTTCCGCCAGGCTTCAGCACCCGGCGCAGCTCCCGGTAGAAATCCTCGGAGTACAGGTCTCCGGCGAGTTGCAGGGTCGGCGGATCGTGAATTATCCGGTCGAAGGAGGAGCTTGGGAGACCCGGCAAGATCTCCTCCGCGCTCCCGGTCAGAATCTCGATCTTCGGGTCTTGAAACAGATCTTGCGACCAAGGGTTCATCCGGCACAATTCGAGCACGACCGGGTCGCGCTCCAAGGTGAGAACGCTATCGGCGCTCTTGGCGGCCCGGATCGCGGTGTAGCCGAGACCTGTACACACGTCAAGCACCTGGCCCTTCACCGGCGCCAGCGTTGCGAGCTTGTTTCGGGTGTCAAGATCGGGATCCACCGCCTTGATCCGGTGCATCGGGAATCCGGCCAGCATCATCGTGGGTGCGCTCTCGGTGGGATACAGGGCGTACAGCCTTTGAAGCCGCTCCGAAAACCGCTGGATTCTATCCAGGCCGTCTGGCCCGACGATGAAGCACGCACTCGGGCGGCGCCGGACCTGCTCGATCTCTTGCCATGTGAGCAGCCGTCCCTGTGGCAGGCGCACGCCTTCGGCACAGAGGTCCACGGCGCCGAAAGTGAGGTTCAGGTCGAGAGACACTCGGGCCGAGGTCTTCCCCTCTGCGTACGCCGCGGCCAGCTTCTCAGCCTGAAAGTGCGAGACGACCGTCATTCCAGCCTGCGATGTCGCTAGCTACCCCGCGCCAGGGCCAAGTTCGATCGTTGTGACCGATTGCGCAGGCAGAATCATACTGGCCTGGCCTCTCACGCGCGAAAGCGTGACGCCCTTGCGGATGGTTGGCGCAATCGAAGTGAGCAGATACGCCTTTAGGCTTCCCGCTCTCGGCGGGATGCTTATCTTGGCTACTCGCTGCACCGCATCCTGGTTCACGACGACCAGGACGTACTTGCCAGGCGTCGACCCGAATTTGCTGGCGTAAATCGAAACGTGCGCTGGATCGCTGCTCGTTGCGGAGAGCGCCATATCGCCAAAGTGGGCGCCTCGCCCGTCGTAGTCCCGGAAGGCTGAAAAGCCGGCGTCTGTGAATTTCGCATCGCTGGAAAGCGGCCACAGGCATGCCGCGAATACTCCCTCGCGGCCGAAAATTCCCAGAGCGTCAGCCTCGGCAATAGCCCCCGAGATATCGTTGCCTCCGCCGAATTGGTACTCGGTAAACGCCAGTTTCGTGCCCGGATAGAACTTCGCGATCTTCTCCTTGATCCTCGGGATCAGCCTTATCGGCTCCTTGAGCGTGTCGGCGATCCAGCTGTTCTCGGTGTACGTCGGATCCCACAACGATCGGGTGGCCTGTTCCCTAGCGGCAACGACTTCCGGTGCGGCGGAAGCCTCGGTCACGCGGACGCCACCCCCCTTGGCCTCGGGATACCAGTGCAGGTCGAGCACGTCCATGACCCTCTTCCCCGTGGTTCTCTCCACGTCCTTCATCGAGGAGAGGAAGAAGTCGATGAAGTCTCGCCCGTTTCCGTCGGGCGCGTTCTGAAGAGTGCGATAGCCGTTCCAGCCGTAGCTGACAAACCCGAAGACTTGGGTCTGCGGCGCAATCGACTTGATCATGGACCCGTAGTCGCGGGTCTTCTGGACCATCTCGGCATAGGTCGTCGGGCTGGGATGGACTTCAGCATGCGTGCCAGACCAGATGTCCGGCTCGTTATCCAGGTCGTACCAAATTGGCGCGGTGCGGTCCTTGAACTTGCCTTCCAGCCAGTGCACGAATTCGTCCTGATACACCGTGTGGTCGCTCCGATCGGGCGGATAGACGAACGGCGCGTTCTTGCGCGCGACCGACTTGTCGAACCGGACGTTCAGGTAGTCGGGGGTCTTGCGAACGTCTCCATCCGCCTTCTTGTCCTTGGACACATAGCCTGCCATCGGAACCGTAACGATGAATGCTTTGCCGGCCGCCTGCGCGGCTGCGACCGCCGCCCGGGGTACTTCACCGGGAATGTCGCCGCCTCCGAGAAAGCCGTCACTCTGAAAGTGGTAGTCGTTGCCTGCGTTGCTGGCATTGTTCTCCCAGTTGTAGGCGGTCATTCGGTTTCCGCCCTGTCTTCCAAGGGTCAGATACTTATCCGCGCCGGTCCACAGGTTGCGGTTCGTGCCGTAGATGTATTCGGAGATCGGCCCGATGACCTTGCCGCCATCGAACGAAAGATCGACGGGCGCGGCGAGGGAGATCATTGCGAGAGCCAGCGTGATCATTGGTCCATTCTAGGTACGCGCGTCGAGCCCTTGTCAAGCTGCGGTTCGACAAGTCCAGCTCGCGAGGGGAAACATCGAGTCCGAGTTCCCAGCTCTCGGTAGGGCGGCCAAGGCGCTCGAGCGCCGTCCTTTCCTACTTGCTCAGCCGCAGACCAAGCTCCGCCCATTGCTGAGCGTCCACCGTGCTTGGAGCATCCATCAGCGGGTCGTAGCCGTTCCCGACTTTCGGGAAGGCGATCACTTCCCGGATGTTCTCGGTGTCTGTCAGCGCCATGGCCAGGCGGTCGATGCCAGGGGCGATGCCACCGTGGGGCGGCGCACCGAACGAGAACGCCTCCAAGATATGACCGAATCGGTCCTGCTGGGTCTTCTCGTCGATTCCAAGAAGCTTGAAGATTCGAGCCTGGATGTCCGTGCGGTGAATGCGGATCGAGCCCGACGCCATTTCGGTGCCGTTGCAGACAACGTCGTAGCAATCGGCTCGAATCCTTCCCGGGTCGGAATCGAGATACACCAGGTCCTCTTCCTTGGGGGATGTGAACGGGTGGTGCGTAGGGCTCCATCGGCCCGCTTCCGCATCCCACTCGACAAGCGGAAAGTCGACAACCCAGCAGAATTTGAGCTCTCGCGGATTCCGCAGGCCGCAGCGCTCGCCGATCTCGAGCCTCAGCCGGTAGAGCACGTTGTTCGCCGTCGCGTAGTCGTCCGCGACCATGCACAGCAGGTCGCCCGGCTCTGCGCCGCTGAGCTTACGGAGCTCGGCGGCCTTATCGGCGGAAACGAACTTCGCGATCGAGCCTTTGACGTCGTTCTCGGACTCGAACGCGAGCGTGGCCAAACCTTTGGCCCCGAATTCGCGAGCGAATTCTTCGAGCTGACCGACTTCTTTTCGGGAGAGTCCTGCGCCGCCCGGATAGCGCACGCCGCGAATCACTCCGCCGCTCTCGACCGCGTTGCGGAACACGCCGAACTCAGAGTCGGCGAAGGCATCCGACGCGTCGAAAAGCTGTAGGCCGAATCGTAGGTCCGGCTTGTCGCAGCCATACAGGTGCATCGACTCGTCGAACGTGAGCCGCTCGAATGTCTCGACCGGGTCCTTGTCCAAGCCGAACTGCCCGATGACCGCGTTCAGGACGTCCCGCAGCATGCCTTCGGTGAGCTGGAGCACGTCCTCTTGGACGACGAACGACATCTCCAGGTCGAGCTGCGTGAACTCCGGCTGCCGGTCCGCTCGTTGGCTCTCATCGCGGAAGCATTTCGCGATCTGGAAATATCGCTCGATTCCCGCGACCATAAGAAGCTGCTTGTACTGCTGGGGGCTCTGAGGCAGCGCGTAAAACTTGCCCGGCTCCAGGCGATAGGGCACCAGATAGTCCCGCGCGCCCTCGGGAGTCGACTTCGTGATGATCGGCGTTTCCACCTCGATGAAGCCTTGCTCCTCCATGTGTCTGCGAATGCGGTTGATCAGCGAGCTACGAATCGCCAGGCGCCGGTACATGGATGGCCGCCGCAAGTCCAAATAGCGGTACTTGATGCGCAGGTCCTCGTTGACGTTCACCATCTGGTCCTCGTCGTTCAGCGGGAATGGCAGCGTCTTCGATGGCCCAAGCACGGTGTAACCGGTGACGACCACTTCCACGTCGCCGGTCTCCATCTTGGGGTTTTTCGTTTCTTCCGCTCGCTCACGTACTTTGCCGGTGACGGCAAGACAAGTCTCGGACCGGATCTCAGCGCGGTTCGGGAACGCGCTCGGATCGAGCACGAGCTGCACCAAGCCACTTCGATCGCGCAGGTCGACGAACATCACGCCGCCGAGATCGCGTACGCGATGAGCCCAGCCGTTGAGAACCACCTCGTCTCCCGCGTTGCAGGATCGAAGCTCTCCACATACTTTGGTGCGCTGAAGCAAGCCCATGGGGAACGCTCAGGATACCCTTCGTGCCTGGCGGATCCGGGACCGGCGCGCGCCGAACCGGCACGCCACCCGCCATAATCCAGGCATCTATGTCCAATGACATCCGCCGCATCGTGGCAACCGACTGCGGCTCCACGACCACCAAGGCGATCCTGATCGAGAAGAACGATAAGGGCGAATATCGGCTCGTTGCACGAGGCGAAGCTCCGACGACCGTCGAGCGCCCGTTCGAAGATGTGACGATCGGCGTCGTCAACTCGATCACCGAACTCGAGGAGATTACGGAAACCAAGACGGCTCCCGGCTTTCCCTCCGGGCGAAGAAAGCTGCTTAAGTCCGGCAAGGTGTCGCGGCATAGGAAGGGCTCGGCCGTCGAATCGACCGCAGCGGACGACCTGGATGGCGCGGACCTGTACGTATCCACCTCCTCGGCCGGCGGCGGGCTGCAGATGATGGTCGCAGGGGTCGTCAAGGCAATGTCCGCGGAATCAGCCGAGCGGGCGGCACTTGGCGCGGGCGCGATTCTGATGGATACGTTGGCGGTCGACGACGGCCGAAAAGACTATCAGAAGGTCGAGCGGCTGCGGCAACTCCGGCCGGACATCATCCTCATGTCCGGGGGAACGGACGGCGGAACGAAGAGCCACCTGGTGGACATGGCAGAAGTCATTCGGCGCGCGGACCCCAAGCCCAGGTTCGGCGACATGAAGCTGCCAATCATCTACGCGGGCAACAAAGAGGCCGTGCCCGAAGTGACCCAAGTCTTGGGCAACCACATCAAGCTCGAGGTCGTGCCAAACCTGCGGCCCACACTGGACAAGGAGAACCTGGGGCCGGCGCGCGAGGAGATCCACGAGATGTTTCTGCAGCACGTGATGCAGCAGGCGCCGGGGTACTCGAAGCTTCTCGATTGGACGAGCGAGGAAGTGATGGCCACACCGAACGCGGTGGGCAAGCTCTTGAAAGAGTACGCGGTGCAAGAAGGGATCAACGTGCTCGGCGTGGACATCGGCGGGGCGACTACCGACGTGTTCTCAGTGTTCGAGGCAGAAAACGGGGAGCGCATTTATAACCGCACCGTTTCCGCAAACCTCGGGATGTCGTACTCGATCTGCAACGTTCTGAAGGAGGCCGGCGCGGAGAACATCGCCCGCTGGCTGCCGTTCGAGATCGATCCTGCTGAGGTGCGCAATCGGCTACGGAACAAGATGATCCGGCCCACAACGATTCCTCAGACTTACGAAGACCTACTGATCGAACATGCTGTCTCCAGAGAGGCGTTGCGCCTGGCTTTCTTGCACCACAAGTCTCTGGCTCGGGGCCTGACGGGCATCCAGCAGCAGCGGGACATCGGGCAGATTTTCGACCAGACGGCGTCTGGCGCGACGCTCATCAAGATGATGGAGCTGGATATGATCATCGGCTCCGGAGGTGTCTTGTCGCATGCGCCGAAGCGCGCACAAACGGCGCTCATGATGATGGATGCGTACCAGCCGGAGGGCATCACCATGCTCACGGTGGACTCGATTTTCATGATGCCGCACCTCGGGGTGCTCTCGGAGCACCTGTACGACGCCGCGAAGGAGGTATTCGAGCGCGATTGCATCGTCCAGATCGGTACCTGCATCTCGCCTGTCGGAGTCGGAAAGCTGGGCGAGGCGTGCGTCACTGTGAAGGGCTCCGGTTTGAACGAAGCGGTGCCGTTCGGCACGATCCGCGTGATACCGATCGATATCGACGCCACCCCGGAAGTCACCGTCGAGCCCGCGCGGGGCTTTGACGTGGGCGCCGGAAAGGGCCGATCGGTTACGGCTACGCGATTTGATCGAAGTAGGGGCGCTCGAACCCACACGACCAACTTGATCGGTGGACTTGTAGGGTTGATTGTAGACACGCGCGGACGCCCATACAATGTCGAGCTAGGGGACGCGGGGCGCATCCAAAAGCTGAGAAGCTCCCTGGAAGCGTTTTCGCTACCGCTGCCTGAAGAACGCTGAGCGCGGATACGGGCTGGTGAAACAATCGGCCCCTTCGGTGCGGAAGCATGCGAACGTCGTCATAGGACCCGCGCGAGATTTGTCTAGGGCATCTTGCTGGATGCGGCACGAGCGATGATCCGGGTGCGCATCCGCTATACGTGGACATGGCTCCGCGCCCTGCGGCGCCCGAGCCGCTTACTGCGAGGCGCGGATAATCGAAGCGAGTCATAGCGGATCGCGCGGCTTCGCTTTCACGATCGGGCTTTGCGTAGATGGTGCGATTCCCGGTAGGAAAGAGCTGCTCCCGATGGACTGCGCTGTCCCAGGCGCCGTAGGGCGCTGGACAGCCGCCTAGGGAACATGAACCCGCAATACATAGGACGTACAATAGGCGGTGGGCCCTAATGGTGGACGAGCGGGGATCCAACGGCTCAAGGGGAAATCAGCAACTATCCACGCGCGAGATCGAAATCGTTCGACGCGCCGCTCAAGGCATGATCGACAAAGAGATCGCGCGAGAGATGCACGTTAGCCTCAACACGATACGCACTTACTGGACACGCATTCGGAAGAAGCTGAACGCCGTCAATCGCGCAGAAGTTATTGCCAAAGTCGGCGGCTGGATGGCCCACGACGACAGTGCCATGCTCACCTCGCGCCAGCATAGTTTTGCCGCTCAGCTCGCGTCGGCATTTGAAACCGCACCTTGGGGATATCTGGTCCTAAATAGCTCTGGAGCGGTCGTAGCCGCAAATAACGCTTGCACCACCTTGTTCGAGCGGCCAACCGAGTCGATTCTGGGACAATGCCCCGACGCCGAGGTCGAATTATTCGCGTCTCAGCCACCCGCATCAATCGCTCGGGTACTAGAGGAGCTGGGAACGGGGCTAAGTGCCGTCGGATCCATCCGTCGAGCCGATCACACGAATGTATCGGTGAGTCTTACCTTCCAAGTGATGGAGACGCCGCTCGGAACGTTCTACGGCCTGTTGATCCGCGACTCGACTCAATAGCTCGGCCAGCCCCAAGGAGGCCCGAGCGACTCGGCCGATCGGGCCTGCGCCGATTGCGCCCGGAGGCGGCGTCGGCTAAAGCGCGGACAGGCCCGCGGCGAACCGGGCCGGGCGCCGCTTCGTCCGAGGAACTGCACGCACCAATCAAAGCCTGCCGCCGAGGCGCTCTAGTTTCGACCGGCAGGCCGCTCTCATCCTTCTTCCTTCCCCACTTGGGCCTCGTCTCTATCCCTCGAGAGCGGGGCCCTTCCTGCGTGTAATGCCGTAACATCTTTATTGTCTTACCAGTGCTTTCGTCGTATAATCGGGGCCAGGGAGGGTTCATTGTTTATGAAAGATGATCACTCTCGGGGCGATCCTCCGACCAGCTCCGAGATCACAAGAAGAACTGTACTTGGCGGCATTGCCGCTGCAGCGCTCACCGTTCCAGCGATATCACATGCGGCCGGCACGAAGCGTAGAAGCGTTCGTCGCGAGTTGTCGACCGTGGTCTCGCCGCAAGGGGTGCCTCGGTATCTCGGGGCTGCGACGATGCTTGCCGACGGGCGCGTATTGCTCACGGGCGGCTATCCGTCGAGCATGCCCGGGGCCGGCGCCCAGCCGAGCTCGGTCTCCACGATATTCGATCCGCGATCTGGGCTCTTTTCGCCGGCAGCATCTATGAAAATGCCGCGGGCGAGACACGCATCCGTGCTTTTGCCGGATGGGCGAGTGGCTGTGCTCGGCGGCTTTGGCCAACAGCCGACCGGTTCCGTGGAGATCTACGATCCGGGAACCAACACGTGGACCGGCGCACAGCCGCTAAAGGTGCCTCGGCTCGACCATACGGCCGTTTCGGACGGCGATGCTGTTTACATTCTCGGCGGCTCGGGCCTCGGCCAAGTCGATTTCGTCGAGTATTACCAACCCGCTCTAAAGCCGAGCGGTGCGTAGGAGGAATCTATGCCGATATATATGAGAATTCCCGGTTTCACCGGAGAGGTTAGCCAGAAAGGATTTGAAGGAGCGTTCGAGCTGTTCTCCTTTGCTTGGGGGGAGTCGATGGAGCACACAACGACAACAGCAAGCAGAACAGGAAAACCGCAGCACACGGACATTTCGATTACGAAACGCTCTGACAAGGGCTCGCCCAGCCTCATGTTGGCATGTGCCAAGGGCGAACTCCTGCCGGCTGTGCAAATCGCTCTTATTCAAGTCATCCGCGATAGGCAGGAGGTGTACCTGCGCTATATCTTGGACAACGTGCTCATTACGGCGTATTCCGTAGGAAGCGGCGGCGACGAAGTACCGAGTGAGTCGCTGAGTCTCGCCTTTACGAAGATCGAATACGATCAATCCGTCCAAGGAGCCGACGGCAAGCTGGACGTGGAGCGGGCAGTTTTCGACTTTGCTCTGAACCGCCAAGGCTAGAACGTCGGACGGGCGGCCCACTCCGCCCGTCCATCACCTTTGCTCGTTAGGGATTGCCGGCACGAGCCAATCTTGAGGTCGGCCCGCGTGTCCCTGAGCATCCGGTCGTAGGGGAATCTGGCTTTACACCGCGGGAGTGAAGAGGGCGCAGGGCTGCGTCACAGAGGCTGTTTCGCCGAGGACATGCGCAGCGGCTCGAGCCGGGGGCGGCCCGATGCCGCCGAAGCGTAGAGGTCGTACGCCTCAGCGCCTGTGACCTTCACGCGCGTAATCGAACCCGGCTCCAGAGCCCCCTCAACGAACACCAGGCCGTCGATCTCCGGAGCGTCGCGATGCGACCGGGAGATGGACCAGCCATCCTTCACTTCGTCGACCAGCACATCGAGCTCCCGGCCGACCCAAGATTGGTTGACCGCCATCGAGACGGATTGCTGCGCCCTCATCAGGCGGTCGTACCGCTCGCGTCGAGTTCGGAACGGCACCTGGTCCGGCATGTCGTAGCTCGGTGTTCCGGGTTCGCGCGAATACATGAAAGCGCCCACCCTGTCCAGCTTGGCCTCTTCCACGAAATCGATCAGGCTCGCGAACTCTTCCTCTGTCTCGCCGGGGAACCCCACGATGAAGGTCGTGCGGATAGCGCAGTCCGGCATCGCAGCCCTCACCTTCTCGAACAGCTGGAGATACCGCTCGCCCTCCCAGGGCCGCTTCATGCGTCGCAACGTGTCCCTGTGGACGTGCTGCAGGGGAATGTCCACATACTCGAGCACCTTGGGCAGCGTGCTCATCGCTTCGATTACCTCGTCCGTCAGGCGGTTCGGATAGAAGTAGAGCATCCGAATCCAGTCGATGCCCTCGACCGCGTCGAGCTCTCTCAGCAGCTTGGGAAGGGTGAATTCGCGATACAGGTCGTAGCCGTATTGCGTGACGTCCTGAGCGATCAGATTGACCTCGCGGGCGCCGGTTCTTGCAAGCTCTCTAGCCTCGTCGATGACCCGTTCGATCGGCTTACTTTGATGGGCGCCTCGAAAGGAGGGGATCGTGCAAAACGTGCATCGATGATCGCACCCTTCGGAGATTTTGAGGTAGGCGCTCCAAGGGCGGCCGGTGCGCGCGCGGGTACTCACGTCAGCCCATCGGTGATGGGGCGCGCCCACCTCCACAAGTTGCTCGCGAGCAGCCTGGACCGACCGGACGATCTCGTCGAAGCGGCCCATCTGTCCCACGCCGATGTACGCATCGGCGCCAGGTGCAAGGCGCGTCAGCTCCGCTCCAAGCCTTTGGGCCAAACACCCGGCCACGATTACCTTGCCCGTCCGGCCGGCTTTTTTCTCGCGCACGGCGTCGCGGATCGCCTGGATCGACTCGGCCTTCGCCGCTTCAAGGAAACCGCACGTGTTGATGACCGTGACGGCAGTTTTGCGCGACGATCCGTCGAGCTCGAAACCTGCGCCGGAGAGCACGCCCGCGATCTCCTCGCTGTCCACCTCGTTCTTGGCGCAGCCCAGCGTCACGATCTTGACCTTGGCGTCGTTGTGGGGCATTCAAGGGATTATGACGCTCGCCCCGCTCGGCCCGTCGCCAAGACGCGCGGCGCCGACGCCACAATGAATTCGATATGACGCCGCAAGAGGAACACGACCGATTCGAAGTGGACAAGATGAGCCGAGACTCCTGGTGGCTCTTCCGCATCATCGGCGAATATACGATCGGGTTCGACCGCCTCAGCAAGTTGACCAGGCCCGTGGTGACCGTGTACGGGAGCGCGCGCACCAAGCTGACCGATCGGTATTACGGCCTCGCTGAGAGCCTCGGCAGGCAACTTGCGGAGGAGGGCTTCGCGGTGGCGACCGGCGGTGGCCCGGGCATTATGGAGGCCGCCAACAAGGGTTGTTTCGAAGCCGGCGGCACCAGCATCGGCATCAACATCGAGCTGCCGCACGAGCAGGCGCCGAATCGATTCCAGAACATCTCGCTCGAGCACGATTACTTCTTTGCTCGAAAGGTCATGCTCGCCAAATACGCCGTGGGCTTCGTGGCGTTCCCCGGAGGGTTCGGCACGCTCGACGAGATATCCGAGATGCTGACGCTGATCCAGACTCAAAAGGTCCACCCGTTCCCCTTGTACTTCGTGGGGAAGGATCACTGGGGAGGGCTCGTCGAGTGGTTTCGAGACACGCTCGTGAGGGAGCACGCTATCTCGCCGGACGACATGACTCTTTTCAAGCTCGTGGACAAAGTTGATCATATTCCGATGGAGATCAAGCGGTACCACGACGGAACCACGGACACCGTTGGCTTCAAGATCCCGACGCGAAAGGATCGCGACACCGCGTTCGGCAAGCAGCCTTCTTAGCAGACGCCTCTAGGCAGTAGACTTGGTGGCAAGGAAATCATGATGCGTGCATCCGCGGCAATCTTTCTCGTTGCGGCCTCCGTGGCCGCGTTCTCTCAGTCCGCTCCGAAAAACCTGGCTTTCGCGACCAAACTTAAAAGCGTCGCGGTGTTTCGCGACGGCTTCGGCTACTACACCCGCGAGGGCAAGGTCAAGCTCGAAAACGGCTGGGCCAGCACGACCGTGCTGCCCACCGCGATCAAGGGCAGCGTGTGGTTCTACTCGCTCGACAAAGGAGACCGAATCGACGAAGTCCTCATGAGCAAGGACAACCGGATCTCTTTCAAAGACGCGGCGGACATTCGAACAGAGCTCGCCGACAAGGTCGGCCTGAGCCTGATCGTGGTCACGAAGACAAACCAGAAGTTCGAGGGCGAGCTCTCCAAAGTGCTCGACGACATGCTGCTTCTGAAGGTGGGCGACGCGTACAACGCCGTGCCTTACAGCCAGGTCCAGAGCATCGACCTGAGCGGCTACCCGGTGCGCATCAAGGTCGATACCAAGGACCCGAACAAGGTGGCGACCCTGGGAGTGGCTTACCTCCAGGAAGGCATTCGATGGGAGCCCAGCTACGTTCTCGACTTTTCAGGAGACAGGGCTACCTTGAACCTGCGGGCGTCGATGGTGAACACCGCCGAGAAGCTCGATGGAACCGACGTGTTCTTCGTCGTCGGCTCTCCGTTCGTGGCGAATCGCGGCATTGCCGACGTGCTTGCCGAGCTCCCCAAGCCGGCAGCCGTCAGCCCTGCGACGCCTCCCACTCCCGCGAACAATCCGGGGCTCGAAAGGCCACCGTACGAACCCGAAGCGCCCGCGGCTTCCGGCAACCCTTCGTCGGCGGCATCGCTAGTTCGCGACGAGGCCGGCGAGCTGCATTACTATGCCAAGCCGGACCTCTCGCTCTCCACGAGCGACGTGGCGATGGTGTCCATCTTCCAGGCGCCCGTGCCGGTCTCTCCAAGCTTCGAATGGAACGCGGATCAGGAGGACGTGGCTTATCTGCTGAACATTCAGAACGACACCGGGCAGCCGCTCACCACGGGGCCAGTTCTCGTGCTTCAAGACGGCAAGGCGATCGGCCAGGAAACGATCCGCTACACGCCATCCGGATCGTCGGCGCAGGTTCGCCTGTCTCGGGGCATCGGCATCAAGGCCGAGAAGACGGAAGCGGAATTCCACCGCTCGAACGCCGTGCAAATCGGCAAGACCCAATATATCCCGGTGACCCTCAAGGGCGTGCTGAAGGTCACGAACTACAGGAAGACCGCGGCGAAGATCAAGATCACGCGGACGGTTCGAGGGAAGGTCGACGAACTTTCGGACAAGGGGACCGTGAAGGACACCCAGGTGCTGAACGGCGAGCCGAATCCGATCAACGATCTGGAGTGGACGGTGGAGGTCGCGCCGGGCGCGTCGAAGTCTGTGACATACACCTACGACACGTACATGTCCGCTGAGCGGGCGGGCTCTCCGACGGTGCCTTCCGGCGTCGGCTCCGGAGACTGAGGCAAGCGAATGACTTTCGCGCCCCTCGCCCGGCTCCTTGCGGCCGCCTGCCTGTGCGCCGTGACGGGGTCGCTTCTCGCCCAGGCTGGGCCTGCTCCGGCAGCGCCGCCCGCGTCGAACAGGCTGACCGCATGGTTCGAGCTACGGCACTGGCCGATGTGGCACGACCCGAAGGGGCGCATCCCCGCTTGGGAAGAGATGGGCCCGACGGTCATCGAGCACAGCTGGGGCGGCATGGAGAACGCGGGCAGGGCCTGCGCCATCGCGATCGACCCCAAAGATACGAGGAACCTTTACCTCGGCGCCGCCTCGGGAGGAATCTGGAAGAGCACCGACGAGGGCACGAGTTGGCAGCCGGTCGGAGATACGGTGGCGTCGATGTCGATCGGCGCGGTGACGATCGATCCTTTCGATTCCAACATCGTGTACGCCGGTACCGGCGAGCCCAACAACAGCCTCGACAGCTTCCACGGAGCCGGGATGCTTCGCTCGATGGACGCGGGGCGCACGTGGGACCTGCTCGCAAGCGACGTATTCCTCGGTTACCGATTCTCGCGGATCGTGCCGAACGCGCACCGGCCGGGGTTTCTGTATGCGGCCACCACTCGCGGCGTGCTGAGGAGCTTGGACTACGGAGGCACGTGGGTGCAGCTCCTGGACGGCAATGTGACCGACCTGATCGAGGATCCGACCAGCCCGGACACGCTGATCGCGGCGATCGGATACTCGGGCGGGAATCCGCGGAACGGACTGTACAAAACCACCGACGCCGGCGCCACCTGGCGCAAGCTCACGAAGGACCTCTATCCGGATTCCAAGGAGCTCGGCAGACTCCAGATGTCTCAGTGCCAGGCGTATCCGAACGTGGTATACGCCAGCCTCTACGGGCGGCGCGAGGGGCTCAAGGGGCTCTACAAGAGCAGCGACTTTGGCGAGAACTGGATTCGGCTGCCGAACGCACCGAACTATGCCGGTGACACGGCTTGGTACTACAACTGCGTAGCGGTAAGCCCGACGAACCCCAACGTGCTGTTTCTGTGCGGCTTCACGACCTTCCGGTCGACGGATGGCGGCGAGACCTGGATCGACGACACGAAATCGTACGATGGGGGCCCCGTGCATCCTGATCACCACATGCTGGTGTTCAGCCCGCGCGACCCACAGACGGTCTACCTGTGCACTGACGGCGGAGTTTTCCGCTCGCGCGACCTTGGAGGCAAGTGGGAGTCGGTGAGCAACGGTCTCGCCACCGTGCAGTTCCAAAGCGTCGACGTTCACCCCTGGGACGAGTCGATCGCCTACGGCGGCACCCAAGACAACGGGACGAACAAGTACACCGGAAGCAAGGCGTGGAGGAACACGTTCCTCGGTGACGGCGGGGTGACGCGCGTCAATTGGCGCAACCCGAACATCGTGTACACCGAGTACGTGAACCTGGTCATCTGCAAGTCGACCGACGCCGGCGAGAACTGGCAGTGGGGGGTCACGAAGGGGATCGATCCGAAAGAGGGCAAGCTGTTCTACGCTCCCTACAACCTCGACCCGAACGACCCGGACGTGCTGGTTGCCGGCGCTGAGAAGGTGTATCGCTCGACCGACGCGGCGGAAAATTGGCAGGCGATCAGCCCCAAGCTCGGCGCGCGCGTGTCGGCCGTGACTGTGGCCCCGAGCATATCGAGGGTGATCTACGCCGGAACGAGCGATGGCCGCGTATGGGTGACGCCCGACCTCGGCCAGCACTGGAACGAGATCACGCACGGGCTGCCGAAGGGTTCGGTCTCGGATATCTGCATCGATCCGAACGACGCGAGGGTCGCGTATGTGGCCTTTGGCGGATGGACTGCGGACCGCGTGTGGAAGACCGTGGACGCCGGCGAAACCTGGCAAAACATCAGCGGGGACTTGCCGCCGCTTCCGGTCCAGGCGATCGCCTTGCACCCGAAGCATCCGGACACGGTGTACATCGCGACTTCGGTGGGAGTGTTCGTTTCGACCGAGGGTGGGGGCCGCTGGCAGCGCTTCGGAGAGGGCTTGCCGAACTGCCCGGTGTTCTCGATCGTAGCGAACCGGCTGACGAACTGGATCACCGTGGGAACGCATGGCCGCGGGGCGTGGCGCATTCCGCTGCCGGACTAGGCGGCCGGTTTAGCCGAGGGTGAACCCGCCGCGATCCGCCTCTGCGTCCAGCCAAAGAAAAGCCTGACGCACCTGGCTGAGCTGCCCCTGAATTTCTTCATCGAAAGACCGCCAGTTCTCGCCGGCCGACTGGGCCCGGTCGATCGTTTCCTTCAGGCGATCGAGTCGGGTCCTCGCCTCGGCGAGCACTTGGCGCTCGTTTTCCGGTCGGACGGCGAAGTCCATCGATTCGGATTTGAGAACATCTTCCCAGTGGCGGTATTCGTTTTGGCGGGACTCCAGCGAAAGCAGCATGAGGTTGGCGTTAGGATACAACCGATTTGTTGTTGCTTCCAAGGGGCTGTGCTTGCGAATCTGCAACGGGGGCGTGGGTTGGGGCCCCGTGGGCGTTTGTCGTTCTGCGTTTCAGGTTCGCGGTGAACCCGGCGGGGGGAGTTCGTTTCGCAATTTTTACTTTTCCGCTTGGTGTGGCTTGTATTTGGTTGTCAAGGAGCGGGTGGCTGCTTTTGGGGGCCAACAGATAAATACTGAGATTGGGGCCGGTTTTCAGGGCGATGTGCATAAAGGCCTAGGGGGGGTTTTGGCTGCGGGGAGTGTTCTGCCGATCGGGAGTTGCTGTCGGAAGCTTCGGATCGGGGCGGTTGGTGCGCGGTTTTATCGGGAAATGCGTTTCACACGGAGCGGACAGAGAGCACGGAGATGTCGCAAACCGTCCTCCGTTTCCGTAGCCTTCGAACCCTCACCCCTGCCCCTCTCCCTCGGGGAGAGGGGATGTTATTACGGATATGTCACCTTGCAAGCCGTTAATGTCCCAGCGGGCAGTGTAGAACGGCTCTCGAACCCTCACCCCTACCCCTCTCCCCCGGGGAGAGGGGGGTTATTTTGAAGCAATGATTTTCGACAGTTGGAAGGCTTTCGAACCCTCACCCCTACCCC
>JAICWL010000189.1 GCA_025934835.1 Fimbriimonadaceae bacterium
AACGACATCGACACAGTTAAGCTGTGGGTCTCACTTGCTCAAGCCGCCCAGCTGTCCGGCAAGCAGATTACTCTCTCCTATGTGAACTGCAATGCGACCAATTATATACTCGACATTGCCATGCTCAACTGACAGCGGGAGCCGGTTCACGGTCATTCGTCTCCCCCCTCCCGGCACTCTCGCGATAGAAGCATTTGTAAGACATAAGAACCTATTTCAGTAGGCCAGAGGCGCGGCAGGCGATAACACCGCAGGAGAGGTGGAGCATGGCAACGTAGGTATCCTCGCGGATTTCCCAGCGAATAAGGATGCGTCTGAACCGATTCATCCAGCCGTGCGTTCGCTCAACGACCCAACGCCGTGCTCGGACGCCGGGCTTTCGTGTGAGCTCCTTTGCTTCTTCGCCGCGGCTGCGCAAATGCAGCGTGAAGCCGAGGGCGACGGCGAGAGCGCGGGGTTCCTTGTAGTCGTAGCCCTTGTCGAGACAGAGCCCCTGCGGAGCGGCCGCGGTGGGCTTCGGGCGACGCACGGGGATACTCTCGATCGTCTCGGCCATCAGCTTGTGGTCGTTCCTATTTGCGCCGTCAACCGTGAGTTCGACGGGCACGCCCGCGCCATCGGTGAGCAGGCTGCGCTTCGTTCCGCTCTTGGCGCGGTCGGTTGGGTTGGGACCGGTTTTTTTCCCCACCGAGCGGCGCCTTTGTCATCGCGCCGTCCATCGAGAGCCACTTCCAGTCGATGCCCTTGGCCTCATCGTAGGCCAAGAGTCCCTGGCGCCAGAATTCGTGAAACACTCCGGCGTCGAGCCATTCGCGAAATCGTCTGTACGCGGAGGAGCACGAGCAGATTCCGGTGGCGTCGAGGGCGTTCCATTGACAGCCCGTGCGCAGCACGAAGAAGATCGCGTCCATCGCGTCGCGATCGGGGACGCGTGGATTGTGGCACCCGAGCGGATGCTTCGGCCGAGGCGGCAACAGGGGCTCCATCTTCGCCCACAGTTTCTCAGGGAGTTTCCAGCGGTCCTTACTCGGCTTCGAGGTCATGAACCTCTACCAGTCGGTCGAATCGCTCGCAGCGCAATTTTTTGACTCGTTCAGCGCCCGCGCCTATCTTGTGCTCACGTCCTACTGAAATAGGTTCTTAGCTCGGGCAATCGCGCGCTTCGAGAGCGCCCTGAGGTGACGCCCTATCGCCCTCCTCGCACGTGCGAAGGAGATCAGGGTTGGGCGGTTGGCATTAGAGCACCTCCCGGAACATGTTGAAAATTTGCGGTGCGTAACCGGGCGTGATCTCTACTGGGCATGGAGGCCAAGTTCGAGGACGTCCCCGACGAGGTTTGGAAGTACGTAGAGCCGTGGTTGCCGGCACCGCCATCGCATGCCCCTGGCGGACGACCGCGGGTCGATGATCGCCGGGCTCTGGCCGGCATCGTCTACCGACTGAAGACCGGGTGCCAGTGGAAGGCGATCCCGCGACAGTTCGGCAGTGGCTCGGCACTCCATCGGCGATTTCAGGAGTGGGCCCAGGCGGGCGTGTTCCACATCTTCTTCGCCGAGATGGTCCACTACTACGACGATCGTGTCGGCGTCGACTTGAAGTGGTGCTCGCTCGACAGCGCCAGCGTGAAGGCACCGAAGGGGGGGACCATACGGGCCCCAA
>JAICWL010000147.1 GCA_025934835.1 Fimbriimonadaceae bacterium
ACTGGCACGTTGATGCCGAGATGGTTCGTTCCCTGATCGCGAAGAACGTCCTCGATGAGGGCCTCTCCTATCTCACGAGACAGGGGTACCAGGTGCTCGCCCCCGATGGTTCGGGCGAGCTTCTCAATCCCGCCGCCGTCGATTGGCACGCAGTGGCCGACGGTAGCGAGACAGTCCTGGTCCGGCAGCTGCCCGGGCCCCGGAACTCGATGGGGCGGATCAAGATCGGATTCCCCAACGGCTCCGACATTTACCTGCACGACACGCCGAACAAGGCTCTGTTCGCGCAGGATGACCGCGACCTCAGTCACGGCTGCATCCGGCTGCAGGATGCCGAGCGCCTCGGCCGGTGGCTGATGGGCCGAGACCCTGAAGCCGCGTCAAACGAGCCTGAGCAACATGTGCTCCTGCCGAAGCCGGTGCCGATCTACGTCACCTACCTGACCGCGCAGGTCCAGAACGGACAGCTCAGCTATGTCGACGACGTCTACGGGCGAGACTCGGAGATCGCCGCGCTCCGCTAGAAAGCGGTAGGCGCCTGCTCAGATCGATACTTCGTCCATCGTCTTGAGTTCAGGCTCGGGCACACCGTCGGCTTTGTAGTTAGTCGTGAGTTCCTTCTTCCGAGCCGCGAGCTGCTCACCGAGGTTCTCAAGGTCGAGCTTGCCTTTGCGCGCTTGCGCGAAAATGCCGTTAGGGCCTTCCTCTTCCTTGATGTGGTGCTCGATTTCTTCCTGTAGCACGTGCACCTTCGTATCGAAATACTCGTCGTCACCGGCCTCGTTCGCTTCGATTTCCGCGACCATGAGCTTAGCCGCGTCATGTTCGACATAGCCTTCCTTGAGCTCGTCCTCGTCGACCGTACCTTCGCACGCTGGATAGAAAATCTGCTCTTCCAGCTGGAAATGAACGGTCAGCGCGAGACAAATCTGCCGCGCCAGTTTCTCCTTGCGACCGTCACCTTTCGCCTCTTCGAATTGCTTAAACAGCTTCTCGGCTTCACGGTGGTCCTGCTTCAGCAGCGTAATTGCGTCGTTCGACTTGCCTTCGGCCATGGTCGCCATCTCCTGTCTCCGCCGACGAAACAAACCGTTCGGCTTGGATGTTCCTGCAGCCGATGCGTCATGAAACTGTAAGCGTTCCGGTACCCGGCGGCCTCGACTGGAAAGCGACTGGCTATCTGGTCTCGATCGTCAGTGTCTTGTTCCTCGGGGCAGTCGCTTGGACCAAGGAGAACCCGCCGTCATGGTACTATCCGGTGCTGGTCATTGGGATGGCGACGTCCATCATCGGCATGGGGTGCCGTTACCTCGCCCATCTTCATCAGAAGCGTGAGATCAGCGAGGCGAAATCGGAGGCCGAGCGGACTTAGGACGGGCCGCCGCTGTCGGGTTCCGATTCAGCCGAAGCGATGACTTCGGCAGGCGACTTGTTGAGCTCGAGCCAGTCGCGGAACGGCAGATGGTAGATCTGGTCCATCACCTCGAACTCTAGTCCGCCTGGCTGCCACGTATCGCTGTTCCACAGCGCCACTACGCCGCTCTTCTTCACCGGGTCGAAAAGGATGAATGAGCGGTACCCCTTGATCCCGCCACGGTGACCGATGATCTGGTGGCCGGCGTAATCGTAGCTGCGCCAGCCGTAACCGTACCATGCGGTGCCGAGGCGCTCGAGGAACTTGCGCATCCGCGCGCGCTCTGTCGGAGTTTTCACGTAACGGCCGTGGATGGTATCGAGCACTCGGGCATCGATCACGTCCGGCATCTCGCCCATCTGTGCTTCCATCCACAGCGCCATGTCCTTGATGTTGCTGTTGATGCCAGCAGCGCCCGGGACTTTGTAATAGGTGTCGACCATCGGCCACGGACGCCTGCCGGCACTGTGCGGCCGCGCCCAGCTCTTGTTCGACTCCAATCCCTCCATGGAGACGCTTCCGCTCGACATTCCGATCGGGTTGAACAAGTAGCGCTTGACGGCCTGCTCGTAGGGCATGTGGGTGATGCGTGAGACCATCTCGCTCGAGGCGTCGTACGCGACGTTCTGATAATCCCAGCAGGTCCCCGGAGCGCAAATTGCGTTCAGCTGGCCGATTTCGGTCCTCAGCTCGCTTGGGTCGCCGCCTTCCTCGAGCTTGTTGGCGTAAGCATCACGATAGATGCCGAGCCGGTGCGAAAGCAGATCGCCTACGGTCGCGATGCGCTCGTTCCCGTTCGGAAGCTTGAGGTCAGGCGCATAGTCCGAGACCGGACCGTTGAGATTGATCTTCCCTTGCTCCGCGAGCTTGGCAACCATCGTCGCCGCAAGCCCCTTCGAGCAGGACGCCCAGCGGAAGACGGTTAAGGGCGTAACCGGATCTCCCGAGCCCGCGAGCGTCTCGCCATAGCCCTGAAGGAACGTAATGCGGCCATTCTCGACCACACCCACCGCGAGCCCGACCATTGCCGGCTTTTTCATCAGCTCGCGAACGCGCGCATCGAGCAGCCGGTAGTCGATGTCCTGGCGCGCTGCCGTCGACAAGGAGGCAAGCTTGAGATGCGCCGCGACAATCTTTGGATCTTGCGCAACCGAGCGATCGTGGGGCCGCATCGCGAGCAGCGACGCGCCCATCAACAGCACGAACGCGCCGATCCCAAGCTTCTGAGCTTTTTGCAAAATCACTCTTCTCCCCACCCAGATGGCTGTGTGGACTGGAGCGCTACTTGCCTCAACGCGCCGCTTAACGCGCTTGCGACGAAGCGACTCTGAGACGCGACGGAACGCAATTTCTGGCGTTCAACGCACGGCTCGCCTAAACGCACCGCCATGCAATTTCTGAAGACCCTTTTCTGGGTCCTGATCGCGGTCGTCGTTGCCCTCTTCGCCAGCCGGAACTGGTTCGATGTGACGGTCAATCTATGGGGCGACATTCAGGCGGACATCAAGCTGCCGATCCTGCTCCTGATCGTGTTCCTGATCGGCTTTGCACCGACCTGGTCCGTGATGCGCACTCGGCTGTGGTCGCATCGCCGCCGGATCGAGGCGATGGAGCGCAATCGGGCGGCTGCGCTGTCGCCCGAGCCTGCTGTCGCCGACGAACAGGAACCTGCGGTTTGAACCCGATCTTCGTCGCGGTCGATACGCCCGACCTCGAGCGCGCCGAGCAGATCGCCGACGCGGTTCGCGAGCATGTCGGCGGTCTCAAGCTCGGCCTGGAGTTCTTCTCGGCTCAAGGGCCACAAGGAGTGCGCAAACTCGGCGAATTCGGCCTGCCGATCTTCCTCGATCTCAAGCTCCACGACATCCCGAACACGGTCGCAAAAGCGGTGGAGGCGATGGCGCCGCTCCAGCCGGCGATCCTGACCGTTCACGCGGCCGGAGGTCACGAAATGCTCGTGGCGGCCAGGCGTGCGGCCCCGCCGTCGACCAAGGTCGTCGCGGTCACCTTGTTGACGAGCCTCGATGCGGCGGACCTGGCAGACCTCGGCATCGACCGCTCGCCGGCGGAACAAGTCGCGCGCTTCGCCTGGGTGGCACGAGACGCGGGTCTCGACGGGATCGTCTGTTCGGGCGCCGAAGTCGGCGGCGCTCATGGCGCGTGGCCCGACGGGTTCTTCGTCGTCCCGGGCATCCGGCCAGCGGGAGCGGCGGTGGGCGATCAGAAGCGGGTTGTCACGCCCACGCAGGCGCTCGCCAACGGAGCCTCGGTGCTGGTCGTCGGCAGGCCGATCACCGCCGCGGCCGATCCTGGCCGCGCAGCCATGGAAATCGCCGCCGAGCTTTCCCAAATTCCTGCCGAAACAAGGATTTAATCATGAGCTGGTTGAGCCGGGTCCGCAACGGCATCCCCTTCCTGCCCAAGCGGCAAACGTCCGAGACGCTGTGGCACAAGTGCAGCAAGTGCGGGACGATGGTCTTCGTCAAGGAATGGGAGGAAAATTACAACGTCTGTCCACGGTGC
>JAICWL010000140.1 GCA_025934835.1 Fimbriimonadaceae bacterium
CTTACGATGATGTGGTCGCCCTTTTCCGTATGAACGACTCTACCGCGATAATTGGGCTCTATGGGCAATTCTCTGTGCCCACGGTCCACGAGCACCGCAAGCTGCACAGAGCTTGGCCTGCCGTGCTTCATGAGCGCGTCGAGGGCGGCGCGGGCGGTTCTGGCCGTATAGATGACCTCGTCGACCAGGATGACTCTCTTGCCAGTAACCTCGAACGGAATCTCGGTCTCGTCCTCGGCCGCCGCAGGGCGGTCGTCGCGATGCGCCCGGATATCCAGCTTGCCGCACGGCACGGTCGTCCCTTCGATTTGAGTCATCAAGAAAGCGAGTCGCTTTGCGACGGGCCAGCCTCGTCGGAGCACGCCCACGACCACGAGCCCCTCCGCACCCTGGTTCGCCTCCAGTATTTCGTGCGCCATTCGACCAAGTGTCCGGCGCATATCCCCGGCGTCCAGCAGCAGGGTGCTCATTGCCTTAAATTATGGCCTCTCGAACCCACGGGACACTTTCCATTGCTCGCTTGCTTGGAACCAATCTGATGCAGCCCCTCGTAGGCTTCGAGGGAGCCGTGCGCCACCTGGGAGTTGGCCTCGTTTAATTGCGTGCTAACTGAAGCCGGCTCCTTTTGGCGGCAAGCTGGAGGCGCCGAGCGGATTCGAACCGCTGAATGAGGATTTTGCAGACCCTTCCCTTCGCCACTTGGGTACGGCGCCGCGACCGAGATGCTACCAGACACGTCTATTTGATACCGCTCGTCGCGATGCCTTGAATGAACACTTTTTGGGCGAAGAAGAACACTACGATCACCGGCAGGATCACCATGAGCGTGGCCGCCATCAGTAGGTTCCAGGGTGTGCCGCCGTGCTGCGTTTGATAGGCTTGCAGCCCGAGCGAGAGGGTGAACGTACTCTGGTCGACAAGATAGATTAGTGGGCCCATGAAATCGTTCCATGACCCCATGAAGGTAAAAAGCGCCACCACGGCCAAGGCCGGCTTGGCGAGCGGGGCGACGACATCCATGAAGATCTGAAACTCGCTGCAGCCGTCGAGTTTGGCCGCCTCGGACAGCTCCATCGGAATCGTCTTGAAAAACTGCCGCAGCAGAAAGATCGAAAACGCGCTGCCGAAGAATGCCGGCACCCACAGGGGGCGGAACGTGCCCACCCAGCCCATCCACTTGAACAGCGCGAATGTCGGCACGAGCAGCACCGGGAACGGAATCATCATGGTCGCGAGCGTTACTCCGAAGAACAGATCCCTGCCGGGCCACTTTATCCTTGCGAACGAGTAAGCGACGATCGAATTCGAGATGACTGCGCCACCCACCGACAGCACTGTGAC
The DNA here is from genome assembly GCA_025934835.1 of Fimbriimonadaceae bacterium. GTDB lineage: Bacteria > Armatimonadota > Fimbriimonadia > Fimbriimonadales > Fimbriimonadaceae > Fimbriimonas. The sequence continues at coordinate 1,342 of JAICWL010000140.1, forward strand.
GATCAGGGTGTTCCGGGCATAGACGAGGAACGGGATGTAGCCAAGCTCTTTGCTGCCGTAGGTCACCGCAGCGGGAAAATTGCCCCAAAGAAACTTCGACGGAATCCAGACGGGTGGGCTCGTCATGGTCTCCGTGATCGGCTTAATCGCGGTGGACAGCATCCAGAGCAGCGGCAATGCGAACAGCAGGGAGAGCGCCACGAGCACTATGTGCGTGAGGGCCACGACGGCTACCGGGCGGCGCTTGGGGGGCAGGCTTTGGATGGTCGAGTTTTCGATTTCCATCGCTATCCGGCCTCGTAGTGGACATGGCGCTCGGACAGCTTTAGAGAAAGCAGCGTGAGCAGCAGCGTGATGATAAACATGACCCAGCCCATAGCGCTGGCAAAGCCCATGCGCTGGTAGAGAATCGCGTTGTCGAACAGGTAGCTCGTGTAGAAGTAGGTCGAGCGGGCCGGGGCGCCGCCGGGGAACATGACGTACGGCACGGCGAAGACCTGCAGCGACCCGATGATGCCCATGACGACGTTGAAAAGGATCACGGGCGAGATCATGGGGAGCGTTACGCAGCGGGTTTTTGCCCAGGTCTTCGCGCCGTCGATCTCGGCTGCCTCGTACAGCGCGATGGGGACGTCCTGGAGCCCGGCGAGGTAAATGATCATCGCTTGGCCGCAGCCCCAAGCGGCGATCATAATGAGCGTCGACTTTGCCCACGCCGGGTCTCCCAGCCAGTTCGGAGCGGTGATGTGAATTCTGCGCAGCAAGTCGTTCAGGATGCCGTAATCGCCGTTGAACACCCACAGAAAGAGTGTTCCGAGCGCGACCATCGGCACGAGCGACGGCAGGAAGAAGATCGTGCGATAAAACGCCATCCCCCGCACTTTAGTGTTCAGGAGCAACGCGAGCGCGATGGCTACCACTGTGCTGAGCGGGACGGCGCCCAGCGTATAGACCAGCGTATTCACGAGCGACTTGTAGAACACCTCGTCGCGCACAAGCTCGGAGTAATTCTCGAGGCCGATCAGCCGCGGTGGCCGCAGAATCGAAAAGTCGGTGAACGAGTAGACGAAGGACGCGACAACCGGATAGGCCAGGAAGACCAAGAAACCGATGATCCACGGACTGGCGAAAAGGATGCCGATCCGCGCGTCTCGCCTTCGGTTCACTTATCCAGCACCTGAAGCTTGTAGATGCGCCACTGATCCTCGAGTCGGTGCTGAGCGTCGTCAAGCGCTTGCTTGGGCGTTTTCTCCCCGGCGTTGATGGACTCGAACGCCACATTGAGCTCGTCCTGGATTTTTGGAAGAATGCCAATTTGTGGGGGATAGAACGCGCCCGGGCCACGAGCCAGTTTGTCGAATAACCGGATGTACGGGTTGCCGTGGACCTTGAAGAAATGCTCGCTCACTTTGCGCAGCGGCGAGTTCTTTGTGTGCGCGATGCAGAGCCCTTCCATCACGTCCTGGCGCTGAATGTACCGGATGAACTCGAACGCTTCTTTGGGGTGATGCGCGCCGCGCGGGATCACCAGGACATCTTGAGAAAGATTTGAGCGATCGGCGAGATCGGGGCGATCCGCAGGGTGCGGGAACGGCACCGCGAACCATTTGATTCCCGGACGATAAACCCGGATGTAATTCGCCTTCCATGGACCGTTCGGTTCGGTGGCTACCTTGCCGGTCATGAACGGATCCTGGGGCGAGGCGAAGGTACCAAACCCGCTTTGAAAGCTTTGGACCTCCTTGTTGCCGAACCGCTTGCCATAGCTCGCGACCCATTCGAAGGCGCGAAGATTCTCGGGTGAGTTGATGGTCAGGCGGTCGCCATCGACGAGCTTTCCTCCGAAGTAGTAACCCCAGGCCCAGTTCCACCAGCCGGGGTCGGAAGGGAGGAATCCTGCAAGCTGGAGGCTGCCGTCCGGGTTCTTCTTTGAGATGCGATCGACGAGGGCGTCGAGCCCTTCTATCGTTTTCGGAAAGGTCTCGGGCGTGTTCGCGTCGGGGGGCATGAGGTCCTGGCGGACGTGGAGCGCCACCGAGGCGGGGGTGCTCGGAAGCGCCCACAGCTTGCCTTTGTAGAACAGGGGGTCCCAGTAGCCGGGAATGTAATAGTTCCGCGTCAGCCCGCTTGCTTTGGCCATCTCGGTCAGATCGGTCAAGGCATGTGCGTCGGCGAACTCGCAAACCTGGTCTTGCCAAATTCCGCTCACGTCCGGCGGGTCGCCGCCGGCCGTCGAGAACATCGTCTTCTGGTCGACGCTGGAGATGCTGAGGTAGCGCACGAAGATGCGGTTCTGCGAGGCGTTGAAGTTGTTGACGACGGCGCGCATGGCCTCGCCCTCTGCGCCGGTCCACTTCTCCCAATACAGAATGGTCACCCGGTTGGGAATGCCGCGGCGCTGAACGACCAACTCTCCGGAGATAGCCGCCACCACCATCACCGCGGCGCACACCGCCAAGGACACTGCGAACTTCGACGTCATCGCTTCGAGCCCAAGACGTCGACGGCGGGTAGAGCTCTGCCTTCGCCATCGAACGTGGCCATGTTGTTATAGTCGCCGTGCTTGCCGCCGTACGGGATCCACGTGGGCGCCCAGTACAGCAGCCCTTTGCCATGTCCTCCGGGAAGGCCGTGCAGGATCGATATGAGCTTCTCGAGAAAGGCGGCCTGGCCCTCTGGGGTCGGCGGGTAGCCCGACTGGAGCCCTGCTCCGCTGTAGACGCGCGGCCCTTCGGATGTGTCGACTTTCCAGGGATAGGCGGTTTCCACGATGTAGATGTCTTTCTTGTACCGCTTCGCGAGGTCGGTCAGA
>JAICWL010000185.1 GCA_025934835.1 Fimbriimonadaceae bacterium
ATACGAGGGCCGACAGAACCGGGACGCGAGAGCGCCGCGTGCTTCGCGATGCGCGCGAGCGCCCGGTGCCGCCCGCTTGATCCCAACCCCTAGTCCGTACCCTGATCCGCCAGCAGCGTACTGGCTACCGCGGGCACGCGCCCGGGAAATGCCGGATTTCGCCGGGCCGGGCGGACGTCGGGTTCCCTGCCGAGCGGATCAGCGGCGCAGCGCCGCGCCAGCCTGGCGGGCCAGCTCGCGCAGCCTGGCCCGCCAAGCGCGGCGTCCGGGTGCTCAAGGCTTGTAGTAGTCGAATACTCTGCCACGGGGCGTGACCTGCTATTGGGTGGCTCGGTGGTGGTCGTTGATGAGGCCTTCGAGGGTCGTTCGGCGGTGGAGGTGGATTCGCTCGCTTGGCGCGGGGAAGGCGATCACGTTGGGGTCGTCGTTCGGTGCGCGCAGTTCCATGCCCTGGCCTTGGTGGTTCCATTCCGACGTGATGTCCTGGCGGGCGTCCAGGCGCAACGCCACCGCCATTCAGGGCCGGCCGGGTCAGGACAGATCGGCGCCCACGCCCCGATCCAACCACGCCCCGCCGACATCACGCTTTCAAGCTCAGTAGCCATGGTCGTAGGCAGGCCTTGAGCCTCGAAGTTGGCCACGCTCGCGGCTCGTTATGAAGCACCGTTCGTGTGAGCTCATGAGGGTTCACCGGCGGAGCTTCGCTCTCTCACCCGAACAGACGCCGACCTGCCGCGAGGCCCGTTTCGGGACATGGCGCACCGGATAAGTTGAATCAAAAGCGATCATTCTTGCGAGTAGCTGATATGAGGGCGAGTACTTGATGCCTAGATCGAAACACCTTCGTCGGACGCGCAGGCTGAGGGAATGTATAAATCGAGCGATAGCGGCTCTGAGCGGGAATGGGTCTGGGCATGCATCACCCGACCAGACGCAGCAACTGAGGGAGAAGGCTCTCGCGACGTGTAGACAGAGATGAGTTGACGAGCTCGCTGCGGCGATCAGCGTCGAGGGTTCTTGATGCTGTGCTTGGCAAGCCAGAATTTGGGTAAAAATTTCCTCGATAGGCGCGGTCAATCTGAACGGCTCGGCATGATTATCTATACCCCGGCAAGGGAGCACCAACTCGACTTAAGATCGCCGTGTATCGGCGCACAGCAACAGTGTCATGTGAGATAGGGGACCGAACTAGATGAACAGCCCTTCGAGCCGGGTGAGCCAGTCTCGGAAGAGCATCCGGGGAAGCCTCGGTTTGTTGATCGAGAGCGATATCTTCTCGTGGGACTTGCTGCTTGGACTTCTGCTTGGCGCAGGAATGGGCATCTGGGCTCACGCAAAGAGCGGGGTCCTTGAGGAGGAGTCTGCGGTACTGCTCGCAGTATCTGGTGCCGCCGTTGGCCTATTGGCGGTAACTCTCGCCGCTATCGCGCTCTTGATGGGATTCCTACAGGGCTTCTACAAGAAGGTCATCGAAGCGGCCGGCGTTAAGGAATTCTTTCGCCCGTTTCAGATTGTCGCGTGGGTAAGCGGAGGCGCCGCGATCGTAGGTCTTGCTGGCGCCCTCGACAGCAGCCCGGGCCCCAAGAACCTCCGAGCCATTCTATTCGGAATTTCAGTAGCGCTGTTCGTCTGGGCGGTCGTTGGGGTCGTGCAACTTGTAAATATTTTCATCGACTACGGATACGAAGGGGAGCAGCTAGGCTCACCCACGGATGGTTGCTGACCAATAGCACTGACACAAGGATCACCCAGTGTGCGGCTGCCGAGAAAACCATCCGTTCGGCTAACTGCGCTGTCTACTGAGCTTGAAAGCGTGATGTCGGCGGGGCGTGGTTGGAGCGGGGCGTGAGTGTCGATCTGTGCTTCTGGGGTCTGACGACGGCGACGCCGAGGTGGCGCTGGTCTCGCTCGAAGAGGTGATCTTCGACGGTCGCGAGTGTGTTGGCCGGCCGCCGCGGCTATCGTCACAACGAGGGTTTACCGGTGACGTCCAATTGGTCGCAGCC
>JAICWL010000170.1 GCA_025934835.1 Fimbriimonadaceae bacterium
CAGCGCTTCTACGGCCGGCCCCACCGTGCCGCGCCGGATGCGGGCGAGGCTCAGATTACCTAAGACGATCGCGCGAGACTTCGGTGAGATATCGGGAGAAACCGCAGCCGTCGTGAGGATCGCTTCAGCTCGTGCCGGACGGCCGAGGAACAAGTAGCAGGAGCCTGCCATGCGCTCGAACTGCGAAGAGGAGTAGAGGCCGAACGCCGGATCGCTTGGATCGACGGCGGCGACGCGCGTGCCAGCGTCGCCGAGCGCTCGCTCGCATTCCTTCCTGTCGCCGAGCATCGCATGTGCCTCAGCGGTGTGCAGGATCGCCAATGCCGCCAGCACATGGCTGACGCTCCGAGCGACATCGGCACAGGCCAAGGCCAGCGCCAATCCGTTGTGTGGATGACGTTCGCCGTAGAGCGCCACGAAACTCATGCGTAGCAGCGCAAGAGCCTCCGCGATCGGATCACGCGCTCGCCGTGCGGCGGCGACAGCCCATTCGAAATACCCGCGAGCTAATTCATTTGCTCGTCTCTGGGAGACATCCCAAACCAACTGGCCCATCAAGGTAGTGGCATCAGCCTCGACTCGATCCAACACACGTGCTGCCCTCTCAGATCGCGTATGGGCAGCCAACGTGTCAATCTGACCGAGGCATTGACCCATCTCACCAATTAACAACGCCGAGGGCACACTGTCATATCGCGCATCAAGCTCCCGGACACGCTCGCGCAACTCCGTGACAGTCGGAAGAATCCCAGCGTCTCGATGAATGACACTGCTGCCGGGCCCGGCCAGCAACGCCCACGCGTTCGAGGCGCCGAACCCGGCATCAGCGTAGCCGGAAAGAACAAGACCGGTCACCCTCGTCGCATGCAGGCCATGATGCGGCCCGTGCGTGTCAACGTTGGTCGACCCGACAGTAAGCAGCAAGTCCAGCTGAGTAGCGGTGACGTCAAGTGCTCGGGAGAGAGCCGGTCGGTTCCATGGCTGTGGCTCAGACTCTCCGCGCTCCCAGCGGCCGATGGTCGAACGATCCACGCGCAGCCGGGCCGCCAACTCCTCCTGCGAGTACCCGAGGGCACGACGACGACGAACCAGCGCCGGTCGGGATGCACTCTCCACGACCCCACCTCCGCGATGACTACAGAGCCCTGAGCGGCACCAGTCCACTGAGTGTCCACGTCAATCAGACGCTGAAAGGCTACCATCCGTAGCCTGACAACCTTGTCGCTGCGCCACACCGCCGCTGTTGCCTCCCGTCACGCCGTAAGGCACCAACCGCCGCTCAAATCAACTCCTGCATTCATAGAGGCGCAGCGTGCGTGCCGCGATGCGTCATCGATGCCGCATTGATGAGCCGAAGATGCGCTGGTTCGCGACATCCAACCCTGGTTGCCTCCTGGCAAAGGCCGCCGATCCGCCATCGGTCTCCTGCTCGAGTCCGAACCAGCAGGGACACAAGGCGCTGAGGCGTCACCCAAGTGATCAACCGATCGGTACACGGAGTCACGCCATGGCAACTTTGAGCCATGCCTCGCACATCTGACTATGAGCTTTGACAAAGTCTGCAAGGATACTGACTTCATATGGTTGTAAGGGTACTGGGAAGGCCCCGTCTCCCGCGCGGAAAAGCCCGACTATCGGTTCCAGGGATCGGTTGCGGCCTAGCATTGAATCGAATGTGAGAGGCGGCTATGGACCAGGTCTCGCGCAACACTGCGCCCATCGCTGACTACTATCAGGCATTGGCTGTTAGCGTTCCGTCGCAGGGGGCGGCCGGAAGGATCACCCTTCCAATGACGGGGATTGCGTTTCCCCGAAAATTCTCGTTCGATCGTTGGCTCGCCATCGGTCGCCAACTCGCATTGGTTACCAGCACATCTGCTTGGTGCCTCGGCGACTGGCTTACATATGGTGAGGCAAAATATACCGGTAGATATCGCGAGGCCATTGAAAAGACCTCGCTAAATTATAAGACGCTGCGCAACTATGCATGGGTGGCACGGCGGTTCGAACTCGGCCGGCGCAGGGAAGCACTGAGCTTTGGCCACCATGCCGAGGTTGCTTCCCTGCCCGAAACCGAGCAGGACTTTTGGCTCTCGAAAGCCGAGCGGGAGGGCTGGTCCCGTAATCGTTTGCGCCGCGAACTTCATGCCAGCCTGAGCGGGCGCAAAGTTGAAGAAGGAGGCGTGCCCGAATCAGACCCGCTCACGCCGTCCAGAATCGAGGTCACAGTAACGGCCACCCAGCTTGAGTTGTGCCAGAAGGCGGCAGATCAGGCGGGCGTCAGTGTCGAGGACTGGGTCGCGACCGTGATTGAAGGTGCCATCAGCGGCCAGGAACCGAGACACCGAGACTTCTACCTCAGTGGCCACGCATCGCCACAGCCAATTGCGGCTAGCTTTAGTCAACCTCCGGGCGCCCGCGGGGCGGCGTATGTTCCCGATGTCGGAATACAAAATTCAAAAGCACAGAGCTTCGCCCGGGCGTGAGGCTTCGATGCCGCGTTCTCGAGGAGATAGTAATGTGAGCCGATATCCGCTTGTTCGTGCGAAGACTGGGAGCCTTGGGAGGCTCTTTTGTTCTCCCGAACGCAGAAGAATTTCTCACTGTTGGGCGTCGTCATTCAGCTCGGTAGTCACGAGTGCGTTGGCCGTAAATCCCTCTTACTCTCGAACGAGCGCATTAACCCGGGCAGAGTGACGGCCACGGGCGAGCGTGTGCTGCTCGGGCTATTACGTTCCAGCCCTCGTCTAATCAGTCTTATTAGCCTTTAGATTCGTCGCGGGCCC